>NZ_JAZDCU010000004.1:0-394613 GCF_036324085.1 Pseudomonas auratipiscis
GTTCCGACTACGCCAGAAGTGGGGCGAATTATAGAGAGATCCGCAGGGGCGTCAAGGACTTATTACAACTTTGTTTCCGAAAGCTATATATAGGTACATCAATACAGGAAACCCGAATGTTCGAACCCTACCTGCAGCGCTGGCACCTGATCGTCGATGGTGCCCCGTTACTCACCCACAGCAGCCACCTATTGCCAGTGCGCTATCGCAATCAGCCTGCAATACTCAAAGTTGCCTGTGTGGCCGAAGAAGTACGCGGTGCCTTCCTCATGAAGTGGTGGAACGGCCAAGGATCGGCGAAGGTCTTGGCCCATGCCAACAACGCATTGTTGCTGACCCGAGCACAAGGCCCGAACTCCTTGGTCGCTTACGCAGAAAATGGGCAGGACGAGCGAGCCACGAGGCTTCTGTGCCAGACGATCGAGCGCTTGCATGCTCATCAGGGAAAGCCCGACTTCCCCCTTGTTGACCTGCACACCTGGTTTCAAGGATTGAGGGACGCGGCGCAGCTCCATGGCCACTTATATGTACGCAGTGCGCAGATCGCCGACGGCCTGCTGGCAAGCCCGCAAGAGGAGCGTGTCCTGCACGGTGATATCCATCACGGCAATGTCCTCGACTTCGGCCCTGACGGCTGGTTGGCCATCGATCCCAAATGCCTTTACGGCGAACGGACCTTCGACTACGCCAACCTGTTCTGTAATCCCTCCCCCGGTGTAGCGAGCCAAGTGCAGCATTTCAACAGTCGACTGCAGATTGTCTGCAAGTTCGCCAAGCTGCCACGCCAACGCCTGCTGCAGTGGGTAGTGGCCTGGTGCGGTTTGTCAGCTGCCTGGTTCCAGGAGGACAACATGCAGACGCAAGTCGAGCAACGCCTGGAGTTGGCGCAACTTGCACTCAATCTATTGGAGGCAGGCAACTAAACAGCATCGGCGACGCTCTGTAGAAGATGCCCCCATGCGAGACACTGCCATGAGCGAATCCGAGAGCAGCAAGACACCAGGCCTGTCGGCGGATGAAGAACAGGAAGTCAGTCAGCACCAGCCACCTCGTGCAGCTGTTTTGCACGAGATCATCCGCTACCAGGGTGATCAGGAGCTTGAGCGCACCCTTGCAGCCTTATGGTGGTCGGCACTGGCTGCAGGGCTAAGCATGGGGCTATCGATGATGGCCATGGGGCTTTTCTACGCGCGACTTCCGGAGGGCGATAGCAGCCAGGTCATTGCCAGCCTGGGTTATAGCGCAGGTTTTCTCGCGGTGATTCTGGCCCGCCAACAACTGTTCACCGAAAACACTATCACCGCCGTGCTTCCCGTGATGACCGAACCGACTCTGCGCAAACTCGGTCAACTCTTGCGCCTATGGTCGGTGGTGCTGCTCGGCAATCTCGCCGGCACCATTCTGGTGGCTTACATCATGCTGCACTTGCCTATCTTCGACAGTAAGACCGATGAAGCCTTTCTTGAGATAGGTCGCAAGGTGATGGAGAACGATCTACGTCAGATGTTCGCCAAAGGCATCATCTCCGGCTGGATGATCGCCACCATGGTCTGGATGATCCCCTCCATGGAGCACGCCAAAATCTGGATCATCCTGGTGATTACCTACCTCATGGCGCTGGGCGACTTCACCCATATCGTCGTCGGTTCAGTGGAGGTGTCCTACCTGGCTTGGGCCGGCGAGGTCAGTTGGCAGGACTTCTGGCTGGATTTCGCCGCGCCGACATTAATAGGCAACATTATTGGCGGCAGCTTCATCTTCGCCCTGATAAGCCATGCTCAGGTGCGCAGCGACAGCGGCAAGCCACCCTCGCAACTACCAGCACTGGACAAGGAAATAGCGCGTAATCACCCATCGAAATAACGCGCGCCCTACAAGTCCTTCATGGCCATGACCCGCTCGCCAGCCTTGAGTGGTTGGCGCAACGGTTTGGGCAACCACCAGGCCGGGCCGCTGTGAGGCTGGTCAAGACTGATCCGCTCCCCCATCTGCGGGGTACTGAGCGGCACTTGCGCCGCATTGGCCAAAGCCAGGATGCGGTCGAACGGTTCATGCCAGCTATGAACCGAAAGATCGAAGGTTCCGTTGTGCACCGGCAACAGCCAGCGCCCGCGCAAATCCTGGTGAGCCTGCAGGCTTTGCTCAGGCTGCATGTGTACGTTGGGCCATTCAAGGTTGTAGGCACCGGTTTCTATCAGCGTCACATCGAACGGACCGTACTGGTCGCCGATTTGTTTGAAGCCTTCAAAGTATCCAGTGTCGCCGCTGAAAAACAGGCGCAGGTTTTCTTCCACAATGACCCAGGAAGCCCATAACGTGCTGTTGCTGTCGAACAGCCCTCGTCCAGAAAAATGCTGGGCTGGGGTCGCGACAAACCGAATGCCCTCAATCTGTGTTTCCTGCCACCAGTCCAGTTGCTTGACCTTGGCTGCGGGTACCCCCCACTCAATCAACAGGTCGCCCACCCCCATCGGTGCAAGAAAATGCTCGGTCTTGTCCGCCAGTTGCCGTATGGCCTGCTCATCAAGATGGTCATAGTGGTCATGCGAAAGAATCACCGCGGTCAGCGGAGGTAGCTCAGCAAGCTTGAGTGGCGGCTGGTGAAAGCGCTGCGGACCCGCCCACTGCACCGGTGAGGCGCGTTCAGCGAACACCGGGTCGGTAATGAAGAAGTGATCACGCAGTTTCAGCAATACAGTGGAATGCCCCAGGCGCCACAGACTTCGGTCCGGGGCCTCGAGCAGTTGCTGACGACTCAACGGCTGAACCGGGATCTCAACGTTTGGCCGGGTTTCGGGCGGTTTGCCAAGAAACAGGAACTTGAAGCCTATGCGCAGTTTTTTCAGCACGCTGTCCTGAGGAAGTTGGCGCAGGTTGTGATACCGCCCATCCTCATGCGGCGCCGGGTCACCGGCCTTTGCGATCAAAGGGATCATGAGCAGAAGCACTCCGAGGATAAGGGCTGGTTTCATATTACCCCAGGGTGGCTGGATCAACTGTGAATTGGCTTGTAAGGCCATTTTTCAGTTGCCGCAGATTGTTCAACAATATTCACCTGTTTTATGCGATAAACGGCGTCCCGGAATAGACCAGCAACCATGATGGACAACAGAAGCGGCAAGGGACTTTCATTTGTAAGAAGGATATACCTGCCGCGTATTATTGGCCTGGGCATCGGCATGCTCAGTGTCATGGCCGGCATTTCGACCCTGGACCTGCCCGTTTGGGCCTGGGGCTTGTTGCTATTCAACGGCCTGGTCTGGCCACACCTCGCTTTTCGGATTGCCCGACGCGCTGCGGTGCCCTATCACGCCGAGTACCGCAATCTACTGCTCGACTCATTGATGGGCGGGTTCTGGACGGCCGCCGTGCAGTTCAATCCGCTTCTCAGTGTGACCATTCTGGCGATGATGACGATGAACAACTTCGCCGCCGGCGGCCAGCGCTTGTTCCTCAAGGGCCTGGTTGCTCAATGCCTCGGCGCGGGGCTGGCCATTGCTCTGTTTGGTCCTGGCTTGCAATTGCAGACGTCTTCCCTACAAATCTACGCGTGCCTGCCCATGCTTACTCTCTATCCGATGGCGGTAGGATGGGTCTGCTACAGCCTGGCCATGAAGCTCTCGGAACATAAACGTCGGCTCAGTGCACTGAGTCGCACCGACAGTCTGACGGGCCTGCTCAATCATGGATCGTGGAAGGATCTGCTGCAGCTCAAGTTTCAGGTATGTCAGCAACAGCACTGCCAAGCGGTGATTGCGCTGATCGATATCGACCACTTCAAGTCCATAAACGACACTTACGGGCACGTTGTCGGCGACTGTGTGTTAAGCCAACTCAGCAACGAACTCAAACGTAACTTACGTGAAGATGACTTGGCGGGCCGTTATGGCGGCGATGAGTTCTGCCTGATACTCCCCAACACCAATATGGAACAAGCCAGCCTGGCCATGGAGCGCCTGCGCGAGCGCGTCGGCAGTTACCGTAATCCGCAGCTACCTGAACTGCGGATCAGTCTGAGCATCGGCCTGGCGACCTGCCACCAGGGGCTGGCAGACGCCGAAGCCTGGCTCAATGAGGCCGACAGAGCCCTGTATACAGCCAAGAGAAGCGGCCGCAACCAGGTTACTATTTCCCAACAGGATGTCACCACACTGAAGCTTGCCTAGGCTGACCGCCCATCCCTTTTGGCTCAGGCTTTCAGGCGTCGCTGCGCAGCAATCTCCGGTAGGTCCTGACGTCGCAGGTAAACCCGCAAGGGCTCGCTGACATTGAGTCTTTCGTCAACATTCTGCGCCAGGAGAATCTCGATGAGTGCACGACTCAACGTCATGACTTCACCCTCGCCTTGCTTCCAGACAAATTCGTTACTGGGGATGATGCTGTCATCAGCTACGTCCATACCGAACGAGTCTTCACTGAAACGCACGATGTGCTTGCCGAGCTTACGGTGAAATCCGACAAAACCCTTGAGCTGGTCGGCGGCGGCACAGATGTCCTGTGATGTGATGTGCATGTCAAACCTCACTGAAGCATCCTCGGGATGCAGGGCGAATGGGATTGGCACGCTGGGCAATGTTGGTCGCTTTCTAACGGAACGACTCGGTGCCCAAGGTTAATGGAAAACCCTGGCAGATGGGTATGGTTTTTCTTTCTGTTCAGTGTTCGCCGTTGGCCGGGTCCAGTCGAGGCTCGAGCAATGCTGACAACCAATCCATGAATGCGCGCAGTCTCGGTGGCACATGCTGCTGCCTGGCATACAGCAACGACACCGGCATTGGCGGCGGAACAAAATCCTCCAGTAACGCCAGCAATTGCCCACTTTGCAGATACTCCCGCAGCCCTGCCCCGGGCGCCTGAATCAGACCAAGACCGGCAAGACAGGCACTTTCATAGGCCTCGGTACTGTTGACGGTAACGGATCCGGCCATGGGTTGTACCTGCAAGGCCCCACCTTGCAGATATTCAAAACCCGGGCCTCGGCTACCCAGGTTCTTCACATAATGAATCAGTTGGTGATGATGCAGGTCTGCCAGGGTTTTCGGCATTCCATAGCGCTGCAGATAGCGCGGACTGGCGCAGTTGATCTGCGCCAGAGAGCCCAAAGGCCGGGCGCTCAAGTCCAAGTCACTCAAGGTGCCAATCCGCACCACGCAATCAAATCCTTCGCGCAACAGGTCGACCTGCCGATCTGTGCAACTGATCTCCAGCTCAATACCAGGATGACAATCAAGAAACTGCCCAAGGTTGGGCAGGATGATTCGCCGTGCCATCAAAGTTGGCAAATCAATCCGCAAACGTCCTGTCAGCGCAGCCTTCTCGCTGTGGAACAGCCCTTCGATCTCATCCATGCGCGATAGCAGGTCTTTGCTACGCTCGTACAGATGCAGGCCATCCTGGGTTGCCTGGACCCGCCGCGTGGTGCGGTTGAGCAGCCGCGTTCCCAGCAAGGTTTCCAAGGCTCGGACCTGTTCGGAAACCGTTGATCGCGGTAACCCCAGGCTCTCTCCAGCCAAGGTGAAACTGGACAGCTCACTAACGCGGACAAACGTGCGCAACAACTCCAGCTTGTTCATGATTTCGGGCTCGATTGTTCGCCAGTGCCGATCAGTATTTCCGATTTCAGCGGATTTATCAGCAGTCAGGCGACCAATAGACTTTCCATGACTTCCCGTCTTTTCGAGGTACAGCGCATGAATCGGAAAATCGCTTTGATCACCGGCGCCAGCCGCGGCCTGGGCAAAAATACTGCCGTGCATCTGGCCGCTCAAGGTATCGACATTATTGGCACCTATAACAGCAAGACAGAGGATGCCCAAGCGCTGGTACGAACCTTGGAACAACAGGGTGTGCGTGCAGCCATGCTGCAACTGGATGTCAGCGACAGTGCACGTTTTCCAGATTTCGCCGTACAAGTGCAGCAGACGCTCACTTCAGTTTTTGGCCGCGAGCAATTGGATTTCTTAGTAAATAATGCCGGCATCGGCATCAATGCGCGATTCGATGAGACCAGCGAGGCGCAGTTCGACCAGCTGTGCAATATTCAGCTCAAAGGCCCATTTTTCCTCACCCAACGTTTGCTGCCGCTGATTGCCGACCAAGGCCGAATCGTCAATATTTCTACCGGTCTGACTCGTTTCGCACTGCCCGGATACGCAGCCTACGCTGCGATGAAAGGCGCCATGGAAGTCTTGACCCGTTACCAGGCCAAAGAACTGGGAGCACGAGGTATACGCGTCAATATCCTTGCCCCTGGTGCTATCGAGACTGACTTTGGTGGCGGTGTGGTACGCGACAATGCCGACGTTAACGACTTCATTGCCAGTAACACGGCGCTGGGTCGGGTTGGCTTGCCTGATGATATCGGTGCGGCGGTGGCCTTGTTGCTCGGCGATGGTGGCGGTTGGATCAGTGGGCAGCGCCTGGAGGTGTCCGGGGGCATGTTCCTTTAATCGATCTGCACGCCACCAAGGGCTTGGTGCAGTTGTTTGAGAACCGGCAACTGCAAGGCCTGTACGGCAAAACACAGTCCGATCCGGCGCGTCAGGGTCGACTCCTGCCAGGGGCGCCAGTGCAGACCGCGATGGCAATCGACCAGCGACTGCGGCAACAGCGCCGCGCCCAATCCCGCAGCGACCATGGGTACCGCCTGCTGCAAGGAGCCCGCATGCCCGACTTGCTCCAGATTGCCATAGAACCCAAGCAGGCGTTGATGGGCAAAGTGCTCCGGGCAGGAGATCCACTGCTCGACCTGAGTGCTGCCCGTTGCCATGGCCAACACGTAGGGCTCTTCCCAAAGGGCCAGAAACAACTCGTCTTCACAGCACAGCGCTTCAACACCAAGACGGGCATCTCCAGCGCAGCCGTCGAGCAAGGTCAGTTGCACTGCCGGTACAGCCTGACAGGCCATCCGGACAAACGCCTCGACATGACTGGAGGCGATGTCCGCCTCCACACCCAGTTGCAACGGCAGTCGCCTCTGCCCTTCGCGAAACCACCGACTCAGGGCCTGGGCTTCGGCCACCAATCGTTGCGCTTGCGGGTACAACTGCCGGGCCTGCTCACTCACCTCGACACCACGTGCCTGACGCAAGAACAGCGCGACCCCCAATTGTTCCTCGAGCTGGCGGATGGTCACCGACAAGGTCGGCTGGGCGACGCACAAACGTTGTGCCGCCGCGGTGATATTGCGCTCCTCAAATACGGCAAGAAACGCTTTTAGATGGCGAATATCCATAGGTAATTCCGATGCCAGCCAGAGAAACAAGCTGTTTTTCAGCATCCATGCAAGCTAATACACTTGAGTCATATAAATTGATTATGCCTAAGAGGTCGTCATGAGCAAACCACTGATCGTTATCACCGGCGCCAGTTCGGGCATTGGCGAAGCTGTTGCGCGCCTGTTCTCTCAAGCGGGCCACCCCCTCTTGTTACTGGCCCGACGACTGGAGCGACTGCAGGCACTGGCATTGCCCAATTGTTTGAGTCGAGCGGTGGATGTCAGTGACCGCGACGCTTTTCTTGCTGCGGTGAAAGAGGCCGAGGCACTGTACGGCCCAGCCGATGCACTGATCAACAATGCCGGCGTGATGTTGCTGGGCCAAATGCACGAACAGGACCCGAGCCAGTGGGACCAGATGCTCGAGGTTAACGTCAAGGGCCTGCTCAATGGTATTCATGCCCTGATAAGTGGCATGATCGAACGCCGCCACGGAACAATCATCAATGTCAGCTCGGTTGCTGGGCGCAAGACTTTTCCCAACCACGTGGCTTACGTGGGCACCAAGTTCGCGGTGCATGGAATTTCCGAAAATTTGCGCGAAGAAGTCGCCGCCCACAACGTGCGAGTGGTAACCATCGCACCGGGTGCGGTAGAAACAGAGTTGCTGGGCCACACCACTGACGCGGGTATAAAGGACGGCTACCAGGCCTGGAAAGCGGAAATGGGCGGCCAGGTGCTGAGTGCCGAAGATGTGGCAGAGGCGATTGCCTATGCCTACCAGCAACCTCAGCATGTGTGTATTCGCGAAATCGTTCTCGCCGCTACTCGCCAGCAGCCTTGATCAACGCTGCAACTGATCTTCGCGAACCTGCACGCTTGCCGTCATCCCTGCACTGAGCGTCACACCCTCGGGAATATGGTCCAGCTTGATTCGCACTGGAATGCGCTGGGCCAGGCGCACCCAATTGAATGTCGGTTCTACTTCGGCCAGCAATTGGCTGTCAGGGTTGGCATTGCGGTCGGTGATACCACGGCTGATGCTTTCGACATGGCCCTGCATCGGCTCACCGGCACTCATGAGCCAGACCTTGACGGGGTCTGCGACACGAATACGTGGCAACTTGGTTTCTTCGAAATAAGCCTGAACATAAAAAGTCGAATCATCGATCAAGGCCATCACCGGCTGCCCGGCATTGACATAGTTGCCTTCGGCCAAGCGCAAGTTGGTGATGTGGCCATCGCGCGGTGCCTTGAGCTGACTGCGGGCCAGGTTGATGGCCGCTGCCTTGACATCAGCCTGGGCCTGGCGCAGTTCACCACGGGCCACTGCAGCATTGATCTGGGCATTTTCGCGGAGCTCGGCGCTGATTGCCTGCGGCCCCAGCGCTGCGCGGCGGGAAGCTTCATGTTCACGCAGGCGCAACTGCTGCTGGCGGGTTTCGGCCACTGCGTTGGCTTTATCCAGAGCGGCCTCGAAGCGGTCACGGTCGATCGACATGAGTAAATCACCTGCCTTGACCTGCTGGTTGTCATGCACCTTGAGTTCGCGCACCCAACCTGAAACATCCGGGGCAATAATCACTACGTCGGCGCGGATCTTGGCATCGCGGGTCCAGGGGGTAAGCATGTAGTACTGCCAAAGCTTCCAGCCGGCCAAAATAGCCACGGCTACCAGGCACAAGGTTACTGCTATACGTACCAATGCACGCATGACGACTCTCCTTACAAAGGCCCCAGCCCGAGGGTTATCAGGGTCAGTACACACACGAACAACGCACAATCGAACAGCGCTTCGTGCCATACCCAGCGCCCCAGAGGGGTTAAACGCAACAACAAACGCACGACTCCGGTCAGCACCAGTGCCAGCACTACATAGATCAAAAACGGACTGAGCAGAACACCGCCCAGTGCCCACTCACGCAAGCCCATGAATTTCCTCCTGCCGACGACACCATTTACTCCAGCTGCGTTGCAACTGCAGCACTGCACCGACTGCCAGGCGCAAGGGATCGCTGGCGGGCTGGGTTCGCAAGGCTTCAATAAACGCAGCGCTCGCCGCATCCAGGCGTTTGCCTCGGCCCGGTGCCGGGCCGCGAGCCAGTACGTTCTCCAGTTGTTGCATGTACTCGCGCTCAGCGGTTACCAAAGGCAGCTGTGCCACCGCTAGACAATGGCGCAGATGCAACAGTTCGTCGCCGATATCCAGGCCATGCACCCCATCATCCCAGCGAGCGCGCTCATACTCGGGCAAGGCCGAGTAATGCCGCGCCAGTTGCAACAAACGATCGGCCATGCGGCCACCGAACCAGGTATCGGCGCCGCGCAGTTCGCGGCGGGTCAAGCGCACCAGATCATTTTGAGTTGCAGCACGCAAACGACGGCCGTGCCAGGCCGGATTGCGCAACACCAGCAACTTGAACGCCAGCACCGCTGCGCCGACGCCGATCAGCATGGCCTGGGCGCTGTTAAGGAAGGTTGCCACTTCAAAACTCATGGCGTTGAGCGGTGCCACCAATACAATGAAATGCAGGCAGTAAGAGGTCGCCGTGGCACCGATACGTGGATTGGCCATGCCCAATGCACCAAAGAACAGGGGCACTCCCATGGCCATGCAAAGCATGGCAAAACCGCTCCACTGTGGCAGAAGAATCTGCCCGACAACAAACGCCACCGGTATCGCCAACACAATCCCGCGCATAAAGCTCATGCCGATCTGCGCACCGTTTTCACGGCTGGCGAACAGGCTGCACACCACACAGGTCAGCACCATCCCTCCGGGAGCGGCCGTCCAACCGGTAGCCAGCCAGAAACTGGCCATGGCTAAAAATGCCAGGGCACTGCGTGACCCGAACAGAAGCGCCAGGGGCAAGTCACGATGCGAGGCGAGACTATCGGGTAGGTCCGGCGGCGCTTTACCCTCCTCCACGGCCCGTAACGCGAGTGTTGCGGCCATGGCGTTATCCAACAGCAAGGTCAGCCGCGCCAGGCAATAATGTTCTGCCGGGCTGATGCGTTCATCGTGCGCGGCATCCCAGATTCGTTGACGCAACAGCAGCAAGCCAGCCTGGTCCGGGGTGGCCAGGGCATCGTGCACTTGATCAAGCCAGGGCTGCAAAGACTGCGCCTGTGGCTCGTCCAGTTGCTGCCACTGACGGCGCACCGAACGGGCGATGCGCAAAAGAATAAGCAGTTTCTGACTCAGACCGCGGATAGCCCTGGCCCGCTGGCGGCCAAGCGGCCCTTCGAACCAGGCATGCTCGCGCTGGGCATCGACCGCGACGATGCGCCCAAGAATGTCCAGCAAGCCTTTGCGCGCCTGAGCTTCACCGGTCAAGGTTGCACTCGCCGCTTGTAGTCCGCTACTCCAGGCCTGTCGCGCCTGTCCGCCTAGCTGCTGCTCGACCCGCATAGGCCAGAGCAAGGCGCTGGTCACCGTGGCGCAGACAATCCCCAGACAGATTTCGGTACATCGGGCCACCGCTTGATCGAATACCGCCAACGGATGATTGATCGCCGGCAAGGCGATAATAGCGACGGTGTATCCCGCCAGCACAAATGAGTAAGCCCAGGCACTGCGCAACATGGTCGAGCAGGCGGTACACAAGGCCAGCCAGAGTGCCAAGGCGAAAAGAAACAACCAGGGTGTCTGGGCAAACAGGCCAATGAACAGCACCGACATCACAGTGCCAACCAAGGTACCGATCAGACGCGCCAGCCCTTTCTGCAAGACCATGCCCGACAATGGCTGGGCGACGATGAAAGCAGTCATCAGCGCCCAGGCAGGTTGTTCCAGGCCCCAGCGCAAGGCAAGCCAGAGGGCCAGGCCACCCCCTAGGAGCGTCTTGATGGCAAATTGCACGGCGGGCTTATTCGGCGCAAACAGCGCCTGCAAAGTGATGGGCACGGGGCGAACCTTGGCTGACTGTTTTGTAAAGATAGACAGGATGGGATAAGTAGCTCAGACACAGATTATTAGCTAGCTAACTAATAAAAGTCCAGTGTCAGCTGAAAGGTTTCTTGCGGACAAAAAAATGGGCGACCGAAGTCGCCCTAAATGCCTTGCGTGCTCATTTTCCAGAAGAATCAGCGCTGCTTGCGCTTGTTCGAATCCTTCCAGATGAAAATTCCGAATCCGACGAAGAACATCAGCATGAGGCCGACGGTAATTACTCCAGCGATAACCACATTATCGAAGAACATCTCGGCCTCCATTTGCCTGCCCCGTTGATGTGCCTAAGGTAGCCAATGGATCGCGAAAGGAAATTGACCGAGGTCAATGGCGCCCAGAGACGGGCGCGCGAGGCGGGCGCAGGCTTGACCTGCATCAAGTTTTCAACGTTTCTTGGGTTTGCCCTTGGGCTTTTTCTTGGCCTTGGCCAACGGCATGGCCTGCTCGAATGCCTGGCGCACTTCGTTCAGGCGCTTGTCATTGAGGTCGTGAACACGTCGGGCGCGCTCGGCGCCAAGGTCTATCAGATTGTCATCTTGGCTCATGGTCAGACTCAGGAAGCGGACTGCGATCCAGCAATAATGAAGGCTGTTGTCTGATCTGACCAGTCGCAGGCTGAACGTCAGACTTCAATATCCACCAACAGCCCCTGGCGTGAGGGCGTATCCATCAGCGGTGCGACGGGAACAGTATTGTCGGCATTGGTTTCTTCACCCGGCAGCGCCAGGTAATGATCTTCGTCCTGGGTTGATTGACGTCGTCCTTGATGGCGACGCTGTTCTTCACGCAACAACAACGCCGATTTTTCCGGGTCGCGGTGCTTCAGATCGATCGCCCCCTCGCTGGAAGCAGGTTGTGTAGGCACGACTGGCTTGATATCAGGCGTCGGCTTGACCGGGTCCAGTTGCGAGGTAACGGGGGCAGCGCTAAGCGGAATAATGGGCGGCAGCATGGGCAAGGTCTCCTGTCGCCAATGTGTCGGCTGGCCTGCAGCGGCCTTGAGCCGGGATTATTGTATTTAGGCGTCACATCACAGATGCCACTGACAAAGTATAGCGACGGCAGTTTTTGTCGCTGAAATTGCTAGACTCTTTGGTCTGTACAGTCCTATCCGTTAAGATAGTCGGCTTTTCAAGGCGGGAGTCAGGCAGTATGGCGCAGCAGTATCAACCGGGGCAACGCTGGATCAGCGACAGCGAAGCCGAGCTAGGTTTAGGGACCGTTCTGGCACAGGACGGCCGCTTGTTGACCGTGCTCTACCCGGCAACTGGCGAAACTCGCCAGTACTCCTTGCGCAATGCGCCCCTGACTCGGGTGCGCTTCTCGCCCGGTGACCAGATCACCCATTTCGAAGGTTGGAAGCTGACCGTACGCGAGGTCGATGATGTCGACGGTCTGCTGGTCTATCACGGTCTCGATGGTCAGAACCAGGCCTGCACCCTGCCAGAAACCCAACTGTCGAACTTCATTCAGTTCCGACTGGCCAGCGACCGACTGTTCGCCGGTCAGATCGATCCGTTGTCGTGGTTCTCGCTGCGCTACAACACCCTGGAACATACCAGCCGCCAGTTGCAGTCTTCACTGTGGGGCCTGGGGGGCACACGTGCCCAACCCATCGCCCACCAGTTGCACATTGCTCGCGAAGTTGCCGACCGGATTGCCCCGCGGGTATTGCTGGCCGATGAAGTGGGCCTGGGCAAGACCATCGAAGCGGGCCTGGTGATTCATCGCCAGCTGCTCTCCGGTCGTGCCAGCCGTGTATTGATCCTGGTTCCGGAGAACCTGCAGCACCAGTGGCTGGTGGAAATGCGCCGGCGCTTCAACCTGCAGGTGGCCTTGTTCGACGCCGAACGCTTTATCGAAAGTGATGCCAGCAACCCGTTCGAGGACGCCCAGTTGGCGCTCGTTGCCCTGGAGTGGCTCACCGAAGACGAAAAAGCCCAGGACGCGTTGTTCGCCGCTGGCTGGGACCTGTTGGTAGTCGACGAGGCGCACCACCTGGTCTGGCACGAAGACCAGGTCAGTCCTGAATATGCCCTGGTCGAGCAGTTGGCCGAGGTCATTCCCGGTGTTCTGCTATTGACTGCAACCCCCGAGCAACTGGGACAGGACAGCCACTTTGCCCGTCTGCGCCTGCTCGATCCAAACCGTTTCCATGACCTGGTGGCCTTCCGCGCCGAGAGCGAAAACTACCGCCCGGTGGCCGAAGCAGTACAGGAATTGCTGGACGAAGGTCGGTTGTCGGCCAAGGCTCACGCCACCATCGAAGGCTTCCTCGGTGCCGAAGGCGAAGCACTGCTGGCGGCGGTCAGCGATGGCGATACCCAGGCCAGCGCCCGACTGATTCGCGAACTGCTCGACCGTCACGGCACAGGTCGCGTACTGTTCCGTAACACGCGCGCCGCCGTTCAAGGCTTCCCAGAACGCAATCTGCATCCCTATGCATTGTCGAACCCCGACCAATACATGGAACTGCCGCTGGGCGAGCATGCCGAGTTGTACCCCGAGGTGGCGTTCCAATCCCAGGCCGATACCGACGAAGAAGAACGCTGGTGGCGCTTCGATCCACGGGTCGACTGGCTGATCGACACCCTGAAAATGCTCAAGCGGGTCAAGGTCCTGGTGATCTGCGCCCACGCCGAAACCGCCATGGACCTGGAAGACGCCCTGCGCGTTCGCTCCGGTATTCCGGCCACGGTTTTCCATGAAGGCATGAGCATTCTGGAACGCGACCGCGCCGCCGCCTACTTTGCTGATGAAGAGTTCGGTGCCCAGGTGCTGATCTGTTCGGAAATCGGCAGCGAGGGTCGCAACTTCCAATTCGCCCATCACCTGGTGCTGTTCGATCTGCCAGCCCATCCTGACCTGCTCGAGCAGCGTATTGGCCGTCTCGACCGTATCGGTCAGAAGCACACCATCGAACTGCATGTTCCATATTTGCAGGACAGCCCGCAGGAGCGTCTGTTCCAGTGGTATAACCAAGCCCTGAATGCCTTCCTGGCCACCTGCCCGACTGGCAACGCCTTGCAGCACCAGTTCGGCCCTCGCCTGCTGCCGCTGCTTGAAAGCGGTGATGACGACGAGTGGCAAGCGCTGGTCGACGAAGCCTGTGCCGAGCGCCAGCGCCTGGAAGCCGAATTGCACAGCGGTCGCGACCGCCTGCTCGAACTCAACTCCGGGGGCGCTGGCGAAGGCCAGGCACTGGTCGAAGCAATCCTTGAGCAGGACGATCAATTTACCCTGCCGATCTATATGGAGACCCTGTTCGACGCTTTCGGCATCGACAGCGAAGACCATTCGGAAAACGCCTTGATCCTCAAGCCGAGCGAAAAAATGCTCGACGCCAGCTTCCCACTGGGCGACGACGAAGGTGTCACTATCACCTACGACCGCAACCAGGCCCTGTCTCGCGAAGACATGCAGTTCATCACCTGGGAGCACCCTATGGTGCAGGGTGGCATGGACTTGGTGCTGTCTGGCTCGATGGGCAACACCGCGGTGGCGTTGATCAAGAACAAGGCGCTCAAGCCAGGCACTGTTTTGCTCGAGCTGCTGTATGTCAGTGAAGTGGTTGCGCCACGTGCGCTGCAGCTCGGCCGTTACCTGCCACCTGCTGCACTACGCTGCCTGCTCGACACCAACGGCAACGACTTGGCCTCCCGTGTTTCGTTCGAGACCCTCAACGATCAGCTCGAGAGCGTGCCAAAAGCCAGCGCCAACAAGTTCATCCAGGCCCAACGCGATGTGCTGACGCCGCGGATCAACAGTGGTGAAGCCAAGATCATGCCGCGTCATGCCGAGCGGGTTGCTGAGGCCCAGCGCCGTCTGGCTGCGGAAACCGATGAAGAGCTGGCGCGTCTGACTGCTCTGCAAGCCGTCAACCCAAGCGTGCGCGACAGCGAAATCGAAACACTGCGCAAGCAGCGTGAACAAGGCCTGGCGATGCTTGAAAAAGCGGCCTTGCGCTTGGAGGCGATTCGGGTATTGGTCGCAGGCTGATTCCGTTGCTTTAATCGCGGGGCAACCCGTTCCCACTGGTAACTCATTGGGAGCGGCTTGCCCCGCGATGCTTTAGACCCCTTCGCTATTAATCCAATGCCCAAATCGTAGAAATCAAAGTGCCATTAATCAGGATGGGTTAATGCTCTCTTTCTATACTCCCCCAGAACAGTCTCCAGACAGGCTTTGGGGGGACGAGTGAACACTCGACAAAGAGGCAAGCTATGGAGTGGCTGGGACTACAGATGCTCGCCGATCTTCCGGCAACCGGACAGATCATTCTGGAGTGCAACTACAATCCTTACCTTTTGGTACTGGCTTTTCTGGTCGCGGGAGCGGGTTGCTTCGCCACATTAAGCATGGCTGAGCGCCTCAACCATGTGGAGCAGCCCGCCGCCCAACGGCAATGGCGCCTTCTAGGCGCTTGTTGCCTGGCAGGAAGTGTCTGGGCCTTGCACTTCATCAACATGCTGGCGCTGCAGGCGCCGGTTGAAGTCCAATTCGACTTTGCCCTCACCGGTTTGTCCTTGATTATCATGTTGTTTGCCGCATGGCTGGCAATGAACACCCTGGGCTATCGCGACTTACGCCCTCGCCATTTCCTCCAGGCTGCCATCTGTATTGGCCTGGGCATCGCCGCCATGCACTACATTGGCATGGCGGCCATGCACTCCAACGCCCAGCAGTTTTATCGGCCGGATATGTTCGCCGCATCGATTGCAATTGCAATCGTCACCAGCCTGCTGGCATTGCTGCTGGCCCGATACTTCCGCTACGGCAGCGGTACGCTTCATCAGCTACTCAAGTACGGGGCAAGCCTGTTGATGGCCGGCGGCATCTTTGCGACTCATTTCACCGGCATGTGGGCGATGACCTTGATCATCCCCGCTGACTCGACCGTGACGCTGCCCAATGCGGACAACAACTTGCAATTGAGCCTGACCATCGCCTTCATCACTCTGCTGATCAGCGCCAGTAGTATCAGTGCAGCCCTTTCAGACCAGAAACTACAAAGCAAAGAGCACGACCTACGCCGGGTGAATGTGTTGCTCAGCCAACTGGATCAGGCGCGCGTATCCTTGCAGCAAGCCGCTCATTACGATGCCCTGACCAACCTGATCAACCGCCGTGGATTCAATCAAGTGTTTGCCGAACGCCTGGTCGAACAGACCGTCAACGAGGGCATGCTGGCGGTGATGTTTCTCGACATCGACCATTTCAAACGCATCAATGACAGCCTCGGCCACGATGCTGGCGATGAACTACTCAAGGTTATTGCTGGCTATATCAAGGCGGCAACTCGCAGCCAGGATGTGGTAGCCCGGTTCGGTGGCGACGAGTTCTGCATACTGATCGCCCTGAACAGCAGAGAAGAAGCCCGACATCTGGCACAACGCATCATGTTGAAGATGAAAGAGCCGATCGACCTGGCCGGACGGCGTATGGTGATGACCACCAGTATCGGGATCAGCATCTTCCCGGACGACGGCCGCACCAGCGAAGAGCTGCTCAAGAATGCCGATCTGGCGCTTTATCAGTCCAAGGGCTGCGGGCGCAACAGCCTTAATTTTTTCAACAACAGTCTCAAGACCCGCGCGACGCTGGAACTGCAACTGGAGGAAGAGTTGCGCTCAGCGCTGTTCGAGGAGCAGGGCCTGCGTATTCACTACCAGCCTATTTTCGATCTGCATACCGGTCAGGTGGCCAAGCTCGAGGCCTTGGTACGTTGGCAACATCCACAACACGGCTTGCTCAGTCCGGACCGGTTCATTGGTATCGCCGAAGCCAACGGCCTGATCACCGAACTTGACCTCTGGGTATTGCGTCATGCCTGCAAGGACCTGGCACTGTTAAGTCGCCATGGATACAAAGGGCTGAAGGTAACGGTAAATTGCTCGGCCTTGACCCTGGGCCATGAGGAACTGGCTGAAGAGGTCGAAAGCGCCTTGCAGCAAGCCGGACTTCCAGCCTGCCAGCTGGAACTTGAAGTCACCGAGAACGCGCTGATGGGCAATATTCAAAGCACCATCGCCCTGCTCAAGGATATCCGCGCATTGGGTGTTTCGTTGTCAATCGACGACTTCGGCACTGGCTACTCATCGTTGGCCTATCTCAAGCGTCTGCCACTGGACACCCTGAAGATCGATCGCTCGTTCATTCAGGATGTACCGCGCTGCCGACAGGACATGGAAATTGTCCAGGCGATCATCATCATGGCTCACACCCTGCACCTACAAGTCATCACCGAGGGGGTGGAATCCATCGAGCAGTATCAGTTTCTTGCCCAACAGAGCTGCGATTTCGTCCAAGGCTACTTGCTAAGCCGCCCCGTCCCCTTGAGTAAACTGCGTACCATCCTCAATCAGCTCAACCAGCGCAATGAGCAGTCTCTGGTCAGCTTCAATCCTTACGTCGGTACAGATCGATCAGCGTCGCCGGATCTTTTTGCAAATAACCCTGGCTACCGTGCAAGCGCATCAGCTGCGCGGCCAGGCCACTGAGAGGCGTTGCCGAGCCCTGTTCACGGGAGAATTTCACTGCCGTATCCAGATCCTTGAGCAAGGTGCGCACATGCCACTTGACTGGCTCGAAGCTGCTCTGAGCCATCTGGGGGGCCAGAATCTGTAGAGGCTTGGAGTCGGCGAAACCGCCCGCCAGAGCCTCGGCGATCAAACTGGCATCGACGCCAGACTGCTCGGCGAGGGCAACGACTTCGGCGATCACCAACGCGTTACAAGCGACAATCATCTGATTGCAGGCCTTGGTCACTTGCCCTGCGCCCACTGCCCCCATGTGCGTGACTCGCTGCCCCAGAGTCAGCAATACCGGCCGCACCCGCTCAAGGTCCGCAGCATCGCCACCGACCATGATTGCCAGACTGCCAGCCTGCGCCCCAACGGTGCCGCCAGAGACAGGGGCATCAAGCCAACTCATGCCACTCAACGCGGCAAGCTCGGCGGCCATTTCACGCGTTGCTGTCGGTTCCAGGCTGGAAAAATCCACCAGTAATTGTCCGGCCTTAGCGCCCTTGGCAACGCCCTCTGGCCCGAACACCACTTCACGCACCACCGCCGTATCGGCCAGGCACAACAGCACCAGATCTGCCGACCGACATAGCTCTGCCGGCGTGGCCACTACTCGGGCACCGGCCTCGGCCAATGCCGCGCATTTGTCCGCCGAACGATTCCAGACCGTTAGCGGGTAACCCGCAGCCAACAAGCGCCGACACATCGGCAACCCCATCAGACCGATTCCGGCAAACCCCAATGAAGGACGTGCAGTGCTCATGAACATCTCCAGACAAATTAAAGAAGTTGAACGTTTGGACGATTCAGTCTGCAGGCAAGGGAAAAAACAACCCCTGGATCTGTAGGGTATTCCCCTATCGCCCACGCTGAATGCGCACTGATAAAGTCGCGAAACTCGTCCAGTGATGGCTTTATGACATCCACTAGAACAGCCACCCACCTTCAGGCAAATGGCGCAAAATGACCTCCAAGACTACTTCTGCCAACGCGGTTTCCGAGCTGACCTCACCGCTTCCCGCGCTCAGCGCTACCGGGTCCAAGGAATTCTATAACCCGCGTGCGCTTAACCCGCAGCAGTACCTTTATTTCACCGAGCCCGACATTCAGCGCATTCTCGACAACCTGGACGGATTGCGCGATCTGGTGTTTCCACCGAGCATTCATGTCGAGGACGAAAGCCAGCTGCGCCTGGATCAGCAATTCCCATCGGTATGCCTGATTGGCCTGGGCAGGTGCGGCTCGAACATCGCTCTTGATGTCGCCGAACTTGTATACAACGCCCGCACCTTTTATCTCAATGAATTCAACAACGAAGACCGCGCGGGTAACGAGCCCAATTACAGCCCGGCACGCTGGATTCGCAACAATCTGCGCCTGGTACAGAACAAAGGCAGCAAGCCGGTGTTCCTTGTCGAACCCCTGGTAATGCTGGGCGATCTGGACAAAGACATCGCCGGACGCATTCGCTTCTCGCGCAAGGGTGAAAAAAGCGGCTTCATTCGCGACTACAGCAAGATGAAAATCATGGACCTTTCGGAAGTCCATGCCGGGGGCGCTGGTAATGCTCCGATCCTGGGCCAGTACCTGGCCAAGATCATCCTCAATAAGGAAACCCACCGTTTTTCCAGCGCCGACTGGAAGCTGATCCATTCCTATCTGATCGATTCCTGCGGGATCAAGGCCAACCAGTCACGGTTGTACTTCTACATCTTCAGTGCTGGCGGCGGAACCGGTTCGGGCATGGCGTCGGAGTTCGGACTGGCGCAGCAGTACTCCTACATGAATAAGACATTCGACACCAAGCCCGCCGACGAAAACGACGGCAAAAGTGGGCATTCGTTTGTCTTCGAGCCCATCTTCACCAGCGGTATCTGCGTCCTGCCGAATATTTCGGACCACCGCAGTGAGATGTCAGAAGCCCTGCATATCAACGCCGGACGTCTTCTTTGCAAATATCTGTCCGAAGAATGGGATTTTTCCTATAACTTCGACAACGAAGACAGCAGCGAAGCCAGCGTGATGGGGCGTATCCGCCCCTGGAACGCAATGATGCTGATCTCCAATGACATCATGCGTTACGCCGAAGAGAATGATGACGGCAACATCCAGAACATTGATGTCAATGCCATGGAAAAGCATGCCAACCAATACATTTCCCAGCAGATCTTCAATATTCTGACCGCCCAGGCGGTAACCACCGACTACGACCAGAACTACTTCCGTCGCGCCGGCATCGACATCGGTGAAACCATCCGCCTGGATGCCAACGACCTGTTCATGAGCCTGGCCGGTCCCGTGGCCATCGCCTATGCAGAGTCCGTGGTCCCGGAACAGCCCTCCCCGAGCTCGGATAAATTCAAGGTATTCGAGAAAGAACAGGCACGGCTGAACATCGATGACTTGTTCTTCCGCTCCATCGACCTGCCGCACTTCAACAAAGTGACCCAGGCCATCGAGGGCATCAGCCTGCTGCCAATCGAGTCCAAGCGCTATCGTGCAGCGCTGGAGCAATACAAGGCTTCTGGCTATGACGCCGCGGCGCTGCATGACCTGCACTTCTTCAAGAATTGCTCTTCGGTCGTGTCGATCGTTTCGCTGCCCAAGGACTACAAGCTCTCGTACATGGACCTGAACCGGCTCAAGACCCACCTCAACAGCTTGTTCCCCAACACCACATTGAAGCGCTATGCCCTGGTGATCGGCGCATCGGCGAACCTCTCGCTGACCACCCTGATAGCCAAGAGCCCATGCTTGTCGGATGATTTCCTGACCTTGATCGTGGCCTTCATCAAGCGTTGCTTTGCGCGTAACCCATACCGCTTCGACGACACCCTGGATAACGCCATCCTCGAGTTCATCACCAGCGAAACGTTCGATGAGGGAAGGATTGACGACTTGCTCAACGAATTCGAGAATCCGGCGAAAATCCTCGATACCAACTGGTACGCAATCAAGCCGATGTACGAGAAAAAGTACCGCGAGCTGATCAACGACAAGAGCAAGTTTGTCTCGATCAATGACATTCGCCTGTCACGGGAATGCGTGAAGAAAGCGGTTAAATACCTGCGCGAAATCTTCCGTCATCGCATCGGCAAGACGCGGGTCATCTCGCTTAACAGCCATACTGGAAAAGTGGATCACTGATTCAGCGTTCCGTTTTGCTGCGCGGGCATGCCCGCTCCTACCGGACACACATTTGTCGGCGGTAGTGAGCGGGCTTGCCTGGCGATGGTCGCAAAGTGCTTCCAGCGGGTTGTTACCGTTAACGTTAAGCACACTCAACTGTTACCAACAGCCACCCTGCCTGAACGCCCCTGCGCACCAAAATCTCCCCACTGCTCGTTTTCACGCACCAATCTGGAGCGTGCTCAGGTTAATTTCTTCTCTTGAATCACGATGAACGGCGATACCACCACTGCCCATATCTCTGGATCGCGGCTCTGAAGGTCTAGCGCCTGCTCGGTAGACACCGGGCCTACAGTGCCAGCATTGCGCCATGTAGCGAAGGTTTCGCTGCGGTTTTCGGCCATTGCCTGTGCAACTTCGATCAGGTCCAGGCTGGGCGCGACCCAAATCAGGTCACCCTTGGCCCAGAAACGCTCCAGGGCTTTCCACTCGATTACTGCGGTCTCGCCAAGCAGTTTGGCATAGAGGGTGCTTGGTTGATCAGTCATGGGTTCCTGCCAGAAATAATTCGACTACGGTAAGAGGTCGGTATTTTTGCAGAAAAACCCGGTTTCAAATAAGTAATTGATCGAAAAGGACTTGAAAGCAAAGGATGGCCGCGCCAATTCGAGCATGACCAGGCCGCTTTCTTGTAAGTTTCTGTCAATTAAGCGACACGCGCCGAATTTGCCCCAGCTGGGCTGCTTTTCAAGCGACAAAGCAGCGCTCTACACTGTACCGGTACAGTTGCCAGGGTAAATTCGGAGCCATCCGGTCCTAAGCTCTGGCCGCAGGACTATAAAAATTACAACAGAATGAGTGGAGCACTATGAGTAAGGCTACTAAGCAGATTTCCAAGCTGTTTGCCGCAATGGTACTGGCCGGGGTTGCCAGTCATTCGTTTGCAGCCGATACCATCAAGATCGGCATCGCCGGCCCGAAAACCGGCCCGGTTACTCAGTACGGCGACATGCAGTTCGTGGGTGCTAAACAAGCGATCAAGGACATCAACGCCAAGGGCGGCATCGACGGCAAGATGCTTGAAGCCAAGGAATACGATGACGCTTGCGATCCGAAACAAGCCGTAGCGGTCGCCAACAAAGTGGTCAACGATGGCGTCAAGTTCGTGGTCGGCCACCTGTGCTCCAGCTCCACCCAGCCTGCTTCCGATATCTATGAAGACGAAGGCGTGATCATGATCACCCCAGCGGCCACCAGCCCGGAAATCACCTCTCGTGGTTACAAGCTGATCTTCCGCACCATCGGCCTGGACAGCGCCCAGGGCCCTGCTGCCGGTAACTACATTGCCGACCACGTCAAACCAAAAGTGGTTGCCGTGCTGCACGACAAACAGCAATACGGTGAAGGCATTGCCACCGCGGTTAAACAGACCCTGGAAGGCAAAGGCACCAAGGTAGCCGTCTTCGAAGGCCTGAACGCGGGTGACAAAGACTTCTCCTCGATCATCCAGAAGCTCAAGCAAGCCAACGTCGACTTCGTCTACTACGGCGGTTACCACCCAGAGCTGGGCCTGATTCTGCGCCAAGCTCAGGAAAAAGGCCTGAAAGCCAAGTTCATGGGCCCAGAAGGTGTTGGCAACGACTCCATCTCGCAAATCGCCCAGGGCGCTTCCGAAGGCCTGCTGGTTACCCTGCCGAAGTCCTTCGACGCTGCGCCTGAGAACAAGGCCATCGTTGACGCGATCAAAGCCGACGGCAAAGATCCAAGCGGCCCATTCGTGTTCCCGGCCTACTCCGCCGTCCAACTGATTGCCGATGGCATCAAGGCCGCCGGTACCAGCGACGACGCCGAGAAAGTGGCTGCAGAGATCCACAAAGGCACCTTCAAGACCCCGACTGGCGACCTGTCGTACGACGACAAGGGTGACCTGAAAGACTTCAAATTCGTGGTCTACGAATGGCATTTCGGCAAACCTAAAACCGAAGTTTCCCCTCAGTAATCCCGTCTGACTACATGACTACAAGCCCACTGTGCGAGCAGTGGGCTTTGTTTTACGAGGTTCATGGGCCTGATTCCCGCGATCCGGGAGCAGGTTCACCTGAAAATCTTAAAACCGTCACCAGCGGTTCTCTGGCAGTGCCCGTGTCGAAGTGGCTCAAGTCCACAAGACCGCGCCGGGATTTCCCACCAGTGAAATGCGTATCGGGTTTTTAGGAGCGCTGTAATGCCTGAGATCTATCACTTCTTCCAACAGCTGGTTAATGGTCTGACCATTGGCAGCACCTATGCCTTGATAGCCATTGGCTACACAATGGTTTACGGCATCATTGGAATGATCAACTTCGCCCATGGCGAGGTCTACATGATCGGTTCCTACGTGGCGTTCATTGCCCTCGCCGGGCTGGCCATGATGGGAATCCATTCACTGCCGATATTGATGACCGTCGCCTTTGTCGCCACGATCTTCGTAACCAGTGCCTATGGCTACAGTATCGAACGGGTCGCCTACCGCCCTTTGCGTAACAGCAATCGGTTGATCCCGCTGATTTCTGCCATCGGTATGTCGATTTTCCTGCAAAACACCGTATTGCTATCCCAGGACTCCAAGGACAAGTCCATCCCCAACCTGATCCCGGGGAGTATCTCCTTCGGCCCAGGCGGCGCAGAGGAAGTGCTGATCTCCTACATGCAGATCCTGGTTTTCGTTGTCACCCTGGTGGCCATGACCGGTTTGACCCTGTTCATCTCCCGCTCTCGTCTGGGTCGCGCCTGCCGCGCCTGTGCCGAAGACATCAAGATGGCCAACCTGTTGGGTATCAACACCAACAACATCATCGCCCTGACATTCGTCATCGGTGCTGCGCTGGCGGCTGTGGCTGCGGTATTGCTGAGCATGCAGTACGGCGTGATCAACCCCAACGCCGGCTTCCTGGTGGGCTTGAAAGCCTTCACCGCGGCCGTGCTGGGTGGCATCGGCAGTATTCCGGGGGCCATGCTCGGTGGCCTGGTACTGGGTGTGGCCGAAGCGTTTGGCGCCGACATATTCGGCGACCAGTACAAGGACGTGGTGGCATTCGGTCTCTTGGTTCTCGTGCTGTTGTTCCGTCCGACCGGCATCCTCGGCCGTCCGGAGGTTGAAAAAGTATGAACAAAAATCTTAAACAGGCGTTTTTCAGTGCCTTGCTGGTCTGGGCTGTGGCCTTCCCGGTGCTGGGCCTGAAGCTCAGCATCGACGGCATCAACCTGATTGTTCACAGCCAAGGACCGTTCACCATTACCGTGATTGCGGTGTGCTCGGTGCTTATGTTCCTGCGTGTGCTGTTCGACAAGCAATGGAGCGCGGTAACCAGTCGGCGTTCGGATCGCAAGTTGATCTCGCCAGCCATGAGCAACTTCCTGACTCTGCCCAAGACCCAACGCTGGGTAATCATGGGCCTGATCGTGGTTGCGCTGGTCTGGCCGTTCTTCGGTTCGCGCGGTGCGGTCGACATTGCCACCCTGATCCTGATCTACGTTTTGTTGGGCCTGGGCCTTAACATCGTGGTTGGTCTGGCTGGCCTGCTCGACCTCGGCTATGTCGGCTTCTATGCCGTCGGTGCCTATACCTACGCCCTGCTGTCGCACTACTTTGGCTGGAGCTTCTGGATCTGCCTGCCGATTGCCGGCTTGATGGCGGCCACGTTCGGCTTCCTGCTCGGTTTCCCGGTATTACGCCTACGTGGCGACTACCTGGCGATCGTGACGCTTGGCTTCGGCGAGATCATTCGCTTGTTCCTGCGTAACCTGACCGGTCTCACCGGCGGCCCCAACGGCATCAGCAACATCGAAAAGCCGACCTTCTTCGGTCTGAGTTTCGAACGTCGCGCCGCCGAAGGCATGCAGACTTTCCACGAGTACTTCGGCTTGCCGTACAACTCGATCAATAAGGTGATCTTCCTCTACCTGGTTGCGTTGTTGTTGGCGCTGCTGGCCCTGTTCGTAATCAACCGGCTGCTGCGCATGCCGATCGGTCGGGCCTGGGAAGCACTTCGTGAAGACGAGATTGCCTGCCGTGCGCTGGGGCTGAACCCAACCATCATCAAGCTCTCTGCGTTCACCCTGGGTGCCTGTTTCGCAGGTTTCGCCGGTAGCTTCTTTGCCGCGCGCCAAGGCCTGGTGACGCCCGAGTCGTTCACCTTCATCGAGTCGGCCATCATCCTCGCTATCGTGGTGTTGGGCGGTATGGGGTCGCAGTTGGGCGTGATTCTCGCGGCCATCGTGATGATTCTGCTGCCAGAGCTGATGCGTGAGTTCAGCGAATACCGCATGTTGATGTTCGGTGCGCTGATGGTGCTGATGATGATCTGGCGTCCGCAAGGCCTGCTGCCTATGCAACGCCCACACATGGAGCTGCGCCGATGAGCCGCGAAATTCTGCAAGTCAGCGGCCTGAGCATGCGCTTCGGCGGCTTGTTGGCGGTTAACGGCGTAGCCCTGACCGTCAAGGAAAAACAGGTCGTGGCACTGATCGGCCCCAACGGGGCCGGCAAGACCACGGTGTTCAACTGCCTGACGGGTTTCTACAAGCCTAGTGCTGGCACCATTTTGCTCGACGGACAGCCGATCCAGGGTCTGGCCGGTCATGAAATCGCCCGCAAGGGCGTAGTGCGCACGTTTCAGAACGTGCGCCTGTTCAAGGACATGACCGCGCTGGAAAACCTGCTGATTGCTCAGCACCGGCATTTGAACACCAACTTTTTTGCTGGTCTGTTCAAAACCCCGGCGTTTCGCCGCAGCGAACACGAAGCCAAGGATTTCGCTCAGTATTGGCTGGAAAAGGTCAACCTCACCGAGTTCGCCAACCGTACCGCCGGTACCTTGGCTTATGGCCAGCAGCGACGCCTGGAGATCGCACGTTGCATGATGACCCGCCCGCGGATCCTCATGCTCGACGAACCAGCGGCCGGCCTGAACCCAAAAGAGACCGAAGATCTGAAGGCGCTGATCAGCATTCTGCGCGAAGAGCACAACGTCACCGTTCTGCTGATCGAGCACGACATGAAGCTGGTCATGAGCATTTCCGACCATATTGTCGTAATAAACCAGGGCACTCCCCTGGCCGACGGTACGCCGGATCAGATCCGCGACAACCCTGAAGTGATTAAAGCCTACCTGGGGGAAGCGTAAATGCTGCAGTTCGAAAACGTTTCCACCTTCTACGGCAAGATCCAGGCACTGCACAGCGTCAACGTCGAGATTCGCCAAGGCGAGATCGTTACCCTGATCGGTGCCAACGGTGCCGGCAAGTCGACGCTGCTGATGACCCTTTGCGGTTCTCCGCAAGCCCACAGCGGTAGCATCAAGTACCTGGGCGAAGAGCTGGTGGGCCAGCCGTCCTCGCACATCATGCGCAAGAGCATTGCCGTGGTGCCCGAAGGTCGTCGGGTATTTGCCCGCCTGACCGTCGAGGAAAACCTGGCCATGGGTGGCTTCTTTACCAACAAGGGCGACTATCAGGAGCAAATGGACAAGGTCTTGCACCTGTTCCCGCGTCTGAAGGAGCGCTTTTCTCAGCGCGGCGGCACCATGTCTGGCGGCGAGCAACAAATGCTCGCCATTGGACGGGCACTGATGAGCAAACCCAAACTGCTGTTGCTGGACGAGCCATCGCTAGGCCTGGCACCCATCATCATCCAGCAGATCTTCGATATTATCGAACAACTGCGCAAGGATGGCGTGACGGTGTTCCTGGTTGAGCAGAACGCCAACCAAGCCTTGAAAGTCGCCGACCGCGCTTATGTATTGGAGAACGGTCGCGTGGTGATGCAGGGCACCGGGGAAGCGCTGCTGACCGATCCGAAGGTGCGTGACGCTTACCTGGGCGGTTGATCTGCCTCAGCAAGTGAGAAAAGGCCTTCGGGCCTTTTTTCATGCGCAGGCTTTGTACCGCCAAGGGCGCTCATGCGGGCGAAAGCCTTGTGATCGCCCTTGAGCCTGCGTAACGTGACGGCACCTTTCGGTAGAGACCCTGGAGTTTGCTCGATGCGTGCCGCCCCTTCGTTGTTGCTTGTCGCCTTGTTACCGCTGTTCGCGGGCTGCCAGATGCTGGCGGAAAAACCCCAGGCATCCTCAGCCGGCATGATACGCATGCAGGGTGAACTCAGCGCCAAAGGTGGTCAGCTGCTGTTCAAGCCTTGCGCGGAAAATCGTCACTTTGTCGTATTCGATGCCGGGAACACGGGCCTGCTACAAGAAGCTGCAGCACTTGCCGACGAGCCAGGTACCCTGTTCGCAGATGTCGGCGCAAACCTTTCTGCCAGCCAGAAAGAAGGCAACGATGGGCAATTGAATGTGCAACGCCTGTACCGGGTCGAACACTCCAATAGCGCCTGCAGCGACCCGAACTTCAAACGCCTGACCGTGCGTGCACATGGCAACGAGCCTGACTGGGACCTCAAGGCCGGGAGCAAAGGGATGGTGTTGACCCGCCCAGGACAACCGGAGCTGGCCGTCCCTTACCTTGAAGAACAATTGCCCGATGGCCGCTTCAGCCTCAGCACCGAAGCCAATGGCCAACGTGTGGACCTCTGGATCGCACCGCAACGCTGCGTCGACACAATGAGTGGGGCGGTGCGCCACCTCAGTGCCGAACTTCGGGTAAACGGCCAGACCATGCGTGGATGCGCTTACTACGGCGGCTCCCGTAACGACTGATCATCGGCGTCTGCGTTTATCCTGCCTGCTTATGCGGCGAACAGCTTATACTTGGCGGTTTGTGTAAAGCCGACGGCCGTTCATGGCCGCGATACTGGACCCTGCCATGTTACGAATCACCGAACTGAAGCTGCCGCTTGATCATCCTGATGAAGCCCTGCGCGAGGCCATTGTGCAACGCCTGGGCATCAGCGATGAACAATTGCTGGACTTCACCCTGTTCAAGCGCAGTTATGACGCCCGCAAGAAGAACAGCGAAATGCTGTTCATCTACACCATCGACCTGACTGCCAGCAACGAATCTGAACTGCTGAAAAAATTCGCCGACGATCACAACGTCAACGTCGCGCCGGATGTCAGTTACAAGGTCGTTGGCCACGCTCCTGCCGACCTGCAGGAACGCCCCATTGTTGTCGGCTTTGGCCCCTGCGGTATTTTCGCCGGCCTGCTGCTGGCGCAGATGGGTTTCAAGCCGATCATCCTCGAGCGCGGCAAGGAAGTGCGCCAGCGCACCAAGGACACCTGGGGCCTGTGGCGCAAGAGCGAACTCAATCCTGAGTCGAACGTACAATTCGGTGAGGGCGGTGCCGGTACGTTCTCTGATGGCAAACTCTACAGTCAGATCAAAGATCCGCAGCACCACGGTCGCAAGGTGCTGAACGAGTTCGTCAAGGCCGGAGCTCCGGATGAAATCCTCTACGTCAACAAACCCCACATCGGTACCTTCCGCCTGACCGGTATGGTCGAGAACATGCGCCACGAGATCCACGCGCTTGGCGGCGAAGTGCGCTTCGAACAGAAGGTTACCGATCTGCTGATGGATGACGGTCAACTCAATGGCGTTGTCCTGGCCAGCGGTGAACAACTGCATTCCCGGCATGTCATTTTGGCCCTGGGCCACAGCGCCCGTGATACGTTCCGCATGCTGCATGCCCGCGGCGTATTCATGGAGGCCAAGCCGTTTTCCATCGGTTTCCGGATCGAACACCCGCAATCGTTGATCGACCAGGCGCGCCTGGGCAAGTACGCCGGGCACCCGAAACTCGGTGCAGCAGATTACAAACTGGTGCACCACGCCAAGAACGGACGCTCGGTCTACAGTTTCTGCATGTGCCCTGGCGGCACTGTGGTTGCGGCCACCAGCGAACCAGGCCGGGTCGTCACCAATGGCATGAGCCAGTACTCGCGTAACGAGCGCAACGCCAACTCAGGCATCGTCGTCGGCATCACGCCAGAGCAGGATTATCCCGGTGGCCCGCTGGCAGGTATCGAGCTGCAAGAGAAACTGGAGTCGCTCGCCTACGTACTGGGCGGTAGCAACTACCAGGCGCCAGCCCAGTTGGTAGGTGACTTCGTCGCGGGCAAGCCCTCCACTGCCCTGGGCAGTGTCGAGCCTTCGTACAAACCTGGGGTCAACCTTGGCGATCTGGCGCCAAGCCTGCCTGACTTTGCTATCGAAGCTATTCGTGAAGCCTTGCCGGCATTCGATCGCCAGATCAAAGGCTACAACCTCCATGACGCCGTGCTGACCGGGATTGAAACCCGTACTTCTTCGCCGCTGCGCATCACCCGCGATGCCAGCATGCAAAGCCTCAACCTCAAGGGCCTGTTCCCGGCCGGTGAAGGCGCTGGCTATGCCGGTGGGATTCTGTCTGCGGGCGTCGACGGTATTCGTATCGCCGAAGCCGTGGCGCGGAGCATGCTAGGACTGGAAGCCTGATGTAGCTGACACGGGGCAAGTCGCGTCGACTTGCCCCGCGATGTGTTTCAGATCCCTGCGCGCAGCACTGATGCCGGCAGCGGATGCCCCTCCTCGACACAGGCCTTGACCGTCTCGATCAACGCTTGCAACTGGTAGCCCTGCCCTAGCAGCCAATCCTGGTCGTAATAGCTGGTCGCATAGCGATCACCGCCATCGCAAAGAATCGCCACGATCGACCCTACCTCCCCGGCTGCGCGCATCTGCTGTGCTGCCATCAGTGCACCGATCAAATTGGTGCCACTGGAAGCGCCTACCCGACGGCCCAAGCGCTCAGCCAGGTAATGCATGGCAGCCAGGGACAATGCATCCGGCACCTTGACCATAGCGTCGATCACTTGTGCCAGAAATGACGCCTCGACCCGTGGGCGGCCAATCCCCTCGATTCGCGATCCACAGTCCAGGCGCAACGTGCGGTCGCCGGTCTGGTAGCTGTCGAAGAACACTGAGCGTTCGGCATCGGCACAGAGCACGCGTGTTGTGTGCTGGCGATAGCGAACATAACGGCCCAGGGTCGCGGTCGTTCCGCCCGTACCCGGGCTTGAGATCAGCCAGGTCGGTTCCGGGTGCCGCTCAAACCGCATCTGGGTAAAGATCGACTCGGCAATATTGTTGTTCGCTCGCCAGTCGGTCGCGCGCTCGGCATAGGTGAACTGGTCCATGAAATGACCGCCGGTTTCACCCGCCAGGCGCTCGGACTCGGCATAGAGTTGGGTAGGATCCTCCACCAGATGACTCCGTCCCCCGTAGAACGCAATTTGCGCGATCTTCTCTTGAGAGGTACTGGCAGGCACCACGGCAATGAACGGTACACCGAGCAGACGCGCAAAATAGGCTTCGGAGATTGCCGTCGAACCGCTGGAAGCCTCGATGACCGGTGCTCCCGGACGCAGCCAGCCATTACACAGGGCATACAGAAACAATGACCGCGCCAATCGATGCTTGAGACTGCCCGTGGGATGGCTGGATTCGTCCTTGAAGTACAGTTCAACGTCGGGGAAGCCCGGTAGAGGCAAAGGGATCAGATGCGTGTCAGCGCTGCGTTGAAAGTCGGCCTCGATGATGCGGATAGCTTCACGTGCCCACTGGCGGTGATCGTTCATGGTCCAGTCCCGGAAAATAGCTGTTCAGATGAGCATGTTAAGAAAGTCCCTACATCTATGACAGGTACAGCCAGGCAAAATAATCCCGGCCAACTGCTAGGCTGCTCAAGCCAGAGACGGTCAAATCTTATAACAAAAAAGAATATAATTTTTGTTTTAATGCATATCCTCACAGGGTAGGGTGTGCCCCTGTTCAGAACCCTCAGGATGGAGAGCGCCCTTGCTGCGTAGCACTTTCACACGTTTTTTTCAGTTGGAAGCTGCCAGCGGTCTATTACTGATTGCTGCAGCCGCCCTGGCCTTGATCATCAACAACTCGCCCTTGTCGTATCTGTACAACGGCCTGCTTGATGTGCCCGTGGTCGCCCAGATCGGCGCCCTGAAAATCGCCAAGCCCCTGCTGCTGTGGATCAACGACGGATTGATGGCCCTGTTTTTCCTGCTGGTTGGCCTGGAGGTCAAACGCGAGGTCATCGACGGCCACCTGTCCAAGCCTTCGCAAATTGTCCTGCCCGGTGCAGCGGCAATTGGCGGCATGGTCATTCCGGCACTGATCTACTGGTTCCTGAACAAAGACGACCCTGCTGCCGTTGCCGGCTGGGCCATCCCAACCGCCACCGACATCGCCTTCGCCCTGGGCGTGCTGGCTCTGCTGGGCAAGCGTGTGCCCGTGTCGCTCAAGCTGTTCCTGATGACCTTGGCAATCATCGATGACCTGGGCGCAATCATTGTCATTGCCCTGTTCTATTCCGGTGAACTGTCCAGTCTGTCGCTGATGCTCGCCGGGGCCTGCCTGCTTGCATTGATCGCCATGAATCGTCTGGGCGTGGTCAAGCTCGGCCCGTACATGGTCATCGGCCTGATCCTCTGGGTGTGCGTACTCAAGAGTGGTGTCCATGCCACCCTGGCAGGGGTCACCCTGGCCCTGTGTATTCCGTTGCGCACACGTAATGCCGAAGCCTCGCCGTTGCTGAGCCTCGAGCATGCCCTGCACCCCTGGGTGGCCTACGGTATCTTGCCCTTGTTCGCCTTCGCCAATGCTGGAGTCTCGCTGGCGGGAGTGACACTGGAAAGCTTCACCCACTACGTACCGATGGGCATCGCTGCCGGCTTGCTGATCGGCAAGACCGTGGGGGTATTCGGACTCACCTGGATCGCAGTCAAACTTGGCTTCGCGGCACTGCCAAGCGGTGCCAATTGGGGCCAGGTGCTGGGGGTTGCCATTCTGTGTGGCATTGGCTTTACCATGAGCCTGTTCGTCGGCTCGCTGGCATTCGTTCCGGGTAGCAGCGACTACGCTGGTATGGATCGCATGGGTATCCTCACCGGCTCCATTCTGGCTGCGCTGATCGGTTATACGGTCACTGCCTTGGCGAGCCGCAAGGCAGCCACTGCCTGATTAAGCCCTGGCACTAAAAAACCCGACCGGCACTGCCGAGTCGGGTTTTTTTATGGGCTACCAACGTCTCAGTGTGAAACTCGGCTAGTGCCATCAACGGTCATGATACGAACACGATCACCCACGCGGAAAATCTCGTTTTCCTGGACGGCCTGCACATAGGCGCGCATGCTGCCGTCGTCTTCACGAACAGTAATTTCTACACCCTGAGTACGGGTGAGCCCTTCTTCAGCAGCGGAACCTGCCAGACCACCGGCCACCGCACCAATGACCGCGGCAACGATGCTGCCACGGCCGCCCCCGATGGCACTGCCCGCTACACCACCAACTACGGCGCCAGCGCCACCACCGATTGGGGTCTTGGTGCCCTCGATTTTGACTGGACGCAAAGACTCGATGGTTCCCATGCGTACGGTTTGCACCCGGCGCGCTTCGTCGCGAGAGTAGGAGTCGCCGGTCAGGCTGGAAGCACAGCCCGTAAGCAGAAGCGACATCGTGGTGAAGCTGGCAGCCAGCAAAACAGATTTACGCATAGGATAATCTCCGAAAGACAGGTGTTCATTAGACTCCGCGCATTGACGACTGTCACGACTGATGCGGGGTAAAATTGATTCCATTCAGCTTCCATACAGTCTGTGTCATCGATGCAGTCTGAAAACGTTAAACGCAAGGATAGACATGGATTACTTCATCGTCGTCATCACAACTGTGGCAGGGCTGTACTTTCACTGGTGGTTGTATGTACGAATCCGCCGCTGGATGGACCGGGACCTGGCGCTCTCAATGGCAGGAACGGACGAAAGCAAAAAAGCCTATATGCTTGAATGTCTGGACAACGCCAAAGCACAAAAGGTCAAACGTGCAGACCTGGCGGCCTGGCTGGAACGCGAGGCCACCGGTTACCGGGGAGATTAAGGCGCCAGGCGCTCGCGCAACCAAGCGTCTTGTTGCAGACGATAATTGAGCCGGTCATGCAAACGACTGGCTCGACCCTGCCAGAATTCGATACGTTCTGGCAGCAAGCGATAGCCACCCCAATGTTCAGGACAGTGCGGCTGCGTGTCGCTGAATCGCTTCTCGGTGGCTTTTACCAGACCTTCGAGTTCGGCACGATCTGCAATCACTCGGCTCTGCGGTGACGCCCAGGCGCCAAGGCGGCTGCCCAGCGGACGAACCTGGTAATAATCATCTGATTCCTGGGCACTGACTTTAACCACCTTGCCCTCGATCCGTACCTGACGCTCAAGCGCTGGCCAGAAAAAGGTCATGGCCGCACGGGGATTGGCCTGCAGCTGTTGCCCTTTGGCACTGTCGTAATTGGTGAAGAAGGTAAAGCCCTTGTCATCCAACCCCTTGAGCAACAGGATCCGGCAATGTGGCTGGCCGTCGGCATCTACCGTAGCCAAGGTCATGGCATTGGCTTCTACCGGTGGTTGCTCGGTTTTTACCGCGTCATCGAACCATTGATGAAACAACGCAAAAGGCTCGACCGGGGCCTGGGCTTCTGCCAGGCCATCCCGGGTATAGTCGCGGCGCATATCTGCCAGGGTTTGAGTCATTGCTGCGTTCCTTGACGATCAGTTGGTCTTCGCAGGGCTGGTATTGGCGGCCACTTTCTTGGCAGCAGGCGCTGGCTTCTTGGCCGGGGCTTTGGCTGCAGGAGCTTTCTTTTTTGCCGTTGTGGCTTTGGCTGGAGCGGCTTTCTTGGTGACGCTGGCCTTTTTCACCGGCGCCTTGGCAGCAGGTTTTACCGCTGCCTTGACCGGGGCCTTGGCATCTTGCACGGCAACCAGCTCAGCTGGGCTCGGCGTAGGTTGTTTGTACTTGGCAACCAGAGCGATCATGGTGTTCTGTGGCGTCAGGACCATTTCTACTCGACGGTTAAGCGAACGACCTTCCACGCTGTCGTTGGCTGCGCGCGGCATTTCCGAACCCATGCCACGCAAACTCAAACGATCACGCTCAAGACCGCTGAGGCGAAAGATTGCGGCAACGGACTGGGCACGCTCTTGGCTGAGCTTCTGGTTACCGACCGCGGCACCGCTGGTATCGGCATGCCCGAGCACCAGTACTGCCGTCTGCTTGTCGGTTTCAACCGCCTTGGCCACCCGGGTAATAGGGCCGAGCGTAACAGGCAAAAGCATGGCCGGGCGGTCTGGGTTGTAGGAGCTGTCTACCGGCACAGTCACTACCAGCACATCTTCGCGGCGCTCAAGCTCGAACTTACTGTCTTTGATGGCTTCGCGCAGACGCGGCTCATAGCTGTCCAACCAGGCTTGAGTGGCCTTGTGGTCAATTTTCGGCACAGCTGCGGTCTTGGACTTGTCACTGTCGCCGAACGGCCACCACCAACGACTGCTTTGCGACTTGGCATCTGCCTTGGCAACTTTTTCGGCGACCACTTCCTTCACTTCCTGGTTGGCAACCTTGTCCGAACCGAAGGGCCACCAGTCGATCCCGCTGTCTGCTGTGCCTTGTTGAGAGTGCTGTGCGCAACCGGTCATAGCCAGACACAGGGCGATAGCTAAGGTTTTATGTGAAGACATCAGTGATACACCATGAAAATGAAAGAGATTCTACCAATGCGAACAGCATTGGAATTCAGAATAGTCAAAGGGTTCAGGCTGCACCGGGGTTAACCGATCAAAGGCACGCTGCCAGGACCCGCACCAGTTTTTGCGCACGCGGATCCATCAACACATAGGGGCCAAGGGTATTGGTGACAAAACCAAAGGACACATCGTACTCCGGATCGGCAAAGCCAACCGATCCTCCCGCTCCTGGGTGACCAAAGGCCTTGCTGCCCAGACCAAAGGTAGCGTTCGCCACTGTCGGCTGGTCGAGCATGCAACCCAGGCCAAAGCGGGTCTGGGTCAAGAGGGTTTTGTCCTGGCCCAGACTGTGTTCGCGGGTCAGTTCATCCAACAGTTCCGACTCCAACAGGCTGCCATCAAGCACGCCTGCATAAAAACCGGCAAGGCTGCGGGCATTACCGTGGCCGTTGGCAGCCGGCTGTTGCATCCGTCGCCATTCGGGCTTGTTGGTGCTGGTGAGCATGCCAGGCGGATTGGTAAATGCGCGGGTGGACAGTGCCTGTGGCTCGCGCATCGTTACCTGGAGCAGACGCTGGGCGGCTTCGTCCCCCATGTTGCCCTTGCCGCGGGCAAGATGCGCGACCCGAGGAAAATCCTCGTCAGCCATGCCTAGGTGAAAATCCAGACCCAACGGGCGTGCAGTACGGGCAACAATCGACTCGCCTGGACTGCGACCGTCAGCACGACGAATCAACTCACCAATCAACCACCCATAAGTGATAGCCGCGTAGCCGTGCGCCGTACCGGGTGTCCACCACGGAGCTTCGGCTGCCAGCGCCTGCACCATGGTTGGCCAATCATAAAACGCTTCTGCGGGCATCAGTTCGCGCAGCGCAGGCAGGCCGGCACGATGGCTGAGTAATTGGCGCAGGGTTATCGCCTGTTTGTCGGCCTGGGCAAACTCCGGCCAGTAACGCGCGACAGGGACATCGAGGTCCAGCTTGCCCTCGCCCACCAATTGCAAGGCAGTCACAGCCGTAAACATCTTGGTGCAGGAGAACAGGTTGACGATAGTGTCACTGTGCCAGGCCTCGGCGCCATCCTTGTCGGCGGTACCCGACCACAGATCAACCACGGTCTCGCCACCAACCTGAATACACAGTGCGGCACCGCGCTCCTGGGGATCGTCGAAAAGCGCGGCAAAAGCTTCGCGCACGGCTTCAAACTTAAGCTCGTAATGACCTTGAATCTGCACCCAGCCGCTCCCCGCACTCATCGCAATCGAAAATGGCGTGCATTGTTTCAGCCTCTGAGGGTTTTGGGAACAGACAGCGGTCTGGCGGCCATGGCAACACCCCTGCGCCAGACCGCCTCTGGCCTACTGAGCCTTTGCGGCCTTCTCGGCTATTGGCGCCTTGGCAATCTGCTCTTGTGCTTGCAAGTTGCTCTTGCGCACGCTGTCGACAAAACCCTGGAACGGTACATCGGTTATTCCCACAAGCCCGAAGTGACCATTTTCCCCATCCAGCAAGCGACCGCTGGCCGGCTGATCCAGATATTGGAACCAGTGCACACCGACAATCGAGGGCTCGCTCAATGCCGCCTTGACGAAAGCGTCGTAGGCCGGGCCTCGACCTTCTTCCCTGGCGACCTCCATCGGCCCAGGCCAGAACGGGCCACGATCACGCGACCCAAACTGAAACTCCGACACCAGTACCGGTTTGTCCAGTGCGTTGAGCTGACTGAAGTCGTATCCGTCCTGCGGCTTGGGTGTGTAGAAGTTGAAGCTCAGCACATCGCAGAATTCAGCGCAGGCTGCCACCGCCTCCGGCGTGCTCACCGCAAAGCGACCGCCAAGCAGCAGATGATTGGGCGCATGCCATTTGAGCGAGTCAGAAATGGTTTTGAAGTAGGTTTGCGCAAAAACCTTCTGAAAATGCTTGAAGTCGGCCTCGATTTCCGGATGCTCCGCGCTAGGCAGCGGTGGCTCGAAACCAGGGTCTTCCATCAGTTCCCAGGCCGGCAAATCGATACCCCAGGCCTTGGACAAGCCCGCCTGGTTACGGTATTTGTCACGCAATTGTTTGAGGAAGGCACGTTTGGCCGGTACATCAGTGGTCAAGCGCAAGGTGCCGTAGGCCAGGGCGTAACGTGCCTTGGGATCGTCTCCCGGTGCGGCCCAGGCCAGTTCGTTGTCGGCAAAATAGCCGATCAACCAAGGATCGTCCCGGTGATCACGCGCAGCGATGGCCACAGCACGCTCGGTGGCCATGGCAAAGCGTGGGTCGAAGGGATCGGGCATGCGCCCCCACCAGTCGACACCAGTGCTGATGCTGGTGTAGTCCCCGCCAATGGACAGCGGCAAGGTGTAAGGCAAGCGATTGGCCTGTCCCAACGCCGGATCGCTCCAATTGCCCAAGGTGTTGAAACCCCAGGCCTGCAGCCGGTCGAGGGTATGTCCCTGCCAGCGCTGATGGTCGAGCGCTGGTGCAGGGCACTCTACCGCCGCAGCGGCACTGGTCGCGGCGGCCGGGGTGCAGGCTTTGCCATGACTGCGCTCCAGGTTGGCAGCATAAAAATCGAACCAGCGTCCCTGATTGAAGTTACGGCCGCTGGACGAGCCGTTACCATCGTTGTTGTTGCCCTCGCCGAAGAACTGCGCCAGCGGTTCGCCGGCTTGTGGGAGTGCGCTGAACATCGCCTCACGCCCGGCCACATAGGTACGGCCACCGTCCGCGGCAACTGTGTTGACCCCAAGCGAGTAGAACGGGTGACCTTCAGGGGTGACCAAGTACCAGCGGCCGTCACGTTTTTCGGTACGGAAGAAGCCTTTGGCATCGAAGCTCGGGCCGCTGCTCACGCCACCGAACTTGTCCCGTGGTAATTGGCTACGCTCGGCCAGCCAGCCTTTGAGGTGCTGTTGCTCACGCGCCGCGCCTGCCTTGAGTTGGTCGTCATTGACGATTTTCTCCGGCCAACGGCTACGGGTGGACTGGCCATATGCGTCGATCAACCCGGTATATACGGCCTTCTGCAACTGGTCGTCATCCTGGATGCCTACGCGCTCGATCAGCAGGCTCTGGGCAACATTGGGCTTATTCATCGATAAGCTCACCGATACCACCTGTTTCAAGTCCAGCTCGCCGCTGCTACTGGTGAGTATCCAGCGCTGCCCCTCGTGGGTCCAGGGCATGGGTGGCCCGGCGCGCATACCCTGGCTCGATGGCGAAGAGGCCACGAGTGGCACCAGCACGGTCTGCGCCGGGCCGGCCGGAAGATCAATGCGACTGGTCAGGGTTTGACCGTTGCTGCTCAACACCGTGACATCCACGGTCAGCGGCCAGTCCATACCGCTCTGCAGGCGCAGGGTCAGGGCTGTGGCTGCTGACCAATCCCAAGCACCCGTTTGCGGGCTCAGGCGCAGCGTTGGCCGCTGCACCGGGTTGAACACCACGCGACGCAATACCTCGCCCTCAGCCGTCTGCTCTGCATTGTATTGCGGCAAGCTGGCATCTTCGGTTACCACATTGACCACCGCGGCCGGGCGCACGAAGCTGAACAGCGTCTGTTGTCCGGCCAGCAGCGAAGAGCTGAACAACAGTGCGAAGACAGCAGGCAAGGTACGACGAATCATAGGGCTGAAACTCTCCTTTAGGGCCCATGCGGGCCTTGAACTGAGTCATAGACAACGCCCCGAAGCATAGATCCCCGGGGGTTTAGGAAATTTCCCGTCGAAACGGTGGCAGTGCGTTGAGAATAGCCTTGCCATAGCGCTGGGTGACGACACGTCGATCCAGCAGGGTGATGGTGCCGCGATCTTGTTCGGTTCGCAGCAGGCGCCCGCAGGCCTGAATCAGGCGCAACGAGGCGTCCGGTACGGCGATCTCCATGAATGGGTTGCCGCCACGGGCCTCGATCCATTCGGCCAAAGCCGCTTCGACCGGGTCATCGGGAACCGCGAAGGGGATTTTGGCGATGACCACGTGCTCGCAGTACGCCCCGGGCAAATCGACGCCTTCGGCAAAGCTCGCCAGGCCGAACAGTACGCTGGCGTCACCGCCATCGACCCGTGCCTTATGCTTGTTCAAGGTTTCCTGCTTGGACAAGTTGCCCTGAATGAACACCTGCTTGCGCCAATCCCGATCCAGTCCGTCGAATACGTCCTGCATTTGCTTGCGCGAGGAAAACAGCACCAGCGAGCCCCGCGAACCCTCGACCAGGTCCGGCAGATCGCGAATGATAGCGGCTGTATGGGCCACGGCATCCCTAGGGTCGGCACGCAAGTCTGGCACGCGCAGCACGCCCGCATCGACATGGTGGAATGGACTGGGGACAACACTGGTCACCGCGGTCTTGGGCAGGCCGGCACGCATGCGGAAACGATCGAACTTACCCAAGGCGGTCAGCGTTGCCGAGGTAACCAGCGCGCCATGGGCAACGCTCCACAAGTTACGGCGCAACATTTCGGCCGCCAGGATCGGGCTGGCATTGACCTCGATGTCGAACAACGCCCCGCTTTCCGCCAGGGTCAGCCAGCGAGCCATGGGCGGGCTGTCTTCCGGATCTTCAGCAGTGAAGGCCGTCCACAATTCCCAATTGCCCTGGGCGCGCATCAACAGGCTGCCAAACAGTGGGTACCATTCTTCAGCTTGATGACTGGCGATGCCGATGCTCTTTTCAGCGTCCATGCCCTCTTTGAGCAACTCGGTCAGACGAGTGAACAGATCGGTCAGGCGTGAAAACCCCTTTTTCAGTTCAATGCCCATTTCGCGCATATGCTCGGGCACCACGCCGGCGACGAAGCGATGCCGAGGCCGCTCGCGGCCTTCCATGTCTTCGCCGGGGCGGAAGTCGGCCACCTGCTCGCAAGCGCTGAACATGAATTGCTGTTGCGCCTTGATCTCGCGGGCCAGCTCAGGCACTTGCTCGATCAATTTGCCCAGATCACCCGGCAATGGGTGCTGAGCCAACAGTTTGGTCAGGTTCTTGGCGGTTTGTTCAAGCCAGTCGGCGGTAGAACGCAGGCGGGTGTAATGGGCAAAATGACCAATAGCCTTGTCGGGCAGGTGATGGCCTTCGTCGAACACATAAATGGTATCTCGCGGATCAGGCAGTACCGCTCCACCGCCCAACGCCAGATCCGCCAGGACCATGTCGTGGTTGGTGACAATCACATCGACCTTGCCCATGCCTTCACGCGCTTTATAGAACGTGCACTGGCCAAAGTTCGGGCAATGGCGGCCGGTACACTGGCTATGGTCAGTTGTCAGGCGCGCCCAGTCCTGGTCTTCCAGGGCCTGGGGCCAACTGTCTCGGTCACCATCCCAGCGATTACCGGCAAGTTTTTCGATCATGCTGGTGAACAGCTTCTGGCTGACCTCGTCCACCTCGATCTTGAAACCATCTTCCTCGAACAGTTGGGCGGTAGCCGATTGCGCGTGGCCTTCCTGTAACAGCATGTCGAGCTTGGACAGACACAGGTAGCGGCCGCGCCCCTTGGCCAAGGCAAAGCTGAAGTTCAGCCCGCTATTGCGCATCAGATCGGGCAGGTCCTTGAAAACGATCTGCTCTTGCAAGGCGACTGTCGCGGTGGCGATTACCAGGCGCTTGCCAGCAGCCTTGGCTGCGGGAATGGAGGCCAGGCTGTAGGCGACCGTCTTGCCGGTACCCGTACCAGCCTCGACCGCCACCACAGCGGGCTCACCGGCACGTCGACCTTCATCGTCGCATTCGATATCGCCAAGTACCTTGGCGACTTCGGCGATCATCAGGCGCTGGCCGTAGCGTGGCTTGAGGCTCTTGGCTTCGAGAAAACGCGAATAGGCGCCCTGAATCGTGGTTTTGAGTTCGTTGCTGATCATGGTGTCGGGGCGCCCGAAGGGCTGGATAAATTTTCAGTGTTTCGATTGGGTCGCTATCATACCCCGCTATTGCCCCTTGCGCCGAATGGAGATCCTGATGACTGCCTTTTCCCTTCCTTATAGCCTGCACGTTCTGGCCGCCCTGGTCTGGGTCGGTGGGATGTTCTTCGCCTGGCTGATCCTGCGCCCAGCGGCGGTTTCAGCCCTGCAGGGTCCCGAGCGCCTACGCCTGTGGGTGGAAGTGTTTCAGCGTTTTTTTGGATGGGTCTGGGTGGCGATCGCAGCGCTGGCGATCAGTGGCGTAGGTATGTTGCACATGCGCTTTGGTGGATTTGACGCAGCCCCGCGCTACGTGCAGGTGATGATGGGCGGCTCGATTGTGATGATCGCGCTGTTCATTCGCGTCAACACATTGCTGTTCCCGGAACTGCGCAAGGCGGTGCAGGCGCAGGACTGGCCAGCCGGTGCGCTGGTACTGGGAAAAATTCGTCGCTTGGTGGGTATCAACCTGTTGGTCGGAATTGCGGTAGTGCTGGTGGCGACTACACGTCTGGCGATATGACGTTGTCTGTGTGATGGGCTGCGCAGCCCATCACAAGACAATCGCAAGCGTGATCTACAGGCGCTGCAGAATCAGCTCGCCGGCATTGCCGGCCAACCCTGGCTGGCCTGCCGTTCCTGGCTTACCGGGTGCCCCTGCAGCCGTGCGATATACCAGGCAACCTTTGCTCGCCCCACCAGCCCCTGCCTTGCCAGCAGCACCGGCCAGGCCTGGCGCGCCGCCATCGAGCTGGACCTTTATGCGCTCTGCTGGAAAATCCGCGGGCAATGCCAGGCGCACGCGACCACCTGCGGCGCCATCATGGCCATTACCACCGTTGTCGCCATTGGCCCCACGACTTGCCTGCCCCCAGGTGCAGCCACCAGGCTTGCCATTGGCACCATCAAGCCCGACGAACCCCGGCGCACCGGTCCCACCGCGAGCATCGATTGCCAGCGATGAAGCCTGCACGGCATGCAACTGCAGATCCAGGTCGCGCCCGGCCATCGCCGCACGTTCATAGGTACCGGGAGCACCGCGTGCCGCAATCTGGCTGCCCTCACCCAACTGCGCCCGCGCCACTTCGAGCCGCAGGGTGCTTTGCGCAGGAGCGACGGCGATGCGTGCTTCCTGGCCCAAATGCAGGTCGTCCACTTTCAGCTCGACCAGGCTGGCCGGCAGTAACAGCGTCGCCGCATCAGCCACTTCCAGGCGTTGCAGGTGGACAACACTGGACTTGTTCGGCAAACGTAATACCGAATGCGGTGCAACACTGATCGACTCAGCCAGAACCAAAGGGCTGAACAGCGCTGCAAGTAAAACCAACTTACGCATGGGGCGTCTCCTGACGTGGCGCCGGAATCGAAAGGACATGAAAGATACCGACCAGCAGGATCTGCAAGCGGTCAAACCAGCGGTGGCTACGCCCGCGCAGGCGGCCATTGAAAAAAAGTACTTCCAGCAGGTGCAAACCAAGCAGCGCCGCGCCAGCCAGACCGATCAAACGATTGAAGGGGTATTCCTGGGGAATAAGCAGATTCACCAGCACAACCCACCAGAACACCACCGTCAAAGCCTTGCCCAGCGCCAGAAAGCCTTTCATATGCGCCCCTGCTGTTATTGTTCGTAGGCGATGCCAATTACTTAGCATCGCCTACCACAGTAACCACTGGCAGGGCTCGACACCAGAGGCTCGATCAATTGAGATGCAGTTCTACCCGACGGTTCTGCGCCCGTCCGGCTTCGGTTTCATTATCAGCAATCGGCTCGCTCTCGCCACGGCCTTGACTGGTTAGCTTGGACGGCGCCACGCCTTGGCCGATCAGGTACTCGGCAACGCTGTTGGCGCGCTGCTCGGAAAGCGTCTGGTTATAGGCGTCGGAGCCTTGGCTATCGGTGTGGCCGATGACCTTGATGCTAACCACACTGGGCGCGTTGAGTTTGTCGACCAGGGCTTGCAGTTGGCCATGGGCGCCGGTGGTCAGTTCGGCGGAGTTGTAGGCAAACATCACCGAACCCTGATCATTGAGGGTGATGATTTCAGGCTCTGCCGCCTTGTCGGCAACCGGATACTGCGGCAACGGGCAACCTGTATGGCTTACCGGCGTATTAGCCGGCGTATCCGGGCAACGATCACGGCGATCGAAGACCCCATCGTCATCCTCATCGCCATCCTGGGCATAGCAGATCAGTCCGCCAGCAATTACCCCGGCAGCACCGGCACCGGCCGCCCAGGCAGAACTTTCGATAGCCCCCAGTCCCCCACCCACTAAACCACCGAGCAGGCTGCAGATTGGCCAGGTCCTTTGATTGAGTGGTGCGCTGCCATCGCTGTGGGTGGCGCAACCGGAGAGCAGGCTTGCAGCCACCAACACTGGCACTGCGGCCTTGGAAAAAACACTCATGGGAATAGCTCCTGTGTCACCGGCGTCTACCGGTCACACAGGAGTAAAGACTGGCCTGCAACACTTCTCAAGGCGCATGTCGTTTGCGTGTTACCGCTCGATGCGAATCTCGACGCGGCGGTTCATTGCGCGACCTTCTGCGGTGGCATTGTCTGCTTCCGGCCGGGACTCACCAGCGCCCTGGACCGAAACGAAGCTGGCTTGCGGCACGCCGCTGCTAACCAGGTAGTCGGTTACCGACTGGGCACGCTGCTCGGAAAGTTTCTGGTTATAGGCATCACGGCCGACACTATCGGTGTGACCGGTTACGCTCAACCGGGCGGTAGGTGCCTCATTTTTCAGGCGCGTCGCGATGGTATTGAGACGCTCCTTGTCCGCTGCGGTCAGCCTGGCAGAATCGAACTCGAAGCGAACATCGCGAATAACGATGACCTCTTCCTTGACCACCACCACTTCTTCAACCACAGCAGGTTCAGGTGGGCAGCCGTTGGCATCGACTTGCACACCACGTGGAGTACCTGGGCACTTGTCGCGACTGTCTGGTACACCATCACCGTCTTCATCGCCATCGCCGTGGGCCCAGCAATAGCCAGCCGCCATGCCGGCGCCAAGCAACGCACCCCAGCCAGCCCAGCTTGAACTTTCTATAGCGCCCAATGCGGCGCCGCCTACGCCCCCGACGGCAGCACACTTCGGCCAGTCGGTTTTTTGCAGACCTGCGCAACCAGTCAACACGCTGGTTAGCAGAACCAGAGGTAATGCTGTGCGTACTATGCTCATTTTGTTGCATCTCCTAGGGGGAATCGGTTTAAACCGATGCTCTGGGAGTAAAGACCGCACAAACCATCTCCGCCAGCAATAAGCCATGACGCGGCCGTCAGCCACTATGCCTGACGGCCGCGGACCGTTAGTCTTGACGCATCTGACCGAGGATTCCCGATGATTGACGGATTTTCCCAACGTACACCTCAGCAAGCACTGGCAGCGTTGCTTGAACGCCATCCACCGCAACGCCTGTTGCTGGTTGGCACGCGTTTTCCGGCTTTGGAAGCCTTCATCCAGGCACACCCGCATGTGGAGATTGCCCAGGCCACACCGGGCCTTCTGCCTAAGGAGCTGGCAGCCCAGCGCTTTGACCTCGCCCTGCTGGTCGATTGCCTTGAGCATTTGCCCAAACGCGATGGTCTGCAGTTACTGGGGGGTATCCGCAACCTAAACGCCAGTCGCGTAGCCGTGCTGGCCGACATGAAGGCCTGCGGCTGGCAGGAAACTGATTTCTTCGCTCTGGCGATGCAGGTCAATGAAAAGTTTCAACGTGACGATCAGGTTCTGAGCCTGTTCACCTATGATCTACGTGAATACAAACAGGTCCCGGACTGGCTCAACGCCAAGTTCTGGGCCAACCCGCAAAATTTTGGCAAGTACTGGTGGTGAAACAATGAGTGTCTCGGTTTGTCCCTGCGGCAGCGGTAACGTGCTCGACGCCTGTTGCGGACACTATCACGCCGGGCATCCGGCGCCCGATGCACAGGCCTTGATGCGATCGCGCTACAGCGCCTATGTATTGGGACTGATCGATTATCTGATCAATACCACCTTGCCTGCCCAGCAAGCGGGCCTTGACCGCGCCGCGATTGCCGCGTGGAGCGCACAAAGCACCTGGCTGGGCCTTGAGGTAGAGAGCGCCGAAGTATTCGGAGGCCAACCCGAGCACGCTTTCGTCACCTTCACCGCTCGCTGGCATGACCATGACGGCGAACATAGCCATCGCGAGCGCTCAGCCTTCGTGCAAAACGGCGGACAGTGGTACTTCATCGATCCGACGGTAGGACTCAAGGCCGGTCGTAACGACGCCTGCCCTTGCGCCAGCGGGCAGAAATTCAAGAAGTGCTGCCACAATTACCTACCATAGCAATTTGAGCGGTTGTCCCGTGAGCAAGGTTTTCAGTTACATCAGATTCAGTAGTGCAAAGCAGTCAGCAGGCGACAGCTACGCAAGACAAGTGAGAGCCGCCAAGGCGTTCTGCGATGAGAATGACTTAGAGCTGGCTGACCCTCGTGAATACCTTTTCTTCGATGCAGGCCGCTCAGCATTCAAGGGCAAGCACCTTGACGACACTGGCGAGTTAGCCCGATTCCTGAGCTTCGTTGAAGACGGAACAATCCCACCGGGCAGTTATCTCGTAGTGGAGTCTTTGGACCGTCTTTCACGTGAACGAGTGAGAGACGCCCTTCCTCGTTTCCTTGATCTTCTGGCAAAAGGCATCAACGTCTACACCAGTGTGGACAAACGCCTGTACACCAAGGATTACAACGAACTCGACCTGATCATCTCGATCATCTCAATGTCACGTGCCCATGAGGAATCGGCAACCAAGGGTGGCCGGGTATCCTCTGCATGGCGTGCGAAGCAGAAGGAGGCTCGCACCACTGGCAAGCCCTTGGGCAAGCTCCGTCCGTTATGGCTTGATGTGACACCAGATAGCTATGTGCTCAACCCTGACAAAGCTGCCGTTGTTCGCCGCATATTCGACCTGTCCACCAAGGGCCACGGCTCCCGCATCATCGCAGCAACATTGAATCAGGAAGGCATTCCCGCTTTCAGTGCAGGAAGAAAGAATTTCTCCGGTCTCTGGGGCTTCTCGACCGTGCGACACATCCTTGATAGCCGGACGACCCTTGGAGAGTATCAGCCTCACATCTTCATAGACGGCAAGAGAACTCCTGACGGAGAGCCCATTAAGGGCTACTTCCCCGCCGTGGTAACCGAAGATGAATTCTACCTAGCACATGCTGCCCGAACATCTCGCAAAACCCATACCGTCACCAAGACCACCACCAATTTCAACGTGCTGGCAGGCATCCTTAATTGCTACAAATGCGGGGCCGCCATGCACCTCCAAGGCCAACGTGGCCGCAAGTATTACAAATGCTCCAAGGCTACTAGGGGGCTGTGTGACGCCGGGATCATCAGCGCCCCACGCACCGAGGAAGTATTTAAAGAGATGCTGCCTAAGGTAGACAGCCTGTCGCTGGTGCAGGACAGCTCGGGCAGATTGCAGAAGTCTTTGCATATTGTAGAAGGCCGCATTGCATCTCTTAAAGTGCGTCAGGACGATGCAGAAGCGTCACACGCTGAGTTCCCATCCCGCATCACTGCGAAGCTACTACACGAACTAGAAGCCGAGATTGGTGCTCTTGAATCGGAGTGTGCAGCCATCAGTGAGCAGTTGGCATCTGACAGGGTGATGAACAAAGACGACTTCTTTAAGAAGCTGGACCTCGTTTCGTTTGAAGGCCGGGTAGCTGCTAACAATCTCATCAAGAGGCTTGGCCTCTACATCTTCGTCAACAAGAACGGCAGAACAGACGAGACGTATTGGGTCACTAAGAACAACGCCATCCCCACTCTGTTCAGTGCCGAATCACCAAACCTGCTCTTCTACCTGATGCACCAAGGCGGCAACATCCGTTTTGAAGCAATGCACGACGAGCATGTCGACCTTCAGGTGACCCAAGGCGACCTGAACGAGGTGGAAGCCACCTTTGCCAAAACTGAATCTTGGGATGAGCTACCGCCAGAGCTTCTGGCGATGTGGAAAGCGCGTCACGGAACCGTTAAAGAATAGCCTGTAACCCTACCACCTAGGAATATTAGAGAAGGACTTAAAGCATGGCTAAGAACAAAGGAACTCCACCAAAGCCACGTACGGAATGGGTATACGGCACAACAAAGGATGTAGTTTCGGAGTTGACAATTAGTTTTGACCCGGCGACAGGACTTTTCTCCATCCCCCAATTAGACCCCACCTCTGTTTACAACAAGGTTACGCATCCGCGAGACACCAAGGAAGACAAGGTTGTCTCCTCCTTCCCAATTGGAGGCAATGAGTTTTATCTAGATGACATGTGGCCACAGCTCGTCAAAAACTTTGATCACTTAATGGCGATTGATACCAATTATTACGGCGACCCTGGCTTTCGAGAGAGACATAACGGCTACGCCATTGGAGTCTGCTCTTCATACATAATAAAGAAGAAACTAAGCGAATTGGAGATGCCTTTTCCTGTAGAGCCTCACAAAGCATTCTTGATTGCTACGAAATCTGATAGCAGTGTATTTGAACCGATTGGCTGGCATCTAGCTATAACCTCTCTTAACCACAACCTATTGAAAGGCAAAAGACTTGGCATAATTGTTGATCATGATCTGGGCAAAATCCCAGCTTTCAACAACCGAGAAGAAAGCTATTTCAAAAACCATCTACTACCCGAACACATAAAGCTTCTATACGGATCATCTGACAAAACTGGAAGCATAATCAACAGCATCTTCAAACACTGCGACAGCGCAGGAAAGTCCGTAATGGACCATATGAAAAAGCATGGATTCTACGTGCCTAAAAATTCGCGACAAATTCACCTTGACGACTTCATCATTCACGATGTGCACATCACCCACAACCAACATTCATAATCAGAAAGTTCGCAATCGGCCAACTATTAACATGGATCAAATTCAATCTTCCACATCAATTAATCCTTGACAGCTTATTGAAGATCAGGTAAGATTTTCGACTCAGCCAGACACGCCTGAAACATCCGCCGCTTATGGGCGATTGATGTCAGTATCGTGCTGCCTGAGATTCACCAAACTACACCGGCATCTACCGAGAGGAATTGCCTATTGAAATGAACTGACACAGGAGAACATCCATGCCGTACCCGCTCGACTTGAATTTGACTTCCCCGGCCTTCCAAGCCAAACCGTCTGAACCCACCACCCCCACCCCAGACTCTGCCAACGATAGTGTTAGCGGAAAGCTTGTGTGTGGAGTTGGGATTAACGACCTCCCCGGACACTCGTCCTACCGTGACCCCAAGACCGGTAAGCTACGGCTACAGCCAGAGTATTCAGCGTGGAACGCTATGATCAATCGCGGCTATGGCAAGAAAACCCATGCTCGCTGCCCCACTTATATCGGTTGCTCAGTACACCCTGATTGGCTCCGCTTCTCTGGGTTTAAAGCGTGGTTCGATCAAAACCACGTTGAAGGCTGGTGCCTAGATAAAGACCTGATTTGCCCCGGCAACAAGGTGTATGGACCGGAGCACTGTCGATACGTGCCCCCGTATCTCAATCTCATCGTAACCGACTCCGCAGCCACCCGTGGCAAGTGGCCGCTAGGGGTAACTAAGCATGTACGAGGGGTTGGGTATCAGGCGTTTTGCAGAGCTGATGGCAAGCAAATTCGCCTCGGCAGCTTTGCCTGCCCCTTATCAGCTCACAAAGCTTGGCAGGAGAAGAAGGCAGTTGTGATCGATGACGCCCTACAGCGGTACATGAAGGAACGAGTGGTGCACATAGAAGTTGTGCGAGCGCTGATCCACTACGCCGACAGACTTCGGGCTGACGCAGCAGCAGGTAGGGAAACCACTGGATTCTCAACTTAAAAGTTTCACTGAACACGGCCGCTGGTATTCGCTTGCGGCCCAACCACATACCGAGGCAACCGCCCATGAAATGAACTTACCCCAAGGAGGATTCCCATGGCTTTCAATCCCGCTCATAACTTCAACATCAGCACCCACCGCACCGATGATTACTGCATCAGCACAGATACTGGAGAAATCATTGGGCAATACGTTTCCTATGCATTCACACCCCCTACAGACCCGATCCAAGAGCCCAAATCAGAGGCCGTAAGCAGCGGTTCAAAATCCTGTTTGAGCTCTAAGCAATCCCAAGATGCACTGCGATTGCTGTCCGCAGCGAACGATTCGCAGAATGCACCAGCTGAGCCGCAGAAGAAAATTGCGACGATGAAGAGCGTGACCCGTCCTTTTACTGTCATGCACAACCCGCTCCACCGCCTGATTGCACTTGCTGACGTGCATCCTGAGCACGATCTATATGATCTGCCCGCTCAAAATTGGGTGGAGGATTACGTGATGGCCGCCTGCTACACCGTAGCCAAAGCGAGCAAAGGGAAGCTGAACGTTAGCCCTCAGCACGTGTACGCGGCAGTGAAGATGCCAGATATAAGCACCGCAGCTGTAAGAAACGCCACAGGACTTGGAAAGTCTCAAGGTTCACTGATCGCCCAGTGCGCTCGACATGCTCTGGACGGAATGATGATGTATCTGGAGCACAATCCACAGGTTCGGGACGTACTGCAAGCCGAGCTCGATTGCATCGATGATTGCACCAGTGCTTACACAGAGCTCCGACAGGCCAACGCTGCTTGATCACCTAACGGATTCGAGGGGAGATAGTCCGGGACTAAATAGACGAGACCTTACACGGGTGATCGAGATAGTCCGGGACTATAGAAAGCAAGGGTAGCAAGATTGGACCTTCCTCCCTAATAGGCTATCAATCTACGCCTTGCGTTGCAGAATCTGCTTGATCTGTTTGTCGATCTTACGATTGTGCCAGTCATTCGCACGCATATTCATGCCCCAGACGAACAGCCATAACCCACAGGTAGGGATGCACATCAGCAGGTGCAAGATGTGGTTCGTTGTCTTCTTCTGGCTGGTCAGGTAGTAGAGCTGATCGTTCATGGTCTATCCGTGGTTCGTGGATGGCATACCTAGGCGAATCAGAATATCCGAAATTCAGATATCTGAAAACCGGATATAGGTTGAGAGGCTACCCATCTGTAGCCAGCCAGCCATGCCGAAGACGATCTATCGACCTGAACACACAGTCTTACTGAATCTGCTACGAAAGCACAGAAAGGCGGCGGGCTTGACCCAAGTCGATTGCTCCAAGGCACTGAGTCGACCCCAGTCATTCATGAGTGACGTTGAGAACGGGACACGTCGATTGGATATTGTGCAGCTCCGCGACCTATGTGAGGTTTTGGGAATCAGCCTTATCGAACTAGTGCAAGAACTTGAGAAAGGCATACTGGAGCTCTAACCTGCTCTGACGCCCATGCAGATGCCGTAATCTCAACCGATCAGGAAGCCACACATGGAAGATAAGCGCTTGGTCACCGCTGACACACTGGAATTGCTTCTGCTAAATCAGCACGCCCTGAGAGCTGGGCTTGAAGAGCTCTCCCTCTGGATCAGTCAGCGAGGATCAACCACCGTGCATGACAATGTACTGACCATCCTCACCACGCTAGACACCAATACCGTAGCAATCTCGTCAGGGATCGAATCTCTACGCTCTCTATAATGTGCGTCGGAAAAGCAAAGCACCGGATACAGCTACCGGGCAACCTTAGAATAACTAATCTAAAACTATCAATAACTCACATTAAATTTAAGTTATTGGCATAGCCGTGTTGCCAGAAAACTCCCTCCAACAATCCTCCAACCCTTGATTTCATTGGCCCACAGCCTATCAGGCACAGTATGCCAAGCCGGGAAAACCCGTTTTTGCTTAGCGAGACGCTTTCTCTCGCTCCGTCGCGGAATTTAAAAATTGAGCAAAAGCTTTCAAACAGACGTGCCAGACTGCTCGCCCACCAGATGCTAGACATTCTGTCAGCTATTTCTGCACGATGATTTCAAACGAATGAATACTCCTTGGTGCAAATCCCCAGTAGTCCATTTGTCATTTGGGATAACTTGAAAATATCATTAGCACTGACGAACGTCTGCCCAATTGACAATTATTCATGATCGTTGATACAGTGGCCTCACACACAGACGGGCCATCATCATGACAGACGTTGTTGCTTACATTCGGGTATCCACCAAGAGCCAAGGCGATTCTGGTCTGGGTCTGGAAGCACAGCGTGATTACATCGAACGTGCAGCACACACGAACGGCTGGAACGTCATTGGTGAGTATGTGGATGTGGTGAGCGGCAAGCTCGCCCTTGAAGATCGTCCAGAAGGTGCAAAAGCTCTGGCAGCGTGCAAACAGCACACCGCTCAGTTGCTGGTAGCCAAGTTGGACCGTCTTTCCCGCTCCGTTCTGCACATCGCCCAGTTGATGGAACAGGTTGATTTCAAGGTGGCAACAATGCCGCAAGCCAACACCTTCCAACTCCACCTGTTTGCAGCACTTGCCCAGCAGGAGCGGGAGTTTATCGCCACCCGTACCAAGGAAGCTCTGGCTTCCCTTCAGAAACGTGCAGACGCTGGTGATGCAGTAGCCCAGCAGAAGGTGGCCAATCGTGCAGAAGCTCAAGCCAAGGGCCGTGCAGTGGCCGACATTACAGCAGCCAACAACATCCGTATGGCGAGCGTAGCGAAGTATCAAGCCACCATTGAGCCTCACCTGAAATCCTGCCTGCATGACAAGATCAGCACGCTGCAATCGGTCGCTGACTGTCTGAACAAGAAGGGTCTTCGCACTCCAAGGGGAAGCGAGTTCAACGCTACTGCTGTTCGCCGTCTGATGCTGGCCATCAACGTTTCGTTCTAACAGCGGGTTAGTAGGCATTCTATCGGGATGCATTCACCCCTAAGCCACGTATTCTGTGGCCTACAGCCGTTTTGGGCTGACGGATTCCTCATGCCCCTGCCAACACACGCCCCAGTTACTTTCAGATTTCAACAGCTACTGCCTAGGCAGGTCGCACAGCGTTGAACACCCCTCGCTCGAAACCGTCTTTTCCAAATTCCGTCCTGCTTATAATTCCAGACAGAAGACCAAAGCTTACCAAAGGTGCATGTCCTTCGCGGCGCGGGCGGAGGAAATCCGTTGATATTGACTAGGTGAAACCACAATCACCACCAGAACGACCATCCTCGAACAACTTTGAAGTTTATATACTTCGCCATTTGCTGCTCTAGAATTTGTATCGCTTTCCCCATTTTCTCCCGTGCATCTACACTCTTCTCATGTAGCGAATGCATCGCATCCCCTTGCTTACCCTCGGCTATCATTTCTTGGTAAAGAGCTATCACACCCCCAGCATCCTTGATACTTGTAAGTGTCTTATACAGCCCATCCTTCTCCGAAAAGAGAAACTGCGATTCCCGGTAGCACTTGATAAATTCTGCTGCCTTTATCTTGAGCTCGCCATCATTCTTCCCCCATACCGACTGATAGTATTCCAGTGCAGAAAGATAGACATTGAAACGCTTGTTATACAAATCCAGTTTCACTTTGGCACTGGCGATCTTCATCTGCGTGTAACCAACAGTGAGCGTGGCGAGGCTGACCAATGCAGCCGCAATGCTGAGGTAGAAAGTTACATCCGCATAGATCGGATCTCCAGCAACAGTTTTTACAACGTCAACCGCCATCCCTTCGCTCCAGTTCTTTCCGATTATTGCATATCTTCTAACAGCTTCTTAGTAATCACTTCCTGCTGAATCCAGTTCACTGTAATCTGAATCAGCAGCTTTAGGTCTTTGATATCCTTGTCCACCCACTTCCTGACGTAATGGGTTTCATCATTCCCAAGCCATACTGCCCGCTTCGCACACTGTTTGACATTCTCGTTAGTGACGAAGCCCTCGATCACTTGTCCGATAGGCCGCTTCTTAATATCATCTTCTTTATCAGGATGCTGTGCAACGCAGTAATCTTTAATAAGATACTCTAACGACTTTCTGTAGCCAACCCCTGCAATTTCATCCAATCCGTACTGTTCCGCCTGAGTTGCCTGAGTGAAAATCTCCGTAAATTGAGGAGAAATGTCCTTGACTTCCTTCACAACATCCACTGGTCCAAGTGAGCGTGGCGACAATGTCTTTAAGTAGTAAATACCTTTTGGAGCGTCTAACCTGTAAGATGCTATAAAAAATTTATTGCAATCGATTTTCGGACAGGCGAATAGTGCATCAACTTCATATTGCGTACTGCAATAGCGTCCTTGTAAATACTCAGAATTGATCCCTACGCGGCATACAGGACAGCAATCAGGAAGGGCCGCCACAGTAATTTTCGCTGTACCATTGTTTATCGTTAGTTGAGCCATATTCATCCAGTCGTCAGTTAGAAAAATTGATCAAGCCGCGAACGAATAGCCATTAGAGCACCCCACCCTTCGCCCGTTTCCTTGTCTAGACTACACTCCGGCGAGGCGACAGTGGCAGAGTGCTTGCAGAGGATGAGCGAAAAATGATGGATCACATTGGTAGTGTTTTGTTGCAAAATATCAAGAAATGTTGCGCCAGTTACATAGGGGGCTAAGTTCGATGATCCGTCTGTTGCTGTTCAGCTTTCTGCTACTGCAACTGACGGGCTGCGCCAGTTGGTTCGGCGGTGACTACCGGGATCCCGAAGTCCACCTGGTGAAGGTCGAAGCGGTCAAGGTGCGCCTCCTGGAGCAAGAGTTCGTCCTGCATGTGCGGGTCGACAATCCCAACGATGGGCGCCTGTTCATTCGCAATCTTACCTATGCCGTGCGCCTGAATGACCTGCTTTTGGTCGAGGGCGAATCCAGCCTGTGGCGCAGTGTGGGGGGGCATGCCCGGCGCACCTTCAAGATTCCGGTGCGTACCAATCTTTGGCAGCAGGTCAAACCCCTGGCCAAAATGCTCAAGAAGACCGATGGCCCATTGCGTTACCGTCTAGATGGCGAACTCAACAGTGGAATAATCTTCACCCGCGAAATGCACTTGTCGCGCAGTGGTGAGATAATTCCCGGCGATCTTTTACCGGAGTAACCCGCAATGACCCAACAACCCCATGTCCATGGCCCAGACTGCAACCACGATCATGATCATCACGACCATGATCACGGCCATGTTCACGGTCCAAACTGCAATCACGGTCATCAGGAGCCGGTGCGCAACGCCTTGAAAGACGTTGGCCGCAACGATCCGTGCCCATGCGGCAGCAACAAGAAGTTCAAGAAGTGCCACGGAGCCTGATAGTGGCCTTTGAGCAGCCCGAAAAATAAAGGCTGCGCCCCGCTTGCATGGCGTGGTCGGGCTCACTAACGTAGCGCCTTTTAGACGCCACGCCCTGCAGGAGCCCGATCATGGCCGCGCCAGCCTCCCCCTCTTTTTCACCCCGGTTCGGCGTAGCCGCTGCGATGCTGGCCTTAACTGCCCTGAGCGGCTGCCAAGTGGGCGGCTATCGCGATAGCGTGCCACCAACCAGCGGTGTCCAACCGCTGAAAGGACTGGCCCAAAACGTATCCGTGCGACGCAATGCCCAAGGCATGCCACTGATCGAAAGCAGCAATTTCCACGATGCCCTGTTCGCCTTGGGTTATGTGCACGCGGGTGACCGCATTGGTCAGATGGTCAGCATGCGTTTGTTGGCGCAAGGCCGACTGACCGAAATAGCCGGCCCTGAGGTTCTGGAAGTCGACCGCTTGATGCGCGCGGCAAACCTGAAGAAGACTGCCAACCAGCTCTATGCCGATGCCTCGCCACGTCTTAAGCGCTTTTTCGAAGTCTATGCCCGTGGCGTCAACGCCTATATGTTCCGCTACCGCGACAAACTGCCAGCGCCACTGGCACAAACGGGATACCGTGCGGAGTATTGGAAACCTGAAGACTCGGCGCTGATCTTCTGTCTGTACAACTTCAGCCAGTCGGTCAATCTACAAGAAGAGCTGGCCGCCCTGACCTTGGCACAGAAGGTCGGCAACGACAAACTGCCGTGGCTGTTGCCAAGCTATCCTGACGAACCCCTGCCGACAGCCGAGGCCGACAAACTTAAAGGCCTCAACCTCGGTAGCCAACTGGCCTGGCTGGAGCCGCTCAATGCTGCCAGTGAACAATTGGCCGCGTTCAATTTGCTCGGAACTGCCGGCTCCAGCAATTGGGCCATAGCGCCACCACGCAGCCGTAGCGGCAAGAGCTTGCTGGCCAGCGACAACCTGGGTGCCTGGGCCATGACCCCGGTGCAGATCCGATCACCCAAGTACCAGGCCGCCGGGGTTTCGATTGCGGGCTTGCCGCTGCTGCTCGCGGGGTACAACGGTAAGCTGGCCTGGAGTGCCAGCGCCGTCATGGCCGACAATCAGGACCTGTATTTCGAACGGCTCAAGCGTGAAGGCAGCCGTCTGCTGTACCAGGCCGACGGCAAATGGCTCCCAGCCTTGGCGCGTAACGAAACCTTCTTCATCAGGGGCCAGCGCCCCCAGCGCGAGACCCTCTACGACACCCGCCACGGCACTTTGCTCGGACAAGCGCAGAACACAAGCCTGGGCTTGGCCTTGCAACTGCCCCAGCTCAAGGGTGACCAGAGCCTGGACGCCTTCTTCAACCTGTCGCGAGCGCAGAACGTCGAGCGGGCTTTCGATAACACCCGCGAAATCGGTGCAGCGGCCTTGAACTTCGTCTTCGCCGACGCAAGCAATATCGGCTGGCAGGTCAGCGGGCGTTTTCCCAACCGTCGCGAGGGTCAGGGGCTGCTGCCTTCACCGGGCTGGGATGGGCGCTATGACTGGGATGGCTATGCCGACCCCATGCTCCATCCTTACGATCAGGACCCGCAACAAGGTTGGCTGGGCAATGCCAATCAGCGCAGCGTCCCCAAAGGCTACGGGATGCAGCTTTCCAACAGCTGGTATTACCCTGAGCGCGCCGAACGCCTGGGACAACTGGCCGCCAATGGCAAGCACGACAGCCGCAGCCTGATCACCATGCAAAATGACCAGACCACGCTGTTTGCCGGCAAGCTCAAGCAAATGTTCGAAGCGCCAGGCATGGCCCAGCCCTTGAAAAAGGCAATCGATGCCTTACCAACTGATCAGCGCAGCAAGGCGCGCGAGGCCTACACCCGCTTGATGGCCTTCGACGGCAGGCTGAGCACCACCTCCGCGGACGCTGCGCTGTACGAACTGTTTCTGCAGGAAAGCGCGAAAGCGACCTTCCTCGATGAGCTCGGTCCGGAAAATTCGGCGACCTGGCAGGCCTTCGTCACCAACGCACGGTTGTCCTATTCAGCCCAGGCGGACCATTTGCTGGGTCGTGAAGACAGCCCGTTCTGGGATGACCTGCGCACGGCGAACAAAGAAGACAAACCGGCGATCCTTGCCCGCAGCCTAGCCGCGGCCATCAGCGCCGGCGAGACCCAACTGGGCGGCGACCGTCGCGCCTGGCAATGGGGCAAGCTGCACCAGTACCGCTGGCCTGCGCCAACCTTCCATGGCCTCGGTGACGCGATCAGCCGCAGCCCTCAGGCCACAGGTGGCGATCACAGTACCTTGAACCTGGCGCCATATGCCTGGGGCAGGGATTTCAATGCCCAGTTGCCCCCCTCCCTGCGCATGGTGGTGGACTTCGGCCAGAGCGAACCTTTGCAGTTGCAGAGCAGCAGCGGCCAGTCCGGCAACCCGGCCAGCCCACACATTGCCGATGGTCTGGATGCCTGGTTCAAGGGGCGTTACATGACCCTGCCGCTGCAATCGCAGAACTTCGATCGCGCCTACGGCAGCAAACGCCTGACCCTGGTACCGGGCAAATAACCTACCAATACCCGCAGCCGGTGCAATGCCGGCTGCGCTGATCCATATCAACTGCCCTTGCCAACAATTGCTTTACAACGAAACCAGGACAAGTTTCGTCCCCAGCACTGCCTGATGAACCATAAAAACGATTGCACACCTGCGTTCGAGCTCCCAAACCAGGTGACTAAAGGAATATGCAATGGCATCCGTACTCTCCCGTTTGGCCCTGTGCGCCACGACGCTCCTGCTGCTACCCGCCCTTCACGCCGCCGAGCCAGAAACCCCAGCGCCCGAGCCGCCTGACAACACGCTGCTCGAACGTGGCAAATACGTTGCTCAACTGGGCGACTGCATCGCTTGTCACACCGCCCCGGATGGCCCGCTCATGGCCGGCGGGCTACAACTACAGACGCCCATGGGCACAATTTATTCGAGCAACATCACCCCGGACCCAGAAACCGGGATCGGTCGCTACAGTTTCGAGCAGTTCGACAAAGCCATGCGTGAAGGAGTGAGTGCCGATGGCACCCATCTCTACCCGGCAATGCCCTACCCCTCCTATGCAAAAATGACCGAAGAGGATATGCGGGCGCTGTATGCCTACCTGATGCAGGCAGTAGCACCCATCAGTCAGGCCAACCAGGCCGCCGATATGAGCTGGCCGTTCAATATGCGCTGGGGGTTGGCGTTCTGGAATTGGGCCTTTGTCGACGACCAGCCGTTCGAGCCCGATCCTGACCGCTCGCCGCTCATCAATCGAGGCGCCTACCTGGTACAGGGCCTTGGCCACTGTGGCGCTTGCCATACACCGCGCGGCATTGCCTTCCAGGAAAAGGCCATGAGCGATTCAGGCAGCAGTGGCAAGCACTTCCTTGCCGGGGAAACCGTGGAGCACTGGCGAGCGCTGAGCCTGCGCAACTTGTGGACGGTGCCCGATACGGTGCAATTGCTCAAGACCGGACAAAACCGTTTCGCCACGGTTTCCGGAAACATGGCCGATGTGATTCACCACAGCACCCAACACTTCAGCGACGCGGACCTCACAGCCATTGCCAGCTACCTGAAGTCGTTGCCACCCGGTGAAAACGACTTGCCGATGCCAGCCGTCGCCCTGGCACCGACCTCCGCCCCCGCCGATCTGTTCAGCAGCCGTGGCGGGCTGGGTTACACCCAGTTCTGCAGCGATTGCCACCGTACCGACGGCGCTGGCGTGCCGGGCATGTTTCCGCCATTGGCGGGCAACCCGAGCATTGCCTCCAGCGACCCGACTTCGCTTTTGCACATCACGCTGACCGGCTGGAAAACTGCGCAGACCGCCACTCATTCGCGGGTCTATACCATGCCCGGGTTTGCCCGACTGTCGGATCAGGAGATCGCCGAGATCCTCAGTTTCGTACGCAATCGTTGGGGCAACCAAGGTTCTGCAGTTTCCCCGGAACAAGTGAAAAAGCTACGTGGCCAGCTCAATCCACAAACAACCGATTCAACAGCGTTCGAGACCCCGCGCTTGGCCGATCTGCTGGCTGCACCAAATGCCGACCAGGTTGTTCGTGGTATGCGACTACACCTGCAGACCAAGGAATTGCTGCCGGACAATGTCGGCAATGCACTGAACTGCACCAGTTGTCATCTCAACGCCGGCACCGTGGCTGACGGTTCGCCCTTTGTCGGGGTTTCCGCATTTTTCCCTGGCTATGCACCGCGGGCCGGAAAAATCATCACGCTGGAAGAACGCATCAACGGCTGCTTCCGCCGCTCGATGAATGGCAAGCCAATTCCCCCGCAATCGGCCGATATGCAGGCCATGGTCGCCTATTTCGATTGGATGAAAAACAATACCCAACCAGGGGACAAGGTAGCTGGACGGGGGGTTGGCAAGATAGACCCGGCAATCAAGCCCGATCTGGCCAACGGCGAGCAGGTTTACGCCAAACAGTGCGCCGTGTGCCATGGCACCAACGGCGAGGGATTGGCGCGCGAAGATGGCAGCATGGTCTTTCCACCGCTCTGGGGTGAGCAGTCCTTCAACATCGGTGCCGGCATGGCGCGCACCTATACCGCCGCAGCCTTCGTCAAACGCAATATGCCCATCGGCTTTCATGAGCGCTTCCCGCTTGGCCAGGGAGGCTTGAGTGACCAGGAAGCAGTGGACGTTGCGGCGTGGTTCTCGCAGCAGCCGCGACCGGACTTCCCGGACAAGGTCAAAGATTGGCCAAACGGCGGCAAACCGGTCGACGCCAGGTACTGACGTTCTCGGCAGCAAGCCCCTCCAGTGGGGTGGGGCTTGTCCTGCGACAAGTGCCGAAGGCCTGCATGATCAGCAAGTTTATGCTTATATCATCATGCCGCCGGCGCTGACTGGCTCCTCCCGGACCGACTCACTAGGACTGACATGCACCACTCGACCCACGACATTCTGGCACCGGTTCCTGGTATCGCCCGCCAGATCCACAGCTTTCACTTCGGCCCCCGTGGTGCCGGCAAAATCTACATCCAAGCCTCGCTGCACGCTGATGAACTGCCGGGCATGCTGGTGGCCTGGCATCTCAAACAACGCTTGAGTGAGCTCGAATCCCAGGGCCTGCTGCAGCGTGAAATCGTTCTGGTGCCGATTGCCAATCCAGTGGGCCTGGAACAGGTATTGCTGGATGTACCACTGGGACGCTTCGAGTTGCAGAGTGGCGAGAACTTCAACCGCAACTTTGTCGATCTGAGCGACTCCATCGGTGATCAGATCGAAGCCCATCTGACTCAAGATCCTGAGCATAACGTTGCGTTGATTCGCGAATGCCTGCGCCGCCTACTGGACGCCCAGCCTGCGCATACACCGCTGCAATCGCAACGGTTGACGTTGCAGCGACTGGCTTGCGATGCAGAAATGGTGCTGGACTTACATTGCGATTTCGATGCAGTCGTCCATTTGTACACCACCCCGGAAGCCTGGCCGCAAGTCGAGCCGCTGTCGCGCTATCTAGGCGCCCAGGCCAGCCTGTTGGCTACCGACTCCGGCGGCCAGTCGTTCGACGAGTGTTTCACCCTGGTCTGGTGGCAACTGCAGCAACGCTTCGGCAAGCAATTCCCGATACCGCAGGGCAGCTTTTCAGTCACCGTCGAGTTGCGCGGCCAGGGGGATGTCAGCCACCCGCTGGCAGAGAAGGATTGCGCGGCGATTCTGGCCTATCTAAAGCGTTATGGGGCGATAGCCGGTGAGCCCACAAGCCTGCCAGGCCTGAGCTATGCCGCCACGCCACTGGCGGGGGTAGAGCCGGTAGCCACTCCACTAGGGGGATTGTTGGTGTTCCACGCACAACCTGGCCAGTACCTGGAGGCAGGACAGTTGATAGCGCAGGTCATCGACCCACTCAATGATCGGGTAACACCGATACGCAATGTGCAGCCGGGACTGCTCTACGCCCGCTCTCTGCGCCGCATGGCGACCAGTGGCATGGTCATCGCCCATGTGGCGGGCAACCAGGCCTACCGCAGCGGTTACCTGTTATCGCCGTGACGTTTTGTTGGGCGCAGCGGACCTAGGCTACTGGCGCGGGAGGCGCTTCGTCTGGAAGCGTCGGCTCGCCCGGCTCCATTGGCTGATTTTCGCCGGGTTGCGGCTGGTCAGGCGTATCCGGATCGGGCTGGCCAGGCACACCGCCCGCTTGCACGCTATGCGGATGCGGATGGGCCAGCAGCGACCAGGCCATTACACCGATGTGATTTGGCTGCAACACGGCCAGCTTGGCACTGATGGTCGGGTCGAGTTTCATGGGCAACTCCTTGGCGTGATAACGCTCGCCAGGCCTGTTGCCTGGCGAAACAGTTCACCTAATAGGAGTCTGCCAGAGAAAAACAATTCCCTGATTTTATCGGATCAAGTGCGTGGCAGGGTGACACCGCGTTGCCCCTGGTACTTGCCGCCGCGATCCTTGTACGAGACTTCGCACTCTTCATCGGACTCCAGGAACAGCATCTGCGCCACACCCTCATTGGCGTAGATTTTCGCCGGCAAGGTCGTGGTGTTGGAGAACTCGAGTGTCACGTGACCTTCCCACTCGGGCTCGAGCGGGGTGACGTTGACGATGATCCCGCAACGGGCGTAAGTGCTCTTGCCCAGGCAGATAGTCAGCACATTACGTGGAATACGGAAGTACTCCACGGTGCGGGCCAAGGCAAAGGAGTTCGGCGGAATGATGCAGACGTCACTTTTGACGTCGACAAAGCTGCCGGCATCGAAATTTTTCGGATCGACGGTCGCCGAATTGATGTTGGTGAAGACCTTGAACTCGTCGGCGCAGCGCACATCGTAGCCGTAGCTGGAGACACCGAAGGAGATCAGGCGGTTGTCGCTCTCACCGCGCACCTGGCGCTCGACGAACGGCTCGATCATGCCGTGTTCCTGCGCCATGCGGCGAATCCACTTGTCCGATTTGATGCTCATGGCGGGTGTCCTGAAGTAACGAGGTGAAGAAATTCTGTGGCGCATCTTACCGGGCCTGGCGCCTGGTTCAAAGTTCCGTGCAGTGTCAGAGGTCGAATCCCCCGTGCGCTGGGGCTTTCAGCGGGGCGGACAGCACCGTCAGTCATGATTTGCGCGAAAGCTTAACAAGACCATTGGCACGTTCTGGAAAAAGGGTTAAGGTGACGCCACTGTGCTGCACGTGTCACTGAGAATATCTACCTGATGCAAGATCTCGATCAACCCATCTTCATGATTTTTCTGCCTCTTTGCACTCAGTCTCGACCAGGGCAATTCCTGAGTCGTAGTTAACTTCGTCCAAGGAGACAGACAATGTCCAATCGCCAAACCGGTACCGTTAAGTGGTTCAACGATGAAAAAGGCTTCGGCTTCATCACCCCACAATCCGGTGACGACCTGTTCGTACACTTCAAAGCCATCAAGGCTGACGGCTTCAAGAGCCTGAAAGAAGGCCAAGCGGTCTCTTTCATCGCTACCCGCGGTCAGAAAGGCATGCAGGCTGAAGAAGTAGAAGTTATCTAACTTCCGCTTTACAGCTTGAAAGAACCCCGCCCTTAACAGGCGGGGTTTTTTTATGCCTGCGATTCATCCTGTCGCCACATGGAATGTTCACCCACTACGCCAGCGCGGCAGCCCATCACAGGCCACCGCCAGCACCCATTACAGCGCCCGGTACAATCGTATCAATCTTCGCTGATGGTGATGTTCGGCATCGCGGGTGCTGCGGCTTCCTGCAACACAATGCGCGCACCCACCTGACGAGCCAGCTCCTGGTAAACCATGGCGATCTGGCTTTCCGGCTCGGCAATGGCCGTCGGCTTGCCACTGTCGGCCTGCTCCCGAATCAGCATCGACAGCGGCAGCGAAGCCAGAAGCTCCACTCCATATTGCTCAGCCAGCTTCTCACCACCACCCTCACCAAACAGATGTTCGGCATGGCCACAATTGGAACAGATATGCACGGCCATGTTCTCGACCACACCCAACACCGGAATATTGACCTTGCGGAACATTTCCACGCCTTTCTTGGCATCGATCAGGGCGAGGTCTTGCGGGGTGGTAACGATCACCGAGCCTGCAACCGGAACCTTCTGCGCCAGCGTCAGCTGAATGTCACCGGTGCCTGGCGGCATGTCGATCACCAGATAATCGAGATTGTCCCAGGCTGTCTGCGTTACCAGTTGCAGCAATGCCCCAGAAACCATCGGCCCACGCCAGACCATCGGCGTGTTGTCGTCGGTCAGAAACGCCATGGACATAACTTCGACGCCATGAGCCTTGAGCGGAACAAACCACTTCTGGTCGCGGATCTGGGGACGGGTGCGCTCAGGAATGCCAAACATCACACCCTGGCTGGGGCCATAGATGTCGGCATCGAGGATACCCACCCGAGCCCCTTCGCGGGCCAGCGCCAGGGCGAGGTTGGCGGCGGTGGTGGACTTGCCCACCCCACCCTTGCCGGAGGCAACGGCAATGATGTTCTTGACGTTGGCCAGTCCCGGGATCTGCGCCTGGGCTTTATGCTCGGCAATCACACAGTTGATCTCAACCTGTGCCGAGACGACTCCGTCGATCCCTTCGATGGCGGTTTGCAGGACTTGCGCCCACCCGTTTTTGAACAGGCCGGCAGCATAGCCCAGTTGCAACTGGACATTGACCCGCTCACCCTGGATATCGATCGCTTGCACACAGCCGGCACTGACCGGGTCCTGGTTCAAATAAGGATCGGTGTATTGGCGAAGAACGGCTTCGACGGCTGCGCGAGTGACGGCACTCATGGAGACTCCCGTTATAAAGACTGAGTAAAACAGACCGCTATGCTAACCCGCTAAACATCTACAGATACGTCCATGGGGTGAAATAAATTTCCCGGCGTTTTATAGTGGCCGATCACCGTTTCATCTCAAGTAGCCAAAAAAGTAGCCGAGCCCCATGTCCGAGCAACGTAAGATTCTCGTAACCAGCGCCCTACCCTATGCCAACGGGTCGATCCACCTTGGTCACATGCTCGAGTACATCCAGACAGACATGTGGGTGCGCTTCCAGAAGCACCGTGGCAACCAGTGCACTTATGTCTGCGCCGACGATGCGCATGGTTCTGCAATCATGCTGCGTGCTGAAAAGGAAGGGATTACTCCTGAGCAATTGATTGCGGCCGTCCAGGCTGAGCACGCCGGGGACTTTGCCGACTTCCTGGTGGATTTCGACAACTTCCATTCGACCCACGCCGAAGAAAACCGCGAACTGTCGAACCAGATCTACCTCAAGCTGCGTGATGCCGGGCACATCGCTACTCGGTCGATTACTCAGTACTTCGACCCGGACAAGAAAATGTTCCTGGCCGACCGTTTCATCAAGGGTACCTGCCCCAAGTGCGCCACTGAAGACCAGTACGGCGACAACTGTGAAAAATGCGGTGCCACCTATGCCCCGACCGAACTGAAGAACCCCAAGTCGGCCATCTCCGGTGCCACTCCGGTTCTCAAGGATTCCCAGCACTTCTTCTTCAAGCTACCCGATTTCCAGGCAATGCTCGAACAGTGGACTCGCAGCGGTACGCTGCAAGACGCTGTCGCCAACAAGATCGCCGAGTGGCTGGATGCCGGCCTGCAGGAATGGGATATCTCCCGTGACGCGCCCTATTTCGGTTTTGAAATTCCGGGCGAGCCAGGCAAATACTTCTATGTATGGCTGGATGCCCCCATCGGCTACATGGCCAGCTTCAAGAACCTTTGCGCCCGTCGTCCAGAGCTGGACTTCGATGCGTACTGGAACAAGGACTCTACCGCCGAGCTGTACCATTTCATCGGCAAGGACATCGTCAATTTCCACGCGTTGTTCTGGCCCGCCATGCTCGAAGGTGCAGGGTTGCGTAAGCCGACCGGGATCAACGTGCACGGCTACCTGACCGTCAACGGCTCAAAAATGTCCAAATCCCGCGGCACCTTCATCAAGGCCCGTACCTACCTGGATCACCTGGCGCCGGAATACCTGCGTTACTACTATGCCTCCAAGCTGGGCCGCGGCGTCGATGACCTGGACCTGAACCTCGAAGACTTCGTACAGAAGGTCAACTCCGACCTGGTCGGCAAAGTCGTCAACATTGCCAGCCGTTGCGCAGGGTTCATTCAAAAGGGTAATGATGGCGTGATGGTCGAGGGCGATGCAGCGCCTGAGCTCACCGAAGCCTTCCTGGCCGCAGCGCCAAGCATTGCCGAGGCTTATGAAGCACGCGATTTCGCTCGCGCCATGCGCGAAATCATGGGTCTGGCTGACCGCGCCAACGCCTGGATCGCTGACAAGGCACCGTGGTCGCTGGCCAAGCAGGAAGGCAAGCAGGACGAAGTTCAGGCCATCTGCGCCCAGGGCATCAACCTATTCCGCCAACTGGTTATCTTCCTCAAGCCGGTATTACCACTGCTGGCTGCCGATGCAGAGGCGTTTCTCAACGTTGCCCCGCTGACCTGGGACGACCACCTGACGCGCCTGGACAACCATCAGTTGAATCCATTCAAAGCGCTGATGAGCCGTATCGACCCAGCCAAGGTAGAAGCCATGACTGCCGCCAGCAAGGAAGACCTGGCCGCCAGCCAGACATCCGTAGCGACTGGCAACGGCGAACTGAGCAAAGACCCGTTGTCGGCAGAGATCGACTTCGACACCTTCGCTGCAGTCGACCTGCGCGTGGCCCTGATCCTCAAGGCTGAAGCCGTCGAAGGTGCCGACAAGCTCTTGCGCCTGACCCTGGACATCGGTGACGAACAACGCAACGTCTTCTCGGGCATCAAGTCGGCCTATCCAGACCCCGCCAAGCTCGAAGGGCGCTTGACCATGATGATCGCCAACCTCAAGCCGCGCAAAATGCGTTTTGGCGTTTCCGAAGGCATGGTCATGGCTGCAGGCCCTGGCGGCGAAGAAATCTACCTGCTCAGCCCTGATAGCGGTGCCAAGCCGGGCCAGCGCATCAAGTAAGCAAGTCCCCCAGCCCCGGACGAATAAGTCCGGGGCGTTCTATTCCTCGCGTCATTGCCGGATAATGGCGAACAGCCCCCGGCATTGTGCATCTCCATGAGCGAATTCATTCTGGCCCTGATCAGCGCCGCGCTGGTCAACAACCTGATCCTGCATCAGGGACTGGCCATCGACCCTGCGCTTCGATTATCGGCTGACCAATCGCGTCGTCGACTCCACGCCCTGGGACTGGCCACGCTGGTGTTGCTGGTACTTACCAGCAATATTGGGCAACTGCTGTATCGCTACGTCCTGCAACCCTTGCAGTTGGGTTACCTTCACGTTTTCATCCTGCTCCCCCTTTGCGTACTGCTGATCGAGCCTCTGCTGGCCGGACTGTCCCGCACACTGCCGACACTACCCTTCAGCGGACTAATGCCGCTACTGCTGGGCAATGTGGCACTGCTAGGCTTGGGCCTGCAGTTGATCCAAGGCGACTATGGCACGCTGCAGACCCTCGCTTGGAGCCTGGGTGGTGGGCTGGGATTCTGGCTAGCCTTGTGTTTGTTCGCCGACCTGCGTGAGCGCAGTGACAACGACTCCATTACACCAAGCTTTCGCGGCCTGCCGGTGGAGCTGATCGGAGCGGGCGTAATGGCCTTGGCGTTTCTCGGTTTCAACGGATTATTTACCTCATGAGTCTGATTCAACGCATCGACGCCTTACTCCCGCAGACCCAATGCGGCAAGTGTGGCCATCCTGGGTGCCTGCCTTATGCACAGGGCATGGCCGAGGGCGAGGCGATCAACAAGTGTCCGCCTGGTGGCAGCGAAACCATTGCCGCGTTAGCCAAGCTTCTTCAGGTGCCGATCACCGCTCTGGATCCTGAACGCGGCAGTGCCCCGCCCCAGGTGGCCTATATCCGCGAGGCGGAATGCATTGGTTGCACCAAATGCATACAGGCCTGCCCAGTAGACGCCATTGTCGGTGCAGCAAAGTTGATGCACACCGTTATCCGCACCGAGTGCACCGGCTGCGACTTGTGCGTGGCGCCCTGCCCGGTTGACTGCATCGACCTGCTTCCCTTGAGCATAGACAGCGGCATCATCGCGGTTGTCGGCGGCATGGCTCACGACCCTCAGGCGCTGGCGGCACGCAACAGCAAGCGTAACCACGCCCGGCGCCGCTTTGAGCTGCGCAACAGTCGCTTGCAAGGCGAAGAAGAACGAAAACAAGCCGAGCGCGCCGCTCGCACTCGACCTGCCGCCCCCAGCACCAGCGCTGCACAGAACAGCAGCAGCGATGACCCGATCAAAGCAGCCATCGAACGTGTCAAGGCGCAGAAAGCCGCCGCTGCTGATGCGGCGTTGAAAAAAGCCAAGATTGCGGCGGCAATGAGCCGAGCGCAGTTGAACAAGGCCAGAACTGCCTTCGGTGAGGCGCCGAGCGAAGCACAATTGACCCAATTAACGGAGTTGGAGCTGGAGGCCGAACAAGCCCAGGCGACATTAATGGCTTTGCTGGCGGTTACCTCCCATGCCAGTCACTGATATCAGCGAGCGCCTGCGCAGCACCATGATGCTGGTGCTGCTGGCATGCCTGCCCGGGGTGCTGACGCTGCTTTGGCAGCATGGCTGGGGCACGCTGTTCAATTTGATCCTGTGTACAGCCAGTGCACTCGCCAGCGAAGCATTGCTGCTGAAGCTGCAACAGCGACCGGTGCTGATCGCGCTCAACGACGGTAGCGCATTGGTCAGCGCGACCCTGCTTGCAGTCGCCTTGCCCGCATACGCCCCCTGGTGGGTGCCGGTCGTCGCTAGTGCCAGTGCCATTGCCCTGGGCAAACATCTGTACGGCGGCGTCGGCAAGAACCCCTTCAACCCCGCCATGCTCGGCTATGCAGTGGTGCTACTGACCTTTCCTCAACACATGACCCAATGGCCGGGCGCGCAGTTGCTCGACGCAGCGACAAGCCTGCAGCATGTATTCGGCCTGAGCGGCAACGCACAAGCCGATGCCTGGAGCCAAGCCACGATACTTGATGGCTTGCGCAACAATCGCAGCCTGACCATGGACGAACTGTTCAACAGCCACGCAGGATTCGGCCAACTAGGCGGCAGAGGCAGCGAATGGGTCAACCTTGCCTTTTTGCTTGGGGGCTTGCTGTTGCTGCAACGCAAGGTCTTCAGCTGGCAGGCCCCAGTGGGCTTGCTGGCAAGTCTATTCATTGTCAGTCTGCTTTGCTGGAACGGAACAGGCTCGGACTCCAATGGATCTCCGCTGCTCCACCTGTTCAGCGGCTCGACCATGCTCGCGGCGTTTTTTATCGCCACCGAACCGGTTTCCGGACCCAGGTCCCCGCAAGCCCGCCTGCTGTTTGGTATTGGCATGGGGATTCTGATCTATTTGATTCGCACCTGGGGTAGTTACCCAGACGGCACGGCGTTCGCGGTGCTATTGATGAACCTGTGTGTACCGGCACTTGAGCGCTGGGCCGATCGGCGCAATGCGGTGACCCCGTGAACAGTTCTTCGATTCGTACAGCCGCGATGCTGGCGCTGGTTGCTGCAGCAAGCCTTGGCAGCAGCATGCTCTGGCAACACTTCAGCGCATCCGATGTAAGCAAAGCCGAACAGAAACTCAAAGCGCAAACCTGGCTCAGTGTTCTGCCAGAGGAAACCTACGACAACCAGCCTTTGCAGTTCCCACTGGTATTGAGTAGCCCCTCCCTGGAGCACAGCCAGCTATTGGCAGGCTATCGTGCCACGCTTGGCGCAAAGCTCAGCGCCGTGGTACTGCACAGCCAGGTCCAAGGTTACGCCGGCAAACTCGAGTTGTTGATCGCTATCGATCCTCAGGGACGTCTTATTGCCAGCAAGGTAATTCGCCAGCAGGAAACCCCTGGTCTTGGCGGTAAGTTGGTCGAACCGGGCAACCAATGGCTACAAGGCTTCAACGGTGCCAATCGCCATAGCACTGCCGACGCCGCATGGGCACTCAAACGCGACCATGGGCAATTCGATCAGTTGGCAGGTGCTACGGTGACCTCACGTGCAGTGATTCACGCAATTCATGACGCCCTACGCTACTTCGACGAACATCGTCCGCAGTTGCTGGAGGAAGGGCGCGATGAGTAAACATTGGTTGACCGCGGTGAGCCTGGCACCGTTGCTGGGCGCCACGCAGACGCTGCTCAACGCCTGCGCGATCGCAGGCCTGAGTGTATTGCTGATCGCCTTGCATCAAGTAGCCATGGGTGCGTTGCGACGCGCGCTAAAAGACCGCAGCAGATTGCTGGCGAGCGTGTTGTTGGCAGCCACACTCGTTACCTGCCTGGACCTGAGCCTGCGTGCCTGGGCCTTGCCTTTACACCAGGCATTGACCCCCTATCCAATGTTGATCGCCGTACAATGCCTGGTATTCGAGCACGCGCGCACCGACAGACAGCCCTGGCGGCAAACGGCCAGGTTGCTCGGTGGATTCATCCTCCTCTGTACAGCCCTGGGAGCTATTCGGGAGTTGGCTGGATGGGCTGGATTACGTCTGGCGACGCTGCTACCCGGTGCACTTTTTCTGTTGGGCTTGTTACTGGCCCTGTACAACAGGGCTTGCCTGTCGCGAGCCCCCTTACGTCGTCAAGGAAAGCGTTGACCCCATGAATGCTGCCAAACGCCTGGAAATATTTCGCAGGCTGCATGAAGACAACCCGGAACCCAAGACAGAGCTGGCCTATTCCTCACCCTTCGAGTTGCTGATTGCAGTGATTCTTTCAGCCCAGGCTACCGATGTCAGTGTGAACAAGGCGACGGCCAAGCTCTATCCAGTGGCCAACACCCCGGAGGCTATTTATGCCCTGGGTGTCGATGGGCTTTCGCAGTACATCAAGACCATCGGCCTGTACAACAGTAAGGCTCGCAATGTAATCGAGACCTGTCGCTTGCTGGTGGAACAACACGGCAGCCAGGTGCCGCAAACCCGCGAGGCACTTGAAGCGTTACCCGGGGTCGGTCGCAAGACCGCCAACGTAGTGCTCAACACCGCATTCAGGCAACTGGCGATGGCGGTGGACACGCACATCTTCCGCGTCAGTAACCGCACCGGCATTGCGCCAGGCAAGACCGTGCTTGAGGTTGAGAAGGCGCTGATGAAATTTGTGCCTAAAGCTTACCTGCTCGATGCTCATCACTGGTTGATTCTGCACGGACGCTACGTATGCCTGGCGCGCAAGCCCCGCTGTGGCAGTTGCCGAATAGAAGATCTGTGTGAATACAAGCAGAAAACCTCCGACGATTGAGGCGATAGTGAGAATGGTGCTCACTCGATTGAAAAAATCTTTTTTACCCGCTCATGAAATCTCGCTATAAGGTGCGCAAATGGCCTTTAGGCTTGGAGTGACATATGAGCACCGTTAAAGAAGACCTGGATGTAGATGAAGAAGTCTCTTCTGTTGAGTCAGACGATGTGGAACCGACTGTCGAAGTAGCGAAAATCAACCTCAGCAAGCGCCGTACCATTGATAACCTGCTGGAAGAACGTCGCCTGCAGAAACAGTTGGCTGATTATGATTTTGACCTCTAACGATCCGATATTAAATTGCCATTAACTCCAGGCAGTTCAACAGTAGATGCTGCGACAAAGCCTCCTTCATGGAGGCTTTGTCACGCTTGATACCGTCAAAGCAAGCCGTTGCGCTGTGCCAACTCGATCAGATCAACCAGTGATCGTGCGTTTAGTTTCAGCAGCAGGCGAGTCTTGTAGGTGCTGACTGTCTTGTTGCTCAAGAACATGCCATCTGCAATTTCCTTGTTCGTCTTACCTCGCGCCAGTTGCTGCAGCACCATCATTTCTCGCCCAGACAGGCGCTCGACCATGTCTGCCTCACTCGCCCCTCCCAGGTTGGTGCGCACCGAATGCAAGGCCTGGTTCGGAAAGTAGCTATAGCCAGAGAGCACCGCCTTGATTGCACTGAGCAGCTCAGTCAGGTCCTGCTGCTTGCAGACGTAACCAGCAGCACCTGCCTGCATGCAGCGCATCGAAAAATGTCCTGGCGCCTGTGAGGTCAGTACCAGAACTTTGGCTCCCGGGCAGGTGATGGTAAGTCGGGCAATGACTTCAAGTCCGTCAAGCTTGGGAATACCGATATCAAGAATGACAATATCCGGATCATGTTCCCGTGCCAGCTGTAATGCGTCCACGCCATTATCCGTCTCCGCGATGACTTCATAACCATGCCGTTCCATCAGCATACGTACCGCCAGGCGAATGACCGGATGATCATCCACGATCAGCACTTTATTCATGGGCAGATCCAATTGTTCGCTATTCGATTTTTTTTGAGCTCGCACAATAGCCTAGTCACAAGACATATTGTATTGCGACACCCGCGAGCAAATGCACACAAAGATAAAACCTACGCCTAATGAGGATTAGTCCTACAAAATACTTAAACCTAGGCACTCGATGCTTTTCCAGCAGTGCCTCTTGGAGATACAAAAGCAAACGTCACAGCTCAAAATAGCACTTGGACAAGTAAATATCTTCGGTCTCAAACCCTTTAGACGTGCAGGAAATTTCCTTTAAATTGGATCGATATGTTCCGCACACTTCAAGTAAAAGAAAAGCCGGGCAATAAGTACCCACCCAGAAACCCGACCGAGTGCCAGGCCGCTTAACTTCCCGAAAACATACAACTCGACTGGAAATGCCAAGGACGAGGAAAGCACTATGAGCAATGCCGAGCCTAGAAGCCCATTGACCATCATTGCAATATTCGCCGGAATTATCGAAGCATCGGCACTTGCCTCATTACCTTTTCTGAGTGAAGAAAGCCAAACGACCTACACCTGGTTTCTAGTGGGCTTCCCATTTTTTCTTACTGTTCTTTTCTTTCTAACGCTGAACTTCAACTACAAATCCCTCTACTTGCCTTCCAATACCGATGCCGGGCCTTCCCTCCCACCCCATCTCTCAACAGATTCTGCTTTGGCCATAGATGCATCGATAGGCGACCCGATCGTGCCGTCGATGCAAGTGCAAATGGATGAGATATCTAATGAGGCCCAGGAAGATGCCGATACACAATTTGTTCGACGGAGCGAAAAATCACCGCAATGTGTACAGGCACGGGTAACCATTACCTTGAGTGGAGCGCGGGCCAATCAACTGTTCGAACACTTTGCGACCCACGCACTTAAACAGGTGCAATTTCAAGGCAGCACATGGACGCTCTACAACATGGAAACAGGAACTCGCACAACCCTTACAACTCAATCATTCGACAGATAAAAAAAAACCCCGGGCATGCCCGGGGTTTTCTTTCAAATAGCCATTCAGATTAACGAACGGCCTTTGTTTGCAGCAATACGCATGCGCAACGCGTTGAGCTTGATGAAGCCTGCCGCATCTGCCTGATTGTAAGCGCCACCGTCTTCTTCGAAGGTTGCGATATTGGCATCGAACAGGGAGTCGTCAGACTGACGGCCAGTGACAATCACGTTGCCCTTGTACAGCTTCAGGCGAACAACACCATTCACGTTTACCTGGGAAGCGTCGATCATCTGTTGCAGCATCAGACGCTCCGGGCTCCACCAGTAGCCGGTGTAGATCAGGCTGGCATACTTGACCATCAGTTCGTCTTTCAAGTGAGCGACTTCACGGTCCAGGGTAATCGACTCGATTGCCCGGTGCGCGCGCAGCATGATGGTGCCGCCTGGGGTTTCGTAGCAGCCACGGGACTTCATGCCGACATAGCGGTTCTCGACGATGTCCAGACGACCGATACCGTTTTCGCCACCAATGCGGTTTAGCGTAGCAAGCACAGTGGCTGGCGTCATTTCAACGCCATCGAGGGCGACGATGTCACCGTTGCGGTAGGTCAGTTCGATATAGGTAGGAACGTCAGGCGCGGCTTCCGGCGACTTGGTCCACTTCCACATGTCTTCTTCGTGTTCGGTCCAGGTATCCTCCAGCACGCCACCCTCGTAGGAGATGTGCAGCAGGTTGGCGTCCATCGAATAAGGCGATTTCTTCTTGCCGTGACGCTCGATTGGAATGCCGTGCTTCTCGGCATAATCCATGAGCTTCTCGCGGGACAGCAGGTCCCACTCACGCCAAGGAGCGATGACTTTAACGCCTGGCTTGAGTGCATAGGCGCCCAGTTCGAAACGTACCTGGTCATTACCTTTGCCGGTAGCACCATGGGAGATGGCATCGGCGCCGGTTTCGTTGGCGATTTCGATCAGGCGCTTGGCGATCAGCGGACGAGCGATGGAGGTACCCAGCAGGTACTCTCCTTCGTAAACGGTGTTGGCACGAAACATCGGGTATACGAAGTCACGCACAAACTCTTCGCGCAGGTCATCGATGTAGATTTCTTTCACGCCCATCGCCTGAGCCTTGGCGCGGGCCGGCTCGACCTCCTCGCCCTGCCCCAGGTCGGCAGTGAAAGTCACCACTTCACAGTTGTAGGTATCCTGCAGCCACTTGAGAATCACCGAAGTATCAAGGCCGCCGGAATACGCCAGTACGACCTTTTTTACGTCCGCCATGCCATCACTCCACGGGGTTGTACGGAAAACCGTCGATTCTACCGACCTTGCAGAATAATTTACAGTGGGGCGACAGCTTGTGACGACAAAGCGACAGGAACTGTCGAGAGCGCGACGGACGGTCGCAGCTCAAGACTTGGCTGAAGGTTTGCCAGGGTCAATTTGTGCTGCCGGGTTGACGCGAGGCTCAGCGGCTTTTTCGGCAGCGGTCTCAACCGCTGGCACGCGATCGAGCTGAATGTTCACCCGGCGATTGCGCGCACGGTTGGCAGCTGAATTGTTGGCCGCCAGCGGATAGCGCTCACCATGAAAGCGTACCCTGATCTGGTCTTCAGCGATGCCATGCGCCTTGAAATATTCCATCACTGCCAGGGCGCGGCGCCGGGACAGGTCGCGGTTGGTCAGACGGTTGCCACTGTTATCGGAGTGCCCATCGATTTCGATCCGGTTGACCGTAGGGTCGGCCTTGAGGAACGCCAGGATAATGTCCAGGCGTGCTTTGGCACTGGCATCCAGTTCAATACCGCCCCCGGGAAAACCTACCCGTGCCTGACGAACCTGGTCATAGTTCATCGGTAACAGCTTGGCTGTACAAAGCTGGTAGTCACCGTACGCCTTGCTGAATTTCACCGGCAACAAGCGGACCTCCATCGCCCGTCCGGCTTCGCCTGCATGGTTGCGAACCACGGTGCTGCGCCCGTCGAGCAGACCGTTGATCAGACGGCTGGCCTGGCCCTGGGTACTGGTAAACAGTACGCCGCTGCGCGCCATGCGTACCGATCCCAGGTTGATATCGCCGCGCCCCGGCTGCCACGGCGCCGCAGCAGCGAGCAACGCAGCTGAGCCGCTACCCAATACATTGCTGCTTGAGCGCAATTGAAAAGTGGCTTGCTCACCGGCACGGCGCACGAACTCACCGCTGCCGAAATCGGCAACCGGTTGTACCAGACGGCATTCGAACTGATCGCCTTCGACCTTCCACTCAATATTCTCCAGACGAGTCTGGAAAGTGAGTGCCGTCGCAGGCAAGCAGGCAAACACACTGAGCAGGGCTAGATAACGCTGGCGCACGGGCGGCTCCACAGATTTTCACGGTATACCCGCAGGCTATCGGTCAAGCGCGGCAAAACTTGATAGCGAGTGCTCACCCCCCGCTTTTCCGGTAGCATTCACCCTGAGTACGACCCGCCTGGAATCCCCAATGTCCGACCGCCTGACCCTCCTGCGTCCCGATGACTGGCACATCCATCTTCGCGATGGTGCTGTGCTGCCCCACACCGTTGGCGATGTTGCGCGCACCTTTGCTCGCGCAATCATCATGCCCAACCTGGTCCCGCCAGTGCGCGATGCTGCCGAAGCCGGCGCCTATCGTGAGCGCATTCTGGCCGCTCGCCCGGCCGGTAGCAGCTTTGAACCGCTGATGGTGCTGTACCTGACCGATCGCACCCAACCCGAGGAAGTCCGCGCAGCCAAGGCCACCGGTTTCGTGCATGCGGCCAAGCTCTACCCGGCTGGCGCCACGACCAACTCCGATTCTGGTGTCACCAGCATCGACAACATCTTCCCCGTACTCGAAGCCATGGCCGAAGTCGGCATGCCGCTGCTGGTACACGGTGAAGTAACGCGTAGCGAGATCGATGTGTTCGACCGCGAGAAGCTGTTCATCGACGAGCATCTGCGTCGCGTCGTCGAGCGCTTCCCGACCCTGAAAGTGGTGTTCGAACACATTACTACCCGTGAAGCTGTGCAGTTCGTCAACGAGGCCCCGGCCAACGTCGGCGCGACGATCACCGCCCAGCACCTACTGTATAACCGCAACCACATGCTGGTTGGCGGGATTCGGCCGCACTTCTACTGCCTGCCGATCCTCAAGCGCAACACCCATCAGGTGGCCTTGCTGGACGCAGCTACCAGCGGCAGCAGCAAATTCTTCCTCGGCACCGATTCGGCACCCCACGCCCGTCACGCCAAGGAAGCTGCCTGCGGCTGTGCCGGCTGCTACACCGCCTATGCGGCGATCGAGATGTACGCCGAAGCGTTCGAACAACGCAATGCGCTGGACAAACTCGAAGGTTTTGCCAGCAAGCACGGCCCTGACTTCTATGGCCTGGCGCGCAATACCGACACCATTACTCTGGTCCGCGAAAGCTGGACCGCCCCAAGCAGCTTGCCGTTCGGCGAGCAGACTGTTATCCCGCTGCGCGCCGGTGAGCAACTGCGCTGGCGCCTGCTGGAGGAAACTGCGTGAGTGAAGATCTGTACGACGACCAGGACGGTCCAATCGGTGGCCCTCGCCACCCAATGGCAGAACGCTTTCGCGGCTACCTGCCTGTAGTAGTGGACGTGGAAACCGGTGGCTTCAATTGCGCCACCGATGCCCTGCTGGAAATCGCAGCGGTGACCATCGGCATGGATGAAAAAGGCTTCCTGTTCCCGGAACACACCTATTTCTTCCGTGTCGAGCCTTTCGAAGGCGCCAACATTGAACAGGCGGCGCTGGAGTTCACCGGTATCAAGCTAGATCACCCACTGCGCATGGCTGTGGGCGAGGAGTCGGCCCTGACCGATATCTTCCGCGGCGTACGCAAGGCACTGAAGGCCAATGGCTGCAAACGGGCAATCCTGGTTGGCCACAACAGCAGCTTCGACCTTGGTTTCCTCAACGCAGCCGTTGCGCGCAACGACATGAAACGCAACCCGTTTCATCCGTTCTCCAGCTTCGACACTGCAACCCTCGCTGGCCTTGCCTATGGTCAGACAGTGCTGGCCCGCGCCTGCCAGAGTGCCGACATCGACTTTGACGGTCGTGAAGCCCACTCAGCTCGTTACGACACCGAAAAAACCGCCGAACTGTTCTGCGGTATCGTCAACCGCTGGAAAGAAATGGGCGGCTGGCACGACTTCAACGACTGATGCCCGCGTCTGCAGGCCATAAAAAAACCGGCCATATAGGCCGGTTTTTTTGTGGCTCGCTTTTACAGCTTGCCGGCGTTTTCGCTCAGGTAAGCAGCAACGCCTTCTGGCGATGCGGTCATGCCTTTGTCGCCTTTTTTCCAGTTTGCCGGGCAAACTTCGCCGTGCTCTTCGTGGAACTGCAGAGCATCGACCAGACGCAGCAGCTCGTCCATGTTACGACCCAGTGGCAGGTCGTTGATGATCTGCGAACGAACTACGCCTTTGTCGTCGATCAGGAACGCGCCACGGAAGGCTACGCCGCCTTCGGATTCAACGTCATAGGCCTTGGCGATGTCGTGCTTCATGTCAGCAGCCATGATGTATTGCACCTGACCAATGCCACCGGCATTGATCGGGGTGTTACGCCAGGCGTTGTGCGTGAAGTGCGAGTCGATCGAAACGGCAATCACTTCAACATTGCGGTCACGGAAATCGGCCATGCGGTGATCCAGAGCGATCAGCTCGGACGGGCAGACGAAGGTGAAGTCCAGAGGGTAGAAGAACACCAGGCCGTACTTGCCCTTGATGGCCGAGGCCAGGTTGAAGCTGTCGACGATTTCGCCATTGCCCAGAACGGCTGGAACGGTGAAGTCCGGGGCAGTTTTGCCAACGAGTACGCTCATTAGATATCTCCTGATGGTTTGAAACACGCTGTGCAAGCCGGCATAAGCCAACTGACAGTGCAAAGGCCGGCCATGATACACCGCCTTGCGCTACGCGCCGAATTTCAAGCAGCGATCTCCTCCCTCCGTGCCATTGGTCGCTCTTGTTCACGGATCGGCGGATTGTGCTTTGACAAGCATTCTCATTAACATTAAGCTTCTTCGCATTGAGCCTTTACCAGTGATGGTCTGCCCTATGTATGTGTGTCTTTGTGTTGGTGTAACCGACGGACAGATCCGCGATGCGATCTATGAAGGATGCTGCAGCTACAAGGAAGTCCGAAATGCCACTAACGTGGCAAGCCAGTGCGGCAAATGTGCGTGCCTGGCCAAGCAGGTTGTGCGTGAAACCCTGACTGATTTGCAATTGAGCCAGGCTGCACTGCCCTACCCTGTAGAATTTACTGCAGCGTAAAACACCCTATTCCAAGAACCGGACCTCGTGTCCGGTTTTTTTATGCCTGTAATTCAATAAGTTAGGCTTAAAACGCGGAACACAAACATTCTTATTCCGATTAATTTTTATTTATTATTCAATAACTTAGGTTTGACAGTCGTAGTTACCGGGCTCAAACTCTTGCTTATAGGCACACTTATAGGGCGGGACCCCATCATGAAAGGCGACGTTAGCGTCATCCAGCATCTCAACAAGATCCTCGGAAACGAGCTGGTCGCAATCAACCAATATTTCCTGCATGCGCGCATGTACGAAGACTGGGGTCTGGAAAAGCTCGGCAAGCACGAGTACAAGGAATCCATCGACGAAATGAAACACGCTGACAAACTGATCAAGCGTATTTTGTTTCTGGAAGGCATCCCCAACGTTCAGGACTTGGGCAAGCTGTTGATCGGCGAGCACACCAAGGAAATGCTTGAGTGCGACCTGAAGATCGAGCAAAAAGGCCTGATCGACCTCAAGGCAGCTATCGCTCATTGTGAAACGGTCGGTGACTTCGGTAGCCGTGAGATGCTCGAAGACATCCTCGAATCTGAAGAAGAGCACATCGACTGGCTGGAAACCCAACTGAGCTTGATCGACAAAGTCGGTCTGGAAAACTACCTGCAGTCGCAGATGGGCGAATAACCTCGTTTTTCAGGCGCAACAAAAAGCCCCGCATTGCGGGGCTTTTTGTTGCGCGAAGACCTGACTCAGGCCTTGGCAGCCTCAGCCTTGGCTGCAGCATCCTTGATCAGGGTCTGCAGTTCGCCGTTGGCAAACATTTCAGCCATGATGTCGGAGCCGCCAACCAGCTCACCGCCAACCCACAATTGTGGGAAGGTCGGCCAGTTGGCGTATTTTGGCAGGTTGGCGCGAATTTCCGGATTCTGCAGGATATCCACGTAAGCGAACTTCTCACCGCAACCCATCACGGCCTGTGCGGCCTTGGCCGAAAAGCCGCACTGCGGGGCATTCGGCGAGCCTTTCATGTAAAGCAGGATGGTGTTGTTAGCAATCTGCTCTTTGATTGTTTCAATGATATCCATGAAGCACCTCGCGGCTGAACTTTCCGACCTGGTTGTCGGCACGGTGTCGCATTGTATCGGAAAGCCGAGCGCGACGCTCGGCTCACCGACATCAGGCGGCAACCACCTGCACAGGCACACCATTGAGCGCCGCATTGCCCGACACCGCATCGTATTGATGCTCATCAGTCAGGTCGTTGGCGCTGGCGCCAGGCTGGCCCTGGGCAACGTCCATTCGCACCCCCGGACGAGCATGACCAAAGCCATGGGGCAGACTGACCACCCCCGGCATCATGTCACAGCTGGCCTGCACCTCGACTTCCACTTCCCCGACCCGCGAGCTGATGCGCACCCGCTGGCCATCCTGTAACTGGCGGCTGGCGAGATCATCCGGGTGCATCAGCAACTGATGGCGCGGCTTGCCTTTTACCAAGCGATGGAAGTTGTGCATCCAGGAGTTGTTGCTGCGTACATGGCGACGACCAATCAACAGCAATTGACCTGGAGCCAACGGCTGTTGTCGGGCAAAGCGCTGCAAATCCCGCAGAATTGTCTCAGGTGCCGCCTGCAGCCGTTGGTTGGCAGTCTTCAAGCGCAGCGCAAGGTTTGGTTGCAACGGCCCCAGGTCGACGCCGTGCGGATGCTGCTCCAGGCCCTGCAGCGACAGTTTTAACGCGCAAGCATCGCCATAGCGCCCTTGGCGTAAACCCATATCGATCATTTGCGCAGGAGACATGGTCGGCTTCAACGCCTTGCCACTGATCGCAGAGAAGGCCTTGGCCAGGCCGACGAAGATCTCCCAGTCATGCAAGGCGCCCTCCGGTTTAGGCAGGACGGCCCGATTGAAACGACTGACGTTGCGAACCGCCAGCAAGTTGAAGGTGGCATCGTAATGATCGTTCTCCAACGCTGAAGTCGAGGGCAGGATCAAATCGGCGTAGCGCGTGGTCTCGTTGATGTACAGGTCGATACTGAGCATGAACTCGAGGCCATCCAATGCCCGCTCCAGCTGCCGGCCATTGGGCGTCGACAACACCGGATTGCCAGCTACCGTCACCAAGGCCCTGACCTGCCCTTCGCCCTCAACCAGCATCTCTTCAGCCAACGCCGCCACCGGCAGCTCCCCGGCGTACTCGGGCAATCCCGAGACGCGGCTTTGCCAGACGTTGAAATGCCCACCCGAAGTCGTCGCCACCAGATCCACCGCCGGTTCGGTACACAGTGCACCTCCGACCCGGTCGAGGTTGCCGCTGACCAGGTTGATCAATTGCACCAGCCAATGGCACAAGGTTCCGAAGGACTGGGTAGATACCCCCATGCGCCCATAACAGACCGCTTTATCCGCGGCAGCAAAGTCGCGCGCCAACTGCCGAATCACCTGGGCATCGACACCGCACAAGGGGCTCATGGCCTCGGCAGTGAAGGGCGCCAACGCCGCCTCTACCGTTTCCAAGCCATCCACCGGCAATGCCGAGGCGCGGGTCAGCCCTTCAGCAAACAATGTGTTGAGCAGGCCGCTGAGCAACGCGGCATCACCGCCCGGACGGATGAACAGATGCTGATCGGCAATGGCGGCCGTTTCGCTGCGCCGCGGATCGACCACCACCAGCTTGCCGCCACGGGCCTGAATAGCCTTGAGGCGCTTCTCGACGTCCGGTACGGTCATGATGCTGCCATTGGATGCCAGCGGGTTGCCACCCAGGATTAGCATGAACTCTGTGTTGTCGATGTCAGGAATGGGCAGCAGCAAGCCGTGGCCATACATCAGATAGCTGGTGAGGTGTTGTGGCAACTGGTCCACTGAGGTGGCGGAAAAGCGATTGCGGGTCTTGAGTTGGCCGAGGAAGTAATTGCTATGAGTCATCAAGCCATAGTTGTGCACGCTCGGGTTGCCTTGATAAACCGCCACCGCATTCTGACCATGTGCCTGTTGGATCGCCCAAAGCCTGCTTGCGGCCAGCTCGAAGGCCTCTTCCCAACTGATTGCCTGCCAACTGTCACCCACTCGCTTATGGGGCGCACGCAGTCGGTCCGGATCGTTCTGGATGTCCTGCAGGGCCACCGCCTTGGGGCAGATGTGGCCGCGGCTGAAGCGGTCCTGATGATCACCCTTGATCGAAGTGATGCGCGGGGCGGCATCGGGCTCATGGGTGACTTCCACGGTCAAGCCGCAGATGGCTTCACACAGATGACAGGCACGGTGATGCAAGGTCTTGTTCATGGCCACCTCTTGCTCGGGGGTCTGGGATGAAGATGACTATGAGCCCGGCCTTGCCTGCGCACCAGTGAGGTTTGTCGCGTGAATCTTCGCCCATCAGGCGCAGCGATTCGCCCCGCAGCCAGCAAGCGAGTTTGCCAAGGCGCTGGCAGGCAGTGTAAAACCCCTGTGTAACGTATAAAAAAAGCTTCTATCCAATGGGTTACGACACTACCTCAGACATCGGTGACGAAACCCCCTCTTGGTATGGCGCGACATTTAATTATAGTATTGCGTCTTCCCCTAATTCGTCGCCCCGTGCGGCTTTCGCCGCAGGTCACTTCCGTTGTTTCAGAAAACCGGTATGACTGATCTGCGGTCTGTTGCAAAAAGGTAGTCAAAAATGAGCGCTAGGCACTTTCTCTCCCTGATGGATTTCACACCCGAAGAACTGCTCAGTGTGATCCGTCGAGGTATCGAGCTGAAGGACCTGCGTAACCGCGGCGTACTGTTCGAACCGTTGAAAAACCGCGTACTGGGAATGATCTTCGAAAAGTCCTCGACCCGTACTCGCCTGTCGTTCGAAGCCGGTATGATCCAGCTCGGCGGCCAGGCCATCTTCCTGTCGCCACGGGACACCCAACTGGGCCGTGGTGAACCGATCGGCGACTGCGCCATCGTCATGTCGCGCATGTTGGATGCGGTGATGATCCGCACCTTCGCCCATAGTACCCTGACCGAATTTGCGGCAAATTCCCGCGTTCCGGTCATCAACGGTCTGTCCGACGATTTGCACCCATGCCAGTTGCTGGCCGACATGCAAACCTTCCTCGAGCACCGTGGCTCGATCCAGGGCAAAACAGTGGCCTGGATCGGTGATGGCAACAACATGTGCAACAGCTATATAGAAGCGGCCATCCAGTTCGACTTCCAGTTGCGCATCGCCTGCCCGGCCGAGTTCGAACCCAATCCGCAGTTTCTAGCCCAGGCCGGTGGCCGCGTACAGATCTTCCGCGAACCGAAGGAAGCCGTACAGGGTGCCCATCTGGTGAGCACCGATGTCTGGACTTCCATGGGTCAGGAGGAGGAAACTGCACGTCGTCTGGCCTTGTTCGCGCCTTACCAGGTAACGCGCGAACTGCTCGACCTGGCAGCACCCGATGCCCTGTTCATGCATTGCCTGCCCGCCCACCGTGGCGAGGAAATCAGTATGGACCTGCTCGACGACCCCCGTTCGGTCGCCTGGGACCAGGCTGAAAACCGCTTGCATGCACAGAAGGCGCTTCTCGAATTTCTTGTTGAACCGGCCTATCACCACGCATGAGTCAACCTTTACTGCTTAACCTGCGCGAACTCGCCTGTGGCTATGGCGAGCAGCGCATCGTCCAGAACCTCAACCTGCACCTGAATGCCGGCGACATTGGTTGCCTGCTGGGCTCCTCAGGCTGCGGCAAGACCACTACCCTGCGCGCCATCGCCGGTTTCGAACCGGTACACGAAGGTGAAATACAGTTGGGCGGCGAGGTTATCTCCAAAGCCGGTTTTACCCTGGCACCGGAGAAACGCCGAATAGGCATGGTGTTTCAGGACTACGCGCTATTTCCACACCTGACCGTCGCCGAGAACATCGCCTTCGGTATTGCCAAGCATCCGCAACAGCGCCAGGTGATTGAAGAAATGCTCGAGCTGGTCAAGCTCGGCGGTCTTGGCAAACGCTATCCTCACGAGCTTTCCGGGGGCCAGCAGCAACGGGTTGCCCTTGCCCGCGCACTGGCACCCGAGCCACAACTGCTGCTGCTCGACGAGCCGTTCTCCAACCTCGATGTGGAGCTGCGCCGCCGCCTCAGCCATGAAGTTCGCGAGATTCTCAAAAGCCGTGGCACCAGCGCAATTCTGGTAACTCACGATCAGGAAGAAGCGTTCGCCGTGAGCGATCATGTCGGCGTCTTCAAGGAAGGCCGCCTGGAGCAGTGGGACACGCCATACAACCTCTACCACGAACCGTTGACCCCATTCGTCGCCAGCTTCATTGGCCAGGGCTATTTCATTCGTGGCCAGTTGACCAGTCCGGAATCGGTGCATACCGAGCTCGGTGAACTGCATGGCAACCGCGCCTACAACCTGACACCGGGAAGTGCCGTGGACGTGCTGTTGCGCCCCGACGACATCATTCACGCCCCGCATAGCGAGCTGAAGGCGCTGATCGTTGGCAAAAGCTTCCTCGGCGCATCCACCCTGTATCGACTGCAACTGCCCACCGGCAGCCAACTCGAAGCAATCTTCCCGAGCCACAACGATCATCAGGTTGGTAGCGATGTGGGAATTGAAGTGGCAGCGGACCACTTGGTGGTGTTTGCCGTGCCGGGCAGTGTCGCAGCGCAACTGCCGGCACTCGAGAACGGTGTTCGCCGCTATAGCTCGGCGGTTTGATCGACGACCTCATCGCGGGGCAAGCCCCGCGATGTTGTTAGAGCATCAAGGTTCCACTGGCCACACGCCTTGCGTGCCCGCCAATCTTCACACGATCCCCTTCCAAGCGACAGAACAAGGCCCCGCCCCGGCTCGAACACTGAAACGCTCGTAGCTCGGTCTTGCCCAGTCGATTCGCCCAGTACGGCGTCAAGCTACAGTGCGTCGAGCCCGTTACCGGGTCCTCGGGGATGCCTATTCCCGGGGCAAAGTAACGCGAAACAAAATCGTGGTCGATGCCCGGCGCCGTAACAATCACCCCGAGCCCCGGGAGTTGTGCCAAAGCGGCCATGTCCGGGGCACAGGCCCGCAACACTTGCTCAGACTCGACCACCACCAACAGCTCCGCAGTTTTCCATACTTCCAACACTGGGCACCCCAGCGCCTCGGCCACCGGCACATTCTCGACCAATGGCTGCGGATCGCTACGTGGGAAATCCAGCAGCAGGCGCTCGCCCTCACGGGTGACACCCAAGGGGCCGGATCGGCTTTGAAACTGCAGCCGCTCACTGGGTTCTTTATAGACGTCGAACAACACATGGGCACTGGCCAAGGTTGCATGACCGCACAACGGCACTTCAGTGGTGGGCGTAAACCAGCGAATCTGCCAGCCTTCGGCGCGGGGAACGACGAACGCTGTCTCGGCCAGGTTATGTTCGGCGGCGATCTGCTGCATCAGCTCGTCGGTGAGCCAGCTATCAAGGCGATAGACCATGGCCGGGTTACCAGCGAAGGGACGGTCGCTGAAAGCATCGACCTGATGGAATTCAAGCTGCATGGAACGACTCTCTCTGTGTGGCGGGCCGCAGAGCATGCCCTGTCGGTGCTGGCGGCCGACAGAGACAGAATCGTCCGATTTCGAGCATACAGATTTCAGCCGCGGGCAACGGCCGCGAATTTTGCCTGAGTGTGCTCGGCTAGCACCGCAGCCGCCAACTCCACCTCCAGGCCTCGGCGCCCGGCACTGACGAAAATTGTTTCAAAGGATTGAGCCGATTCGTCGATGAACGTGCGCAATCGCTTCTTTTGCCCCAGCGGGCTGATGCCACCGAGCAGGTAGCCTGTGGAACGTTGAGCGGCCGCGGGATCAGCCATTTCGCACTTCTTGACGCCCGCCGCATGCGCCAGCCCCTTCAGATCCAGACTACCGACGACGGGGACAACGGCCACCAACAACTCCCCCTTTTCACTGCTCGCCAACAAGGTCTTGAACACTCGTACCGGCTCAAGACTCAGCTTCTCGGCTGCTTCCAGGCCGTAGGACGCTGCTTTGGGATCGTGTTCATAGCTGTGGATTGTGTGTTCGGCACGAACTTTTTTCAGCAGATCCAGAGCGGGGGTCATGCGCGACTCCAAACAAATAGTTGAGTACTTTTCCGCCAGCTACTTTAGGGCAAAACCTGCGCATCATCCAACGCCCCTTAATGTCGCCAATAGTCAGATTATGAACGACGGTTCACTTTCGACCTTTGACATAAGCGTTTCTTGTCTATATTTTTTCGATTCTGAATATAGCTATGCCCCGATAAGGTGCATTTCCTGCCGCTGCCTGACTGAAATGGGGATTTCTGTCGGGTTTTTGTCGAGCGCTCACAGCGCCTCACAACAACAAGAACCGAGGTAACGAATGACGACTGCTCAGCGACAACCAACACTTTCAAGTCAGTGCATGGCCGAATTCCTCGGCACCGCGCTGCTGATCTTCTTCGGCACCGGCTGCGTCGCCGCGCTCAAGGTCGCGGGCGCCAGTTTCGGGTTATGGGAAATAAGCATCATCTGGGGCGTCGGCGTAAGCATGGCGATCTACCTGACTGCCGGGGTTTCCGGCGCGCATTTGAACCCTGCGGTGAGTATTGCCCTGTGGCTGTTCGCAGGCTTCGAAAAGCACAAGCTGCCCTTCTACATCATTGCCCAGATCGCCGGCGCCTTTTGTGGCGCCGCGTTGGTTTACACGCTCTACAGCAATCTTTTCTTCGATTTCGAACAAGCGCATCAAATGATCCGTGGCAGCCAAGCCAGCTTGGAACTTGCCTCGGTATTCTCGACCTACCCACACCCGTCACTGTCCACGACTCAAGCCTTTCTGGTCGAAATGATCATTACCGCGGTGTTGATGGCAGTGATCATGGCCCTGACCGACGACAACAACGGCCTGCCACGAGGCGCCCTGGCGCCACTGTTGATCGGACTGCTGATTGCCGTGATCGGCAGCGCAATGGGTCCCCTGACCGGTTTTGCCATGAACCCTGCTCGTGACCTTGGGCCCAAACTGATGGCATTCCTCGCTGGATGGGGCGAAATCGCCTTTACTGGCGGTCGTGACATTCCCTATTTCCTGATTCCGATTTTTGCGCCGATCATAGGAGCGATCCTTGGAGCCGCCCTGTATCGCGGCGTCATCGCCCGTAACCTACCGGTTGCCGAGAGCGACAACGCCCAGACCGACGCCAACCCTCAGGGCAAGACCCAGGCATCTTGATGCCGGATCGGCGAGCCCGGCTCGCGCTGCTCTGATAACCACCCTATTGAGTGCAAGGCCACCGACATGACAGACACCCACAACAAGAACTACATCATTGCCCTGGACCAGGGCACGACGAGTTCCCGGGCCATCATTTTCGACCGCGATGCCAACGTGGTAGGCACCTCGCAGCGTGAGTTCGCACAGCATTACCCGCAAGCCGGCTGGGTCGAGCACGACCCCATGGAAATTTTCGCCACGCAGAGCGCGACCATGGTCGAAGCGCTGGCCCAGGCTGGCCTGAGCCATGACCAGGTAGCCGCCATCGGCATCACCAACCAGCGTGAAACCACCGTGGTGTGGGACAAGGAAACCGGTCGGCCGGTGTACAACGCCATTGTCTGGCAATGCCGTCGCAGTACCGAGATCTGCGAACAGCTCAAGCGTGACGGGCTGCAGGAATACATCCGGGAAACCACTGGTCTGGTCACCGACCCGTACTTCTCCGGCACCAAGCTCAAGTGGATACTCGATAACGTCGAAGGCGCCCGCGAGCGCGCCGAGCGTGGCGAGCTGTTGTTCGGCACGGTCGACAGCTGGCTGATCTGGAAATTCTCCGGCGGCAAAGTGCATGTCACTGACTACACCAATGCCTCGCGCACCATGCTCTTCAACATCCATACCCTGCAATGGGATGAGAAGATGCTCGAAGTGCTGAACATCCCTCGGCAGATGCTTCCGCAAGTTTGCAGCTCGTCGGAAGTTTATGGCCGCACCAAGAGCGGCATTGCGATTGCCGGTATTGCGGGCGATCAGCAAGCGGCGTTGTTTGGACAAATGTGCGTGGAACCCGGCCAGGCCAAGAATACCTATGGCACCGGCTGCTTCCTGCTGATGAACACAGGCGACAAGGCGGTAAAATCCTCCCACGGCCTGCTGACTACCATCGCTTGCGGTCCACGTGGCGAAGTGGCCTACGCACTTGAAGGCGCTGTGTTCAACGGCGGTTCCACTGTGCAGTGGTTGCGTGACGAGCTGAAGATCGTCAATGACGCCCATGACACCGAATACTTTGCCAGCAAGGTCAAAGACAGCAACGGCGTCTATCTGGTGCCCGCCTTCACTGGCCTGGGCGCGCCCTACTGGGACCCTTACGCCCGTGGCGCATTGTTCGGCCTGACCCGCGGCGTGAAAGTCGATCACATCATCCGTGCCGCGCTGGAATCGATCGCCTACCAGACCCGCGACGTTCTCGATGCCATGCAGCAAGACTGCGGCGAGCGCCTGAGCGAACTGCGTGTGGACGGCGGTGCAGTGGCCAACAACTTCCTCATGCAGTTCCAGGCCGACATTCTCGGCACCTGCGTCGAACGTCCGCAAATGCGTGAAACCACAGCCCTGGGCGCTGCCTACCTGGCCGGTCTGGCCTGCGGATTCTGGAGCAGCCTGGATGAGCTACGCGGCAAAGCGATCATCGAGCGCGAGTTCAGCCCACAGCTGGATGAAGCGCAGAAAGAAAACCTGTATGCCGGTTGGCTCAAAGCTGTAGATCGTACCCGTGACTGGGAACCGCATGAGGAATAGCCGCTAGCTGCAAGCTGGAGCTACAAGCTGCAAGCTGCAAGCTGCAAGGGCAAGCTGATCATCTTGTGGCTTGCAGCTTGTAGCTTGAGCTGCTTTCATGGCGCAATTTGCCCGGCAGCCGCAAAGGACCGCCCATGAACCTCCCTCCACGCCAACAACAAATCCTCGAACTGGTCCGCGAGCGCGGCTATGTCAGTATCGAGGAAATGGCGCAGTTGTTTGTCGTTACCCCGCAAACCATCCGCCGTGATATCAACCAACTCGCCGAAGTGAATCTGCTGCGCCGTTACCACGGGGGCGCCGCTTACGACTCAAGCATCGAGAACACCGCCTACGCCATGCGCGCAGACCAGATGCGCGACGAAAAGCAGCGAATTGCCGAAGCTATCGCGGCCCAGATTCCTGACCACGCCTCACTGTTCATCAATATCGGCACGACGACCGAGTCGATCGCCCGCGCCCTGCTCAATCACAACCATCTGAAAATCATCACCAACAACCTGCACGTCGCCTCCATCCTCAGTGCCAAGGATGACTTCGAGGTGCTTCTGGCAGGTGGCAATGTCCGCCGTGACGGCGGCGTGGTTGGCCAGGCCAGTGTCGACTTCATCAATCAGTTCAAGGTCGACTTCGCTCTGGTAGGTATCAGTGGGATCGACGAGGACGGCAGCCTGCTGGATTTCGATTATCAGGAAGTACGGGTTTCCCAAGCGATCATTGCCAACGCCCGCCAGGTCATCCTCGCGGCCGACTCGAGCAAGTTCGGCCGCAACGCCATGGTGCGTTTGGGATCGATCAGCCTGATCGATTGCCTGGTCACCGATCACGCCCCTGTTCCAGCCCTCACCCAACTGCTCAACCAGCACAAGATCCGTCTGGAAGTGGTCTGAAAGCGCAGCTGCCACCGCTTGGGTGGCAGCGCATATGTTCGTAAATCTTCATTTATCTGTAATCTGATCAGTATTTTCTATTGAAAGCGACTGGCATGCAGCATTTCGTTGCGCTACTATTTTCGAAAATGAACATTGATGTTCAGAATCGATACTAGAGATCTTGAGGAAGCCGCCCGTGCCGCAATCCAGCTTGTCATCGCCCCCCCTTGCCGACATCTATGACCTCGCCGTAATTGGCGGCGGCATCAACGGCGTCGGCATTGCCGCCGACGCGGCCGGGCGCGGGCTGTCGGTTTTTCTCTGCGAGAAAGACGACCTGGCAAGCCATACCTCGTCGGCCAGCAGCAAGCTGATTCACGGCGGCTTGCGTTACCTGGAACACTACGAGTTTCGCTTGGTGCGTGAAGCGCTGGCCGAGCGTGAGGTACTGCTGGCCAAAGCCCCGCATATCGTCAAGCCGATGCGCTTTGTGCTCCCGCATCGCCCGCACTTGCGACCCGCATGGATGATTCGTGCTGGCTTGTTCCTTTACGACAACCTGGGTAAACGCAAACAGCTCGGTGCTTCCCGCAGTCTGCGCTTCGGCCCCGGCAACCCGCTCAAGCCGGCAATCACCCGCGGCTTCGAGTACGCCGACTGCGCGGTCGATGACGCGCGACTGGTCGTGCTCAACGCCATGGCAGCCCGTGAAAACGGTGCCGATATCCGCACGCGCACCCGTTGCATCAGCGCTCAACGCGTTGATGGCGTATGGAACGTGGTGCTGGAACACGCCGATGGCAGCCAGAAATCGATTCGCGCCCGCGCGCTGGTCAATGCCGCCGGTCCATGGGTTGCAAAGTTCATTCAGGACGACCTCAAGCTCGACGCGCCTTATGGCATTCGCCTGATTCAAGGCAGCCACCTGATCGTACCGAGACTGTACGAAGGTGAGCACGCCTACATTCTGCAGAACGAAGACCAGCGCATCGTGTTCGCCATCCCGTATTTGGAGCGCTTCACCCTGATTGGCACAACCGATCGCGAATACACCGGTGATCCGGCCGAGGTCACGATTACCGAAGGCGAGACGGACTACCTGCTCAAGGTGGTCAACGAGCATTTCAATCATCAACTCAGCCGTGCAGACATCCTCCACACCTACGCGGGCGTACGTCCGTTGTGCAACGACGAATCCGACAACCCATCAGCTGTGACCCGTGACTACACCCTGGCGCTGTCCTCCAGCACCGGTGAAGCACCTCTGCTTTCAGTGTTTGGCGGCAAGCTGACCACCTACCGCAAGCTGGCTGAATCGGCCATGGGCCAACTCGCGCCTTTCTTCACCCAGATGCGTGGAAGCTGGACCGCCAGCGCCACGCTGCCGGGAGGCGAAGACATGACCACCCCGCAAGCCCTCAGCGACGCCATCCTCGCCCGTTGCGGCTGGCTGCCAGCGGAAATCGCCAAGCGCTGGGCGCTCACCTACGGCACGCGGGTCTGGCGCCTGCTCGAAGGGGTTGACGGCCCCGTGGACCTGGGTGAAGCCATCGGCGGCGGCCTGTTCACTCGCGAAGTGGATTACCTGTGCAGTGAAGAATGGGCAGTCAGCGCTGACGATATCTTGTGGCGTCGGAGCAAACTGGGCTTGTTCACCAGCGCAGGGGAGCAACAGGCACTGCGCGATTACTTGCAACGCCTGGAATTGAATCGAGCACGCGCTCAAGCGGCCTGAAGTCAGCAAAGCATCGCGGGGCAAGCCCACTTCCCCTGAGTTCCGGGGGGAGCGGGCTGGCCCCGCGCCTCATTCGGCTTTCCGAACATTGCCACTCAAAGCATTCGGACATCCGGACAAGGCAGCCCGCCCCACGCTCGTCATAAAAGATTAATCCCTCGCTTTTACAGGCCCTTGTGATCGAAATCACGGCTTGGCACGACTCATGCTCTACACTCAGTACCCGAATGCGCAACGCTTCATTGCAGTGTTCGCTGAACGAAAGAGCCCGCCAACGGCTCCATAAAAAAAACAACGTCGAGGAAATTTTGATGCGTATCGTTCCCCACCTGTTGGGCGCAGCTATCACAGCTGCTTTGATCAGCACGCCAGTTGCAGCCGCCGAGCTGACCGGCACCCTGAAAAAAATCAACGACTCGGGCACCATTACTCTGGGGCACCGCGACGCTTCTATCCCGTTCTCTTACATCGCCGACGCATCGGGTAAACCCGTCGGTTACTCCCATGACATTCAGCTGGCTATCGTCGAGGCCCTGAAAAAGGACCTGAACAAGCCGGACTTGAAGGTCAAGTACAACCTCGTCACCTCCCAAACCCGTATTCCACTGGTTCAGAACGGTACCGTTGACGTCGAGTGTGGTTCGACCACCAACAACGTCGAACGCCAGCAGCAAGTGGCGTTCTCGGTCGGTATCTTCGAAGTCGGTACTCGTCTGCTGACCAAGGCCGAAGACGGCAAGCCGGAAAACGCCAAGTACAAGGACTTCCCTGACCTGGCTGGCAAAAACGTGGTAACGACCGCGGGCACCACTTCCGAGCGCATCCTCAAGTCGATGAACGCCGACAAGCAGATGAAAATGAACGTCATCTCGGCCAAGGACCATGGCGAGTCCTTCCAGATGCTCGAGTCTGGCCGCGCCGTTGCCTTCATGATGGATGACGCGCTGCTCGCAGGCGAAATGGCCAAGGCCAAGAATCCAAAGGGCTGGGCAATCGTCGGCACCCCACAGTCCTATGAAATCTACGGCTGTATGGTTCGCAAAGACGACGCACCGTTCAAGGAAGCCGTCGACAAAGCCATCGTGGCCCTCTACAAGTCGGGCGAGATCAACAAGATCTACGACAAATGGTTCAATCAGCCAGTCCCACCAAAGGGCCTGAACCTGCAGTTCCCGATGAGCGACGAGCTCAAGGCACTGATCGCCAATCCTACCGACAAAGCTGCAGACGAAAAGAAGTCCTGATCCCCAGCTAGTTAGTGTCTAACCTTTCATCCGAGGGTGCCTTGCACCCTCGGATGCTCGAAGGTGCCCGTGAAACAACCGATCTGAGGGGAGATCCCGATGAATTACAACTGGGACTGGGGCGTATTCTTCAAGTCCACTGGCGTGGGCAGCGAGACCTATCTGGACTGGTACATCACCGGTCTGGGCTGGACCATCGCCATTGCCGTCGCCGCCTGGATTATCGCGCTGTCGCTGGGCTCTGTGCTCGGTGTCATGCGTACTGTGCCGAACCGTCTGGTGTCGGGTATCGCCACGTGCTACGTGGAACTGTTTCGTAACGTACCGCTGCTGGTGCAGCTGTTCATCTGGTACTTTCTGGTGCCAGACCTGCTGCCGGAAGGTCTGCAGGAATGGTTCAAGCAAGACCTTAATCCGACCACTTCGGCGCTCATCAGCGTAGTGATCTGCCTGGGCCTGTTCACCGCGGCGCGTGTTTGCGAACAAGTGCGCACCGGTATCCAGGCGCTGCCACGCGGCCAGGAAGCCGCCGCCCGCGCCATGGGTTTCAGGCTGCCGCAGATTTACTGGAACGTACTGCTGCCGCAAGCCTACCGGATCATCATTCCGCCGCTCACCTCAGAATTTCTGAACGTCTTCAAGAACTCCTCGGTGGCCTCGCTGATCGGCCTGATGGAGTTGTTGGCGCAAACCAAACAGACCGCCGAGTTCTCGGCCAACCTGTTTGAAGCCTTCACCCTGGCGACACTGATCTACTTCACCCTGAACATGAGCCTGATGCTGCTGATGCGCATGATCGAGAAGAAGGTCTCGGTACCCGGCTTGATTTCCGTGGGGGGCAAATAATGGACTTCAGTGGAATCATTCCGGCCCTGCCAGGGCTGTGGAACGGCATGGTCATGACCCTGCAACTGATGGTCATGGGCGTGATCGGTGGTATCGCGCTGGGCACCGTTCTGGCCTTGATGCGGCTGTCTTCGAGCAAGCTGCTGGCCAATGTTGCCGGTGCTTACGTCAACTACTTCCGCTCCATCCCATTGCTGTTGGTGATCACCTGGTTCTACCTGGCAGTGCCTTTTGTACTGCGCTGGATCACCGGTGAAGACACGCCAATTGGCGCATTCACCTCCTGCGTCGTGGCATTCATGATGTTCGAGGCAGCGTACTTCTGCGAAATCGTCCGGGCGGGCGTGCAGTCGATCTCCAAAGGTCAAATGGGCGCAGCCCAGGCCTTGGGCATGACCTACGGCCAGACCATGCGCCTGATCATTCTGCCCCAGGCGTTTCGCAAGATGACGCCGCTGCTGCTGCAGCAGAGCATCATCCTGTTCCAGGACACCTCGCTGGTCTACACCGTCGGTTTGGTCGACTTCCTCAACGCGGCACGTGCCAACGGCGACATCATCGGACGCTCCAACGAGTTTCTGGTATTCGCCGGCGTTGTCTACTTTGTCATCAGCTTCTCCGCTTCCTTCCTGGTCAAGCGTCTGCAGAAAAGGATAACCGTATGATCTCCATCAAGAACGTCAACAAATGGTACGGCGACTTCCAGGTTCTGACCGACTGCAATACCGAGGTCAAGAAAGGCGAAGTGGTTGTAGTCTGCGGTCCTTCGGGCTCGGGCAAGTCAACCCTGATCAAATGCGTCAACGCTCTGGAGCCTTTTCAGAAGGGTGACATCGTCGTCGACGGCACCTCGATTGCCGACCCCAAGACCAACCTGCCCAAACTGCGCTCGCGCGTTGGTATGGTGTTCCAGCACTTCGAGCTGTTCCCGCACCTGACCATCACCGAAAACCTGACCATTGCCCAGCGTAAGGTACTGGGTCGCAGCGAAGCGGAAGCAACCAAGAAGGGCCTGGCCCTGCTCGACCGCGTAGGCCTGAGTGCCCACGCTAAAAAGCACCCTGGGCAACTCTCCGGCGGCCAACAGCAACGGGTAGCCATTGCCCGGGCTCTGTCGATGGACCCGATCGTCATGCTGTTCGACGAACCAACGTCGGCACTGGACCCGGAAATGGTCAATGAAGTGCTCGACGTAATGGTCGAGCTGGCTCACGAAGGCATGACCATGATGTGCGTAACCCACGAGATGGGCTTTGCCCGCAAGGTTGCCAATCGGGTGATTTTCATGGACCAGGGCAAGATTATCGAGGACTGCCAGAAGGAAGCCTTCTTTGGCGACCCGACAGCACGCCACGAGCGTACCCAACACTTCCTCAGCAAAATCCTGCAACACTGAGGTGATGGCCCGCACCCTGTGCCGACGCAAGACGGACACAGGGTGCTGGTCGTACTAAGGCCACTGTGATGAAATGCGACCCTACGCTCTTTCGCCCAGCCAAGCCTGACCTTGCCGTGAAACCCCGCCTGATCCGACAACTGCTGATTCCGCCCTTGATCATCCTGCTGATGATCGGCCTGGGCATGGCTGGCTTCCTGATCAGCGAGCACAACGGCATTCGTAGCTTGAGCGAATCCGGCGAGCGCCAGCTTGAGCTGCACGCACGCGGCGTCGAAAGCGAAATCAGCAAATACACCTATCTGCCGAGCCTGCTGGAGCTGGAAAACAGCGTTTCCAGCTTGCTGACCGAGCCCGATGGCGATTATCGCCAGACAGTCAACGAATACCTCGAAGGTCTCAATCGGCGTAGTCGCAGTCGGGCGATCTTTGTGCTCGATACCACCGGCCGGGTCCAGGCCACCAGCAACTGGCGCGATGTCGACAGTTTCCTCGGTGAGGATCTGTCCTTCCGTGCCTATTTCCAGCAAGCCGTACGCGGCCAGCCTGGACGCTTCTACGGGATTGGCAGTACCACCGGTGAACCAGGCTACTATCTCGCCCACGGGCTGGAAGAACACGGCAAGATCATTGGCGTCGCAGTGATCAAGGTTCGCCTTGAAAACATGGAAGAGCGTTGGCAACGGGCGCGCCTGGAAGCCTTCGTCAGTGACGAAAACGGCATCATTATTCTTTCCAGCGATCCGGCCCGGCGCCTCAAGTCCGTGCGCCCGCTGACCCCGGAAATCAAGGAACGCCTGGCCCGCAGCCTGCAGTATTACTGGTGGCCACTCAATGAACTGCAGCCTTTGTCGCGCGAAACCTTGGCTGACGGCATCGAAAAACTCAGCTTTCCGGCCAACGCCGAGCTCGACGATGGCCATCGCGAAGTAGCTTTCCTGGCCCAGACCCGTCGGTTGAACGACACCCCCTGGCATTTCACCTTGCTTACTCCGCTGCAGGACCTGCGCCGCGAATCGATCATTCAGGGTGTACTCGTAGCAGTGGCCTTTGCCTTGTTGACCATTGTCTTGATTGCCTGGAACGAACGGCGCAAGGTTATCGCCACACGCCTTGCCGCACGGGAGGCGCTGGAGGAAGCCAACAGCCAGCTGGAGCGCAAGATCACTGAGCGCACTGCTGACCTGCGCGCCAGCAACGACCGTCTCAAGGGGCAGATCCGTGAGCGGCGCCAGGCCGAACAAACCTTGCGTCATGCCCAGGATGAATTGGTCCAGGCCGGAAAACTCGCGGCCATTGGCCAGATGTCCACCAGCATAGCCCATGAGTTGAACCAGCCATTGGCAGCGCTGCGTACACTGTCAGGTAATACTGTGCGCTTTCTGGAGCGTGGCGCCCTGGAAACCGCCAGTACCAATTTGCTCACCATGAACGATCTGATCGACCGCATGGGACGCATTACCGCCAGTCTGCGCTCGTTTGCCCGACGTGGTGAAGACAGCGGTCAGGCTTCGCTGGGCAAGGCAGTGGACGCCAGCCTGCAAGTGCTCGGCAACCGCATTGCCGGCTGCCACCTGAAGCTGCACAGCCAGTTCGACGACTACAAGTTGGCCATAGATCAGACTCGCCTGGAGCAGATTCTGGTCAACCTGATTGGCAACGCACTGGACGCCATGGCCGCCCAGCCCAAACCAGAGCTGTGGCTCGAAGGCGAGTTGCAGGGCGACAAGTATCGCCTGCGGGTACGCGACAACGGTCATGGCATCGACGACGAAACCCGCAAGCACCTGTTCGAACCATTTTTCACCACCAAGCCGGGAGAGCATGGTCTGGGCCTGGGTCTGACCCTGTCCGCCAGCCTCGCCGCCGCTGCCAAAGGTAGCCTGAGTGTCGAGCACCCTGCCAATGGCGGCACGGCGTTCGTGCTTGCGCTGCCATTGGTCAATGCCCCTACAGAATCTGTCGAGCCCCTATGAATCAAGCGCCTCTTACCGTCCTGATCGTCGAAGACGACCCGCATGTGCTGCTCGGCTGCCAGCAGGCGCTGGCGCTGGAAGATATCGCCTGTGAAGGCGTCGGCAGTGCCGAAGAAGCCTTGCAACGCATCGGTGATGATTTCGCCGGCATCGTGGTCAGCGACATCCGCCTGCCCGGCATCGATGGCCTGGAACTGCTGAATCGCCTCAAGGCCCGGGACGCCAGCCTGCCCGTGGTACTGATCACCGGACACGGCGACATCGACATGGCTGTCGGAGCGATGCGCAATGGCGCCTACGATTTCATGGAAAAGCCCTTCGCGCCGGAGCGCCTGGTCGAAGTGGTCCGCCGCGCCTTGGAACAGCGTGGGTTGTCGCGCGAAGTTTTCGCCTTGCGTCGGCAGTTGGCTGAGCAAAGTACCCTGGAAGGCCGGATCATCGGTCGCTCCCCCGCCATGCAGAACCTGCGTGATTTGATCGCCAACGTCGCCGACACCTCTGCCAACGTCCTGATCGAAGGTGAGACCGGTACCGGCAAGGAGCTGGTCGCCCGCTGCCTGCACGACTTCAGCCGCCGCCAGGGTCAACCGTTCGTTGCCCTGAACTGTGGGGGGTTACCGGAAAACCTGTTCGAAAGCGAGATATTTGGCCATGAGGCCAACGCCTTCACCGGAGCAGGCAAACGCCGTATCGGCAAGATCGAGCACGCCAATGGCGGCACGTTGTTTCTCGACGAAGTCGAAAGCATGCCGATCAACTTGCAGATCAAACTGCTGCGGGTATTGCAGGAGCGTACCTTGGAGCGTCTGGGCTCGAACCAGAGCATTCCTGTCGATTGCCGGGTCATTGCTGCCACTAAATCCGATCTCGATGCCTTGGGCCAAAGCGGACAGTTTCGTAGCGACCTGTACTATCGCCTCAACGTCGTAACCCTGGAATTGCCACCGCTGCGCGAGCGTCGGGAAGATATCCTGCAATTATTCGAACACTTTCTGCAGTTGTCGTCATTGCGCTTCGATCGAGAAATCCCGCAGTTGGACAGCCAGACCTTGTCGCGCCTGATGGCCCACGACTGGCCGGGCAACGTGCGGGAGCTGCGCAACGTTGCCGAACGTTACGCCCTGGGTTTGCCAGCCTTCAAGAAAGCCGGCGCCAGCAGCAACCAGGGCTTGGGGTTCGCCGAAGCGGTCGAGGCTTTTGAACGCAACCTGCTCAGTGACGCCTTGCAACGCACTGGCGGCAACCTTAGTCAGGCCAGCCAGGAACTGGGCATGGCCAAGACCACCCTGTTCGATAAAGTCAAAAAGTACGGTTTGGGTTGACTGGCCCATTAACGAGATAAAACGTGGACTTGATACTCAAAGCTTGCCTGGGCGCCGCAGTGGTGGTGATTCTTGCCGCCTTGGCGAAAACCCGTAATTACTACATTGCCGGGCTGGTTCCGTTGTTCCCGACCTTTGCCCTGATCGCCCACTACATTGTCGGCAAGGGCCGCTCGCTGGAAGACCTGAAAACCACCATCCTCTTCGGCATGTGGTCGATCATTCCTTACTTCGTCTACCTGGCAGCGCTGTATGTGCTAGTGGATCGCATGCGCCTGGAGCTGTCGTTGGCGCTCGCGGCGGTGGCCTGGCTTGTGGCTGCGACGGTGCTGGTCGGTGTCTGGGTAAGGTTGCACTGAACCTGCCGATGTTCAAAACACCGCCAGGTGCGCATCCGTCAGCCGCTGTGTTTTCAGGTAGGGCAATATCGCGCCCAACAAAGGCGCCTTGAACGGCTCCTGAAAACGATGGGCAAGCCCGGGAATCAGGCGCAATTGGCTGCCGCGAATATGCGCCGCCAGATGCACTCCATGCATGACCGGCAACAGCGGGTCTGCGGTGCCGTGCACCACCAGCGTCGGCAGGCGTAAATCATCCAGTAGCTCGACCCGACTGGGCTCGGCAAGAATCGCCATGATCTGACGCTTGCCGCCTTCAGGATTGAAGGCACGGTCATAGGATTGCGCCGCCTGCTGCAACAGCGCCTGGCGATCATCCTCAACCTGTGGACTACCCAAGGCTGCGAGCAAATCCGCTTGCTGCTCGATGGCCACCTCACGCGTGGGCGCCTCGCGCCTTGCCAGCAGTTGCACCAAGGCTGGGCTCGGTAAAGGCAAGCCCAGGGCGCCAGAGCTGGACATGATCAAGGTCAGGCTTTCGACCCGTTGCGGTGACAGCGCTGCCAGGTGCTGAGCAATCATCCCGCCCATGCTCACGCCAATTACGTGGAAACGCTCCACGTGCAGCGAGTCCATCAGGCCCAAACCGTCTTCAGCCATATCGGTGAGCGAGTACGGCGCTGCAACGGAAAGCCCCAGCTTGTAACGCAGCAACTGATAGGTCAGATTGGCGCTGGACGGAGCCTGGCGCCACTGCGTCAGGCCAACATCACGGTTGTCATAGCGAATGACCCGAAAGCCCTGCTCGCACAACGCAACCACCACTTCATCGGGCCAGTGGATCAACTGGCCGCCCAGTCCCATTACCAATAGCAATACCGGATCCGATTCCCGACCAATGCTTTGATAGGCCAGGCTCAGTGTCGGCAATTGCGCGTACTGGGTGGCCACATCGACGTCGCAACGGGACGTCGCAAACGCTGGTAAAGCGCCTACCAGCGCCAGAAATAATAAAAATGCCCGCATGAAAGAAACACCAGAATGCAAATCCCCAGTAGAGCGAGAGTCTGATGACTTTCATGCGGGCGCGCTGCCACAGAACCGTGACCGTTTAATGACAGGCGCTGAACGGTCCAATGCCCACCCGATGATCGAAAGCTCGACACATGCACCATCATGAGACAAACTCATGCAGCCTAATTCAGTCACAAAATTTATTCATGGAGCCGCTGGTGCTGGAAATTCGCCACCTCAAAACCATGCACGCCCTGCGCGAGGCCGACAGTCTGGTCGAAGCTGCCGAGCGCCTGCATTTGACCCAGTCCGCGTTGTCCCATCAGTTCAAGGAACTGGAAGAGCGCTTGGGCATGCAACTGTTCATGCGCAAGACCAAACCGATTCGCTTCACCAGCGCCGGGCTGCGCCTGCTGCAACTGGCTGACGCCACCCTGCCGCTGTTGCGTGGTGCTGAACGTGACATCGCGCGGCTGGCCGGAGGCACAGCCGGGCGCCTGCACATGGCCATTGAATGCCACAGCTGTTTTCAGTGGCTGATGCCAACTATCGACCAGTTCCGCGACGCCTGGCCCGAAGTCGAGTTGGACCTTGCCTCAGGCTTTGCCTTTGCCCCACTGCCGGCACTGGCCCGCGGTGATCTGGACCTGGTAGTGACGTCCGACCCCGTGGAGCTGCCAGGACTCACTTATGTCCCGTTGTTCACCTACGAAGCCATGCTCGCTGTCGCCAATCAGCACCCCTTGGCCGGCAAGCCCTACATTGTTGCGCAAGACCTGGCCTGTGAGACCTTGATCACCTATCCGGTAGAGCGTGACCGCCTGGACATCTTCACCCGCTTCCTGGAACCCGCCGATGTGGAGCCTGCGCAAGTGCGCACGGCTGAGCTGACGGTGATGATGATGCAACTGGTGGCCAGCGGTCGCGGTGTCTGCGGCATGCCGCACTGGGCCCTGCACGAGTACAGTTCGCGCGGCTATGTGAAAGGCAAGCGCCTGGGCGACAAGGGCTTGTTCGCCACGCTGTATGCAGCAGTGCGCACCGACATGCTCGACGCGCCCTACATGCGCGACTTCCTGCTCACGGCGAAGGACACATCGTTCTCAACCCTTGATGGCGTCAGCGCAGTCCGCTAGGCCTCAGGCCAGTTTGCGCTGCTCCTGCACCAGGCGCAGCGCCAGGCCCGCAAGCACAAAGCCCATTACATAGCGTTGCACCATCAGCCACAGCGGATACCGCACGAACCAGGCAGACAAACCGGCGGCGAACACAGCAATCAGCAAATTTACCGTGAAACTCACGGTGATCTGAGTCAGCCCCAAGGTCAGGCTTTGGACCATGAGCGAGCCATGTTCCGGGGAGATGAACTGCGGCAGGATCGACAGGTAGAACATCGCTACCTTGGGGTTGAGCAGACTGGTCAGAAAACCCATCATCATCAGCTTTACCGGCGAATCCGGGGTCAACTCACGTGCCTCGAACGGTGAACGTGCGCCAGGCTTCACCGCTTGCCATGCCATCCACAGTAAATAAGCAGCACCTGCCCATTTGAGCAGGTCGTATCCCAACGGCACGGCCATGAACAACGCAGTCAGGCCCACCGCGGCTGCCGTCATATGTACCAGAAAACCTGCCACTACCCCTACCAGCGAAGTTATCCCCGCCAATCTCCCTTGGCAGATAGAACGTGAAATCAGATAGATCATGTTCGGCCCAGGGGTGAGGACCATCAACAGGGCGGCACCGGTGAACAGTAGCCATTCGTGAACGGGGATCATAGGCATTCCTTTGCAAATGGGCGCTTAGCCAGGCTGGCTGGTCATGGTGCGGTACAGGGGCAAAATCAGGTCTCGGGTCAACGGCGCCAATTCGAGGCTCAGTTGCTTGCGTGCAGAAATCCAGACCACCTCTTCAATCTCGGCAGCAGGCTCGACAGGCATTGAAGTATGCACCTGGAACAGCTCGGCCTGAACTTCAAAACCCGGTTCGTTGGCCGCTGCTGCGCGGAACTGCCCGAGCGGATGGGCGTCCTGGGGGTCGATCTGCAACCCCAGCTCTTCGAACAGTTCACGTGCCAGGGCCACGACCGGCTGTTCGTCGCCCTCGATTTTGCCGCCGGGCTGCATGAAGGCCTGGGTGCCGCGTTTGCGCACCAGCAAGGTTCGGCCTTGTGGGTCGAGAAGGAGCGCAGCGGCAATGCGGATGATTTTGCTCATGGGAGACTCGTGTTTCACAAAGCAGGCAAGGATCACATGCGCGAGGCGTCGTTACAATCCAGTCGCGGGGAAACCCCCTAACGGCGAATGTCCGTCTGACGAACGTAGCTTGCAACACTGCGCCAATAGCCGCATATACCCTTCATGAACCTACCCGCCTTGAACCACCCGGAACTGGACGCTTTCCACCCCGCCGTGCGTGCGTGGTTCCAGCGACGCTTTGCTACCGTGACTGCGGCCCAGACTCGAGCCTGGCCATTGATTCGCCGCGGCCATTCGTTGCTGGTGGCTGCACCCACCGGTTCAGGCAAGACGCTCACGGCCTTTCTGGCGATTCTCAATGAACTGTTCGAGCAGGGATTGGCTAGCGGCCATTTGCCTGATCAAACCCAGGTTATCTATGTCTCGCCACTGAAGGCGCTGTCCAACGATATCCAGATCAACTTGCAAGCACCGCTGGCAGGTATCAATGAAGCTCTGGTCGAACAAGGCGCCGAGCCACTGGCGATTCGCACCGCAGTGCGCAGCGGGGATACCTCGCAGAAAGAACGCACCGCCATGCGCCGCCAGGCACCTCATATTCTGGTGACCACCCCTGAATCCCTTTATGTACTGCTCGGGTCCGAATCTGGACGCCAGGGCCTTGCCCATGTACACACGGTAATCGTCGACGAAATTCATGCCTTGGCTGGAAACAAGCGTGGCAGCCATCTGGCCCTGAGCCTGGAGCGGCTGCAGGCCTTGTGTGGCAAACCGCTGCGCAGGATCGGGCTGTCCGCCACGCAGCGTCCGGTGCAACGGGTGGCCGAGTTTCTGGTGGGTAAAGACCGCTCCTGCGCCATTGTCGATATCGGCCACGCCCGTACTCGCGACCTGGCACTGGAGGTGCCTCCCGTGCCACTGGGCGCGGTTATGGCCACCGATGTCTGGGGCCTGGTCTACGACCGTCTGGCGAGTCTTGCCCGCGAGCACCGCACCACCCTGGTGTTCGTCAACACTCGGCGCTTGGCCGAACGCGTGACCCGGCACTTGAGCGAACGTCTGGGCGCCGAAGCCGTAGCCGCGCACCACGGTAGTCTGGCCAAGGAATATCGCCTGGAGGCCGAACAGCGCCTCAAGCGCGGCGAACTACAGGTGCTGGTTGCCACCGCTTCGCTGGAGCTGGGGATCGACATCGGTGAAGTCGAACTGGTGTGTCAGATTGGTTCGCCAGGGTCGATTGCAGCCTTTTTGCAGCGGGTCGGACGTGCTGGACACCAGGTCGAGGGTACCCCCAAGGGCCGCCTGTTTGCGCTCTCGCGCGACGACCTGATCGAATGTGCAGCGTTGCTCGATAGCGTACGCCGCGGTGAGTTGGACCTGCTGCAAATCCCTCGGGCGCCATTGGATGTACTGGCCCAGCAGATCGTTGCCGAAGTCAGCTGCCAGCCATGGCAGGAGCAGGCGTTGTATGACTGCCTGCGCCAGGCCATGCCCTATGCCGACCTGGACCTGGCGCACTATCAGGCGCTCTTGCGCATGCTCGGTGAGGGCTTCAATGGCCGCCAAGGTATCCGTAGCGCCTACTTGCATCGCGATGCCGTCAACAACAGTCTGCGCGCACGACGAGGCAGCCAACTGACCGCGTTAACCAGCGGCGGCACCATTCCTGACAACGCCGATTATGCGGTCCTACTTGAACCTCAGGGGCTGAACATCGGCAGCGTCAACGAAGACTTTGCCGTGGAGAGTATCGCCGGTGACATCTTCCAACTGGGCAACACTTCCTACCGTATCCTGCGGGTGGAAGCCGGCAAGGTTCGGGTTGAAGATGCCCGGGGCCTGCCGCCGAGCATTCCTTTCTGGCTTGGCGAAGCACCGGGACGCAGCGACGAACTGTCATTCGCCGTCGCTCGTCTGCAGGGCGAAATTGATCAGCGCTTGCGTACCTCAGCGGGGCATTTGCCAGACATTCTCGCCTGGTTGCAGGATGAAATTGGCCTGGCCCCGGACAGTGCCGAGCAATTGCTCGATTATCTGGCCAGCACCTGGAAGGTTTTGGGCGCATTGCCTTCGCAACAGACGCTGATCATGGAGCGTTTTTTCGACGAGTCCGGTGGCACCCAACTGATCATCCATACGCCCTTCGGCAGCAGGATCAATCGTGCCTGGGGCCTGGCGCTGCGCAAACGCTTTTGCCGAACCTTCAATTTCGAACTGCAAGCCGCCGCCAGCGAAGATGCCATCGTGCTGTCGCTATCGGCGAGCCATAGCTTTGCCCTCGACGAGGTGTGGCGCTACCTGCCAAGCAACAACGCCGAGTCGATCCTGATTCAGGCGCTGCTCGATGCACCGCTGTTTGGCGTACGTTGGCGCTGGAACGCAGGCGTGGCGCTGGCCCTGCCACGCTTTGTCGGCGGACGAAAAGTGGCACCGCAGATACAGCGGATGAAAAGCGAAGACCTGATCGCCGCAGTGTTTCCCGATCAGATCGCCTGCCTGGAAAACATCGCAGGCGAACGGCAGATCCCTGATCACCCGCTGGTTGAACAGACACTCGACGACTGTTTGCATCAAGCCATGGACAGTGAAGGCTGGATAGCGTTGTTGCGGCGCATCGAGCAAGGACAGATCAATCTGATCAGCCGTGACCTACCGGCCCCGTCACCCTTGGCCTCGGCGATTCTCAATGCACGCCCCTATACCTTTCTCGATGATGCACCTTTGGAGGAACGTCGTACTCAGGCGGTGCACAGTCGACGCTGGAGTGATGTGCAAGGCAGTGATGACTTGGGTGCCCTGGATCCCGAAGCCATTACGGCGGTACAGAGCGAAGCCTGGCCTGCGCCTACCGGTTGCGATGAAATGCATGAAGCGCTGATGAGCCTGGGCTGTATCAACCAGCATGAAGCATCGGTCAATCCACAATGGCTGACCTGGCTTGAGCAGCTACAGCAGACAGGACGAGCCTGCTGCCTGCAACTGGAAGGCGGCCACACCCTTTGGCTGGCTCGCGAACGGCTGGTTATGTTACGTGCCATCTACCCCCGCGCATCGTTGACCCCTGCCCTCGAGGCCCTGCCTGGTTTCGACCAGCCCATCGACAGTGACGCGGCGCTGGTGGAAATGCTGCGGGCCCGCTTGAGCGGTTTCGGGCCGCTGACGCTGGAGCAGATCAGCGTGCCGTTACAGCTGCCTGTCAGTGGTCTGGCGCAGGCTTTGGCACGTCTTGAGGGCGAAGGCTATGTAATGCGCGGCTATTTCTGTCCTGGTCAACAAAACCTGCAATGGTGCGAGCGGCACCTGTTGGCACGCATACACCGCTACACCGTCAAGCGCCTGCGACGAGAAATCGAGCCCGTCAGCCTGCAGGATTTCATGCGCTTTCTATTCGATTGGCAGCACGTTTCGTCGACCCATCGCCTGCAAGGTCCTGCCGCACTCAGCGAAGCACTCGAGCGGCTCGAAGGCTATCCCGCGGCCGCCTCAGCCTGGGAAAGCGATTTGCTCCCCAGCCGGATCAAGGACTACAGTCCACGCTGGCTGGACGAATCCTGTCGGGCCGGCAAACATGTCTGGGCGCGCCTGGCTCCGGGAGCCGCCAGCACCACTCTGCGCAGTACACCACTGCTGCTGTTGCCTCGCCCGCAACTGAACCTGTGGCGTAGTTTCAGTCCTGTCCTGGATAGCGACGGCCTGAGCCTGCGCGCGCAGCGGGTGCACACCGCTTTGGGCGAACACGGTGCACTATTTTTCGACGAACTGCTCAGCGATGCCCATTTGCTTCCCAGTGAACTGGAAACGGCCCTGCAAGAGTTGGTGGCGGCGGGGCTGGTCAGTGCCGACAGCTTCGCCGGCCTGCGCGCACTGATCACTCCGGCCAGCAAACGTCAGGGGCGCAGTCATCGGCGTGGTCGCGGGGCGCTGTTCGGTGGCATGGAAGACGCTGGACGCTGGGCCTTGCTACGCAAGGTGCACGTTTCGAACAACGCTGATGAGCGCCTGGAGCATATCGCCCGTACCTTGCTGCGCCGCTACGGCGTGATCTGCTGGCGACTGCTGGAGCGCGAGGCCGACTGGTTACCCAACTGGCGCGAACTGCTGCGTTGTTACCATCGACTGGAAGCCCGCGGCGAAATTCGCGGTGGGCGCTTCATCGCGGGCCTGGCGGGCGAGCAATTCGCTTTGCCCGAAGCCGTAGCGTTGATGCGGGCCGCTCGTAGGCGACCACTGGATGACAGCCTGGTCGCCATCAGTGCCAGTGACCCGTTGAACTTGCTCGGTACGCTGCTCCCTGGGAACAAAGTGCCCGCCGTAAGCGGCAACCGTCTGCTGTACCGCGACGGCCTGCCCGCCGCCACTCTGATCGCAGGAAAAATGCAGATACTCGCTGATGTGCAACCGGCCCAGCAGGGTGAACTTCGGGACCGCTTGATCCGTGATCCGCGACACCAGAACGGATAACGCCGGCGAGAATGATTTTCACTACAAACGTCACACCGCAAACGTTCATGTTCATGGGCTAGCGCCGGTGCAACCAACCGGGCTATGGTCGGGGTTTGCCCAGGCCCTGAGCCTGACCGCGCCATAGCAAGGAACCCGTATGAGCCTGTCACTTCTCAGCCGCTACGCCTTTTTCGCCGCTTGTGTGTTGTTCACCCTGGTAAGCCTGCCTTTTCTGCATCACGAGTGGCTTTGGCCATTCACGCTGACCACCGCCGTACTCAGCCTTATCGGCCTGTTCGATCTACTGCAAAGCCGCCACGCGGTACGACGCAACTACCCGATTCTGGGCAACATCCGTTACCTGGTCGAAGGTATTCGTCCGGAAATTCGCCAATACCTGCTGGAAGCCGACAGCGATGCCCTACCCTTCTCCAGGGCGCAGCGTTCGCTGGTTTACTCCCGCGCCAAAAGCGAATCATCCGACAAGCCTTTCGGCACCCTGATCGACGTCTATCAGTCCGGTTTCGAGTTCATCGGCCATTCCATGCGCCCGGCGCCGCTGAGCGATCCCGCAGCTTTCCGGGTGATTGTCGGTGGCCCACAGTGCACTCAACCTTACTCCGCCTCGGTCTTCAATATCTCGGCCATGAGCTTTGGCTCACTCAGCGCCAACGCCATTCGCGCCTTGAACCAGGGGGCCAAGCTGGGCAATTTTGCCCATGACACCGGTGAAGGCAGCATCAGCCCCTATCACCGCGAACATGGCGGCGATCTGACCTGGGAGTTGGGCAGCGGCTATTTCGGCTGCCGTACTGCGGAGGGGCGCTTCGACCCGGAACGTTTCGCCGAACAAGCGCGCAACCCGCAGGTGCGCATGATCGAGATCAAGTTGAGCCAGGGGGCCAAGCCCGGCCATGGCGGCATTCTGCCCAAGCATAAGGTCACACGCGAAATTGCCGAGACGCGCGGAGTGATGATGGGCGAAGACTGCATTTCACCCTCGCGCCACAGCGCCTTTTCCACACCGATCGAGATGATGCAGTTCATCGCCCAGTTGCGCGAGTTGTCAGGCGGCAAACCGGTTGGCTTCAAGTTCTGCCTGGGTCACCCGTGGGAGTTCATGGGCATCGCCAAAGCCATGCTGCAAACCGGCATCCTGCCTGACTTCATCGTCATCGATGGCAAGGAAGGCGGCACCGGCGCAGCGCCAGTGGAGTTCACCGACCATATTGGCGTGCCCCTGCGTGAAGGCCTGCTGTTCGTGCACAACACCCTGGTAGGGCTGAACTTGCGTGACAAGATCAAACTGGGCGCCAGTGGCAAGATCGTCAGTGCCTTCGACATCGCCAGCGTGCTGGCTATTGGTGCCGACTGGGCCAACTCGGCTCGGGGCTTCATGTTCGCAATCGGCTGCATCCAGTCGCAGAGCTGCCATACCAATAAATGCCCCACTGGCGTCGCCACCCAGGATGCCCTGCGCCAGCGCGCACTGGTGGTGCCGGACAAGGCCCAGCGAGTCTTCAGTTTCCACCTGAGCACCCTCAAGGCGCTGGCCGAAATGCTCGCCGCAGCGGGCCTTGATCATCCCTCGCAACTTGAAGCCAAGCATCTGGTCCGGCGCGTCTCGGCCACCGAGATCAAGCTTTTCTCGCAGCTGCATGTATTTCTCAAACCAGGCGAACTGCTCAGCGGAGAGGTCAATGGCGAGTTCTATTCGCGCATGTGGCAAATGGCTCAAGCGGAGAGTTTCGAGCCCCGCAGCGATCTGGCAGCTTGAGTGAACCCTCTAGGCATGTAACGAGAAGTAGAGAATTCCGGCAATTATCGCTTGAGGTAATTGCCGGCATCGCTGGCCATGGTTGCGCCGCCGATCGATCTGGACCGACGGCGCGGAACCGCGACCTGTGGGCATCCATCTCTATTGAAACACCCTCGCCAAGGCTTTGCTCATGAACAACGGTCGCGACCATCGCATCGACTTCTTTCGCGGGTTAGCACTGATTTTCATTTTCTGGGATCACATTCCTGGCAATCCCCTGGCCAACCTGACCGTGCGCAATATTGGTTTGAGCGACGCGGCAGAAATTTTCGTGTTTCTGGCTGGATACGCAGCGGTGCTCGCTTATGGAAAAATAGCCCTGCGTGACGGCTGGTTGGTCGCCTGTGTGCGCATGCTGCGGCGGGCCTGGGTGCTTTATATAGTGCACATCTTCCTGCTCGTGCTGCTGATGGGCATCGTTTTTGTGGCCAACAATCATGTCCAGACTCGCGACATGATTGAGGAAATGGGCCTCTACTATTTCCTCAGTAACCCCCAGCAGGCACTGGTGGATGAACTGTTACTGCGCTTCAAACCCAACCTGATGGACCCTTTGCCGCTGTACATTCTGCTCCTGCTTGGGCTGCCCCTGGTATTGCCAGCGATGCTGCGCAAAATAGAAATTGTCATCGGGCTCTCTACCGCGCTGTATTTACTCGCGCCGATGTTTCAATGGAACCTGGCAGCCCAGGAAGGTGGTGTGTGGTTCTTCAATCCATTGGCTTGGCAACTTCTATTCATTCTAGGTGGCGCCGCGGCCTTACATAACCAGCACCAGCAACCTGCCAAGTTGAGTCCAGTATGGCGACAGCCGCTGTTCATGATTGCGGCTACTTACCTGGCGGTCTGCGCAGTGATTGCCCTGTCCTGGCGCTGGCCGGGGGTTCACGACGCGGTGATGCCAAGGCTACTGGCCGAATGGCTTTACCCGATCAGCAAGACCAACCTGTCCCCCGCCCGTCTCCTGCATTTCCTGGCCCTGGCCTATTGCACGGCCAAACTGCTGCCACAAGGCGAATGGATACACTCCTGGTTGGCCAGGCAAAGTTGTCGAATGGGGCGTTATTCACTGGAAGTGTTCTGCGTGGGCGTGTTGCTCGCGCCCTTGGCAGACATGGGCAATGCCTTGGCAGGCGATCACTGGTCGATGCAAGTGCTGACTGCACTGCTGGGAGTGGGCTTGATGGTATTGCTGGCGGCCTGGCTTGATCTGAACAAGCGCTTGAACCAGCCGATACAAGTACCGGCCTGAAGCCCGCTCCCTAAAGGAGCGGGCTTGCTCCGCGATTTCGTTACATCACGACGCAGAACGCGCCAACTGAACGTTGTCAGCTTTTGGCGCCAGTTTGAAGGCGTAGTAGAGCACCGTCAGCATCACCAGGAACGCTGGGCCAATGTACAGTGCCACGCGGGTCTCCTCGAAGTAGGCCATCAGGCCAACCACAAGAATGAGGAACGCCAAGGCCAGGTAGGAGCTCAGCGGCCACAGCCACATACGGTATTTCAACGCGGCACGTTCGGCAGTGCTCAGGCCAGCACGGAATTTCAACTGTGCCAACAGGATCATTACCCAGGTCCAGATTGCCCCGAAGGTTGCAATGGCAGTTACCCAGACAAAGACTTTTTCCGGTACCAAGTAATTGGCCAGAACGCCCAGCAGCAAGGCAGCGATGGACAACAGCAAGGCATTACGCGGCACGCCATTGCTCGAGGTACGGGCAAAAGTCGCCGGAGCCTGACCGTTTTGCGCCAGGCTGTAGAGCATGCGCCCGGTGCTGAAGATACCGCCGTTGCACGACGACAACGCAGCGGTAATCACCACGAAGTTGATGATACCGGCAGCCGTCTTGATGCCCAGACGTTCGAAAGTCATGACGAACGGGCTGCCCTGGCTGCCGATTTCGTTCCATGGGTAGATCGACAGGATCACGAACAGTGCGCCGACATAGAACAGCAAAATGCGCCAGAACACCGAGCCGATGGCCTGGGGAATGGTCTTTTGCGGGTTGCGTGCTTCACCGGCGGTCAGGCCGATCATTTCTACGCCCAGGTAGGCGAACATCACCATCTGCAACGACATCAGCACGCCGGTCACGCCATTTGGCATGAAACCGCCGTTGCTCCAGAGGTTGGAGACACCCACTGCCACACCTTCATTGCCGAAACCGAAAGCAATGACGCCAATGCCGCCCAGAACCATGGCAATAATGGTGACGATCTTGATCAGGGCAAACCAGAACTCGAACTCGCCGAAAGCCTTGACTGCAATCAGGTTGATTGCGCCCATGCTGCCCAACGCCGCCAAGGCCCAGATCCAGCGCGGTACGTCAGGGAACCAGATGCCCATATAGATGGCGACTGCGGTGATCTCTGCCACGCACGTTACCAGCCACAGGAACCAGTAGTTCCAGCCAGTCAGAAAGCCCGCCAACGGGCCAAGGTAGTCTTGAGCATAACGGCTGAAAGAGCCTGCGACCGGATTGTGTACGGCCATTTCACCGAGGGCACGCATGATCACCAGGATCGCAAGACCACCGATGATGTAAGACAGCATGATTGCCGGTCCGGCCATTTCAATGGCTTTGGCCGACCCCAGGAACAGGCCGACACCGATACAGGCGCCCAGCGCCATCAGGCGAATATGTCGCTCGCCGAGTTCTCGCTTGAGTGGGCCGCCCTGAGCGGTCTCACCGTGAGAAGGATGGTTGCCGACTGGCATAGAAATACAACCTCATTTTGTTATTGGATATAGACCGTTCGTGCTGGCGTGGTACCACCGATAGGCTAGGTACGCTGCCTTGCCGGGCACCACCTTGTGAGCGGTCCCGTCCGCAAACATGCAAGCTGTCGGCGAAGCGAAAGGGGCGAGCAGTATAGAAAGGCCCCTACAGGGCATTTCACTATAAAAAGCGTGATATTCGGAAAGAACTCTCGGCAAAGACCGCCTTCACAGAGGGGCATTCCCCGTGTTTTCTCCATGCACTCAAAAAGGGCGGCTAACATAGCACCAAAAGAGGGCATTACAACCTCCACCAAAGGCGCAATTCCTGCTGAGGTTTTGGAAAAGACCTACAACGTTTACAAATTTTTCACCATATCCGCTCACCGTCTAAGCTTCAGGCAAGCAATACGAAAATACGTAGCCGGGCTGAAAACTATGGGCGCATTGTGGCAATCGGAACCAAAGAGTAAGGAAACTCCCACTGAACCTCTTGAAGAATCGCCATTGCCGAAAAGCCCTCGCCAACGTCGTTTATGGTGGCGGCTGTTCTGGGTAGTGTTGCTGCTCGCCCTGATCGCACTGGGTCTTGCCGTCGCCAACGAAATGCACACCTCTCGCCTGCAATCACGCGAACTGAGTCAACTCGCGTCGACCTTGACCTACTCGCTGCAGCCTGGACCGAGCGACGCGATCATTTACCCTGGTGACGGACCGTTCGACAAACGCCTGGGCTATAGCGCATTGGGAGACTTCCTTCCGCGACTACTCAAGCGCGACTATGTGATCAGCGAACAAGTGCACTTCTCCCCCGCCTTAATGAACTACACAGAGCACGGTTTCTTCGTGCCCTATAAAGAGAAGATCCAGACTGGCCTTTCGATTACCGACTGCAAAGGCGATGTGCTGTACCAATATCACTACCCGCAGTATCTCTATCCAGACTTCGACTCCATCCCTTCAGTGATCGTCAACAGCCTGCTATTCATCGAAAACCGCGACCTGCTCGACCCTGACGACCCCAATGCCAACCCAGCAGTGGATTGGCCGCGTTTTGCCAAGGCGGCATACAGTCAGGTGGCCAAATACCTGGCCCTGCCCGGCCAGTCCGCCGGTGGCAGCACCCTGGCCACCCAGCTGGAAAAATACCGGCATTCGCCAGACGGTCTCACCGTCTCGGGCGGCGAGAAAATCCGCCAGATGATTTCAGCCAGCGTGCGTGCCTACCAGGGCGGCCCGCAAACCATAGAAGCGCGCCAACGCATTGTGCGTGACTACCTCAACAGCGTTCCGCTTTCAGCCGTTCCCGGCCACGGCGAAGTGCATGGCATGGCCGAGGGCCTGAGGGTCTGGTACGGCGCGGATTTCGCTCAGGTCAATCAGGCCCTGGCGGCAACCGAGACCGATCCTGCGAGCATGGCCGCACGCGGCCTGGCATTGCGCCAAGTGCTGTCATTGATGATTGCCCAGCGCCGTCCTTCGCATTTTCTGTCGAAAGGGCGAAATGAACTGGCCGAATTGACCGATAGTCACATCCGCGTTCTGGCGGCCAGCAACGTTATCGATCGCCCCCTCGCTGACGCCGCGCTGGCAAGCAAAGCGATCTATCGCGACTGGGTAGCCCAACCGACCATCCAGCCCATCGTTACCAACAAGGGCATCAGTGTGGCCCGCAGTCGCCTGTCCCTGGCGTTGGCTCGCCCCCTGTACGATCTTGACCGCCTCGACCTGTCTGCCACCAGCACCTTGCAATCGGACTTGCAGGGACAAGTCAGCCAATACCTGAAGGATCTGGCCGACCCGGCCATTGCCGAGAAGCTCGGCCTGTTTGGCGAGCGCTTGTTGACCCCGACCAGCACAACCCAGGTGCGCTACAGCTTCACCTTGCTCGAACGCACCGCCAATGGCTCACGGGTGCGGGTGCAAACCGACAGCACCGACCAACCCTTCGACATAAACGAGGGCAGCAAGCTGGAACTGGGCTCCACCGCCAAGTTGCGTGTGCTTACCAGCTATCTGGAGATCATCGCGGAACTGCATGACAAATACGCAGCCACTGCATCGGCGGACCTGAAGAAAGTCGAGGTCGCCGAGTTGGATTTCATCACCCGCTGGGCCATCGACTACCTGATTCAGAACAAGGACCGTAACATCACTGCAATGTTGGATGCGGCCCTCAACCGCAAGTACTCCGCCAGCCCGGGTGAGGCGTTCTTTACCGGCGGTGGCATGCACGTGTTCAACAACTTTCGCAAGGAGGACAACAGCCGCATCCCGACACTCAAGGACGCCCTTCGCGAATCGATCAACTTGCCATTCATCCGCTTGATGCGTGATCTGGTGCGCTACAGCACCTATCAGACACCAGGCAGCAGTATCAAACTGCTCAAAGATGATGCCGAACCTCGCCGCCAGGAATACCTGGCTCGTTTCGCCGACAAGGAAGGCACCGACTACCTGCGCAGGTTCTGGAAAAAGTACCAACGCAAATCCTCGCAACAGCGTCTGGACACGTTTCTCGACAGCCTGCGAATTACGCCCATCCGCCTCGCTGCCGTCCACCGCTACCTGTTTCCGGAGGCCGACCAGGCCACCTTCAACGCCTTCGTCCGCGCCCACCTGAAAAAGGAGCTGCAGGAAACCAAGCGCGCACCGACCAAGCAGGACACAGTAACCGACAAGCGCCTGGACGATATGTACTACGCGTATGGCCCTGGCAAATTCGACCTGCCTGACCAAGGTTTTGTCGCCAAGGTCCACCCGCTGGACCTGTGGTTGCTGGGCTACCTGTTGAACAACCCCACGGCCAGCTTTCAGGATGCCGTGCAGGCCAGTCAGTTCGAGCGTCAAGAAGTCTACGGTTGGTTGTTCAAAAGTCGCCACAAGGGCGCTCGCGACAGCCGCATTCGTACCCTGGTCGAGATCGAGGCCTTTCTCGATATTCATCGCCGCTGGAAACGCGTCGGTTATCCCTTCGACCATCTGGTCCCTTCGCTCGCTACCGCCATCGGCAGTTCCGGCGATCGTCCGGCTGCACTGGCAGAGCTGATCGGGATCATTCAGAACGATGGCATCCGTTTGCCGACACTGCGCATCGATACCCTGCACTTCGCCGCCGATACGCCATATGAAACCCGCCTGGCAGGTGATCCGGACCTAGGCCAGCGCGTATTGTCGGTGGAAGTTGCACAGGCGTTGCGCGGCGCCCTGTCACAAGTGGTCGATGCCGGTACAGCACGACGGGTATCCGGAAGTTTCAAGCTCAACGATGGCACGCCAATGGTCATGGGAGGCAAAACCGGCACCGGAGACAACCGTCTCGAAAGCTGGGGCGCGGGGGGGCGACTACTGGGGTCCAAGGCGATCAACCGCACCGCAACCTTTGTGTTTTTTCTTGGCGACAACCACTTCGGTACCCTCACCGCCTTCGTACCCGGGCGTGCTGCCGAATCCTTCAAGTTCACCTCGGCCCTGCCGGTGCAGGTGCTCAAAGGTATGGCCCCGATCCTCACGCCCTACTTGCAACCCGGTAGCCATACCCTGTGTAAAGCGCCGCAAGTGGCGCAAAAGTAGCGCTTTGCAACCTACGCCCAGGCTCAACAACGTGCCCGGGCGTTGACTGGTTCGGCACGACTGCTCATCACTTCAACGCCCATTATGAGAAATATTCTCAATCTCATGCTTGCAATAAGATATATCTTGAGTAGTATCTAAAGATATATCTAACGCAAACGGAGATTTCCATGCGTGACCATCACACCCACCGTGACCACGGCGACCGCCATGACGGTCAGGAGCGTCGGCACAGCCGCGAGCGTGGCGACCGCGGCCCACGGGTCTTCGCTCCGGGCGACCTGAAACTGCTCCTGCTGTCGATGCTTACTGAACAGCCCCGCCACGGTTACGACCTGATCCGCCAGATCGAAAGCCTATTCGGCGGCAACTACAGCCCGAGCCCGGGCGTTATCTATCCAACCCTTACTTTTCTTGAAGAAAGCGAACTGATCGTCGGTCAGGTGCAAGGCAGCAAGAAGCTCTACAGCGTCACCCCGGCAGGTGTGCAATCGCTGGCCGAGCAAGCCATAGCGCTGGACGGCGTGCGCATGCGCATTGAAGTCAGCAAGCGCTCCCTATGCGGACACGATCGCCCCCAGGAAATTCACGAAGCAGTACACAACCTGCGCCATGCCCTGCAGATGCACAGTGGCCGCTGGAGTCCGGAAGAAATCGAGCGAGTGCGTAGTTTGCTCAACAACACCGCCAAAGCCATCGTCGCAGGACCGCCTGCGACTGTTACGGAGAACCCGCAATGAGTGTCAGCGAAAACCACGCGATCCATCGCGTGAACCATGAGATCAAACAGCGTCGCCTCGACGTGCTGCGCGTTACTGATTTAACCCCACGCATGCGCCGCATAACCTTGGGTGGGCCGCAGTTACAAGGGTTCACCAGCGTTGGCAGCGACGATCACGTCAAACTGATGTTCGCCTGTTCGCCAGCAGAACAAGCTGCGCTGGACAACCTCGATTTCAGTCGCGAGGGCGTGCGTCCAACCATGCGTGAGTACACCCCGCGACGCATCGATCTGGACGCCGGTGAGCTGGATATCGATTTTGTTCTGCACGGCGACGGCCCTGCCTCGACTTGGGCTGCCCAGGCCGAAGTCGGCCAGGTCCTGAACATTGCCGGGCCACGCAGTTCGATGGTGGTACCGGATATCTTCGACAGTTATCTGCTGATCGGCGATGAAACAGCGATCCCGGCCATTGCTCGACGGCTGGAAGAGTTACCCGCCACCCGTAAGGTGCTTGCGATCATCGAAATCGAAGATGCCGAAGAACAACAGCCGCTGCAAACTCAAGCACAGCTGGACGTGATCTGGGTTGAACGCCACCAGCAGAGTTTGCTGGAGGTGCTGCAGGAACTGAGCCTTCCCCAAGGTCAGTTGTACGCCTGGGTCGCGCTGGAAAAAGCACTGACGCGTAAAGCCAAGCGCTTGTTGATCGACGACAAAGGGCTCAAGGACGATCAGGTAAAGGCTGCCGCCTATTGGCGACTGGACCCTACCGACAACGATTGACAGGCACCATCAGGGTTGCGTCCTGGCTTTGGCCAGGCGCCCGCCCTGCCAGCGATCCAGGCCTATAACCAGCAGACCAATGACGATAAAGCCGACAAGAATCGCCAATGCATTGAGCAGCACCTGGCCATAACCAAGCTTGACCACATCAAAGAAAGGATAGGGATAAGCCCCGATCGACTGCCCGCGCAACAGCGCATAGGCAAAATACCCCACCGGATACAACAACCAGGCACCCAGGTGCTTGAGCCGAAGGCTGCCCTTTTCTACGCAGCACCACCAGTAGATGACAAACACCACGGGCATGACATCGTGCAATAACTCATCGGCGAGCCACTGCCAGCCTTGCGGATGCCACAGGTGGCGCAACAAAAGACTGTAGGCAAGCCCGACCAGCACGATACTGGCAGTTACACCGGAACTGACTGCAGGGGCGAGAAAAAAATCTCGCGCGCGACCAGGCTTGCCGAACGCAGCATGGCTCAGCACCACTGCCACCAGGGTATTGCTCAATACCGTGAAGTAACTGAAATACGTGATCAGGCCGCCGATCAGGCTTGCCTGTTCATCCCAGCGCGCCAGCAGTACCAAGTACAGCTGGATCGCCAACGCGCTCCAACCGAGGATGGCTGCCAGGCCGACAAAGACCTCGCGCCAAATCATGCTGTTAACGGCGACCGCGCTGCAACTTCACGTACAACCGCTCGACTTTCTCCCGGGCCCAAGGTGTGCGGCGCAGAAACGTCAGGCTCGACTTGATGCTTGGGTCGCTCTTGAAGCAGCGAATGTCGATGCGCTCGGCCAACCCTTCCCATTGGTAATGCTCCACCAGCGCGGTAAGGATCTGCTCCAGGGTTACACCATGCAGTGGATTGGGGGTGGCTGTGGTCATGCCTGTACTCCAGCGAATCAAAGGTGCGCACCTTAGCCCAGGGGTGAGCTGACTACAAACATTCTAGTGCAGGCTCGCTTGCTTCAGCGCCAGGCGATGAAAAGCTACGTCGTAGAGCACACCCCGGCATAAAAATCCCTCAGCGAAAATGACAAAGGGAATGTTATATTGTATCAATACTAAAACACTGCCTAGGAAACTCGCTGACCATGCGTCGCTTGCCGCTTCGACACTCCCCCCTTACCGCCGCCCTCTTACTGGCTTCACCATTGAGCCAGGCCGTGGAGCTTGACCCTCAACTCATTACAGCCAACCCATTGGGCAACAGCACCTTGGCCGCCCCCAGTACGGTGCTCGAAGGTGACGAACTGACCCTGCAACAGAAAGGCAGCCTCGGCCAGACCCTGAGCAATCAGCCCGGCATCGCCTCGACCTGGTTCGGACCCGGCGCCAGCCGCCCGGTAATTCGTGGTTTGGATGGCGACCGCATTCGTATTTTGCGCAACGGCGTAGGCGCCCTGGACGCCTCATCCCTTTCCTACGACCACGCCGTACCGCTGGACCCCGCGACCGTGGAGCGCATCGAAATCGTGCGTGGCCCGGCCGCCCTGCTCTACGGGGGTAACGCCATTGGCGGGGTCGTGAACAGCTTCGATAACCGCATCCCCACCTCTCCCATCGACGGTATCCACGGTGCCGGGGAGTTACGTTATGGCGGTGCCGACACCACCCGCAGCAGCGCCGGCAAGCTGGAAGCAGGCGATGGACGCTTTGCCTTGCACATGGATGCCAATAGTCGGCAGTTCAACGACCTGCGCATTCCCGGCTACGCGCGCAGTTCCAAGGTTCGCGATGCCGATGACCCAGGTAGCCGACATAAACTCGACAACAGCGACGGCCGCCAGGACGGTGGCGCTATCGGGGGCGCCTACCATTGGGACCATGGCTACACCGGCCTGTCGTACAGTCGTTACGACTCCAACTATGGTTCGGTGGCGGAGCCGGGCGTGCGCCTGGACATGCAACAGGATCACTACGGCTTCGCTTCAGAGCTGCGTGATCTTGATGGCCCTTTCAGTTCAGTGAAATTCGATGCCGGCTACACCGATTACCAACACCGCGAGCTGGAAGGCGGTGAGGTTCATACCACGTTCAAGAACAAAGGATACGAAGCTCGGGTAGAAGCCCGGCATCAGCCTTTGGGACCCGTAGAAGGCGTGATCGGGGCTCAAGTCAGTCGTAACGAGTTTTCCGCCCTCGGCGAAGAAGCCTTTGTGCCGCAGACCGACACCAACAGCGTTGCACTGTTCATGCTCGAGCAATGGCAAGCCACCGAGCGCCTGAACCTGAGCCTGGGTGGACGCCTGGAGCACACGCGGGTGGATCCCGACAGCCAGGGCAGCGAACGCTTCGCCCATGCCGACAGCGCCAGCAGCTTCACCGCCGCCAGCCTGTCGTCCGGTGCGGTTTATGAGTTGACGCCCATCTGGTCGCTGGCAGCGACGTTGGGTTATACCGAACGTGCACCGACGTTCTACGAGCTGTACGCCAACGGCGCTCACGTCGCTACGGGTACCTATGAGGTCGGCGATCCAGACCTGGGCAAAGAAAAAGCGATTTCCAGTGACCTGGCCTTACGTTTCGACAATGGCGTGCACAAAGGCAGCGTCGGGGTTTTCTACAGTCATTTCCGCAACTACATCGGCCTGCTGGCGAGTGGCAACATGCGTGAAGGTCACGACCACGATCATGGTGATCATGATCATGACCATGACCACGATCACGACCACGCCGCTGACGTTCCCGAGTACCTGTACAAAGGCGTACGCGCCCGCTTCTATGGCATCGAGGCCCAGGACCGTTGGCAACTGGCCGAAAATCACTTGGGCAGCTTTGCCTTGGAGCTATCCGGCGACTATACCCGGGCCAAAAACCTAGACACCGGAGAAGACCTGCCACGTATCGCTCCTCTGCGCTTGAACAGCGGTCTGGTGTGGGATCTGAACCGCTGGCAGGCACGGTTTGACGTGCAGCATGCCAGCGCCCAGCACCGTAAACCAGCCAACGAAACCAGCACCGATGGCTACACCACGTTGGGGGCCAGTCTGGGCTATCGTTTCGACGTCGGCCAAAGCCAATGGCTGGCATTTGTTCGCGGCGAAAATCTCACCGATCAGACCGTGCGTTACGCAAGCTCGATCCTGCGCGACATCGCACCTGCACCCGGCCGCAGTGTTGAAGTAGGCTTGCGCACCGCCTTCTGATGACCGCCGTTGCCGGACTGTTACCAATCCGGCAACGGTGCCTCTTGGTGAATTGACTTTTTTTCTTACACATTCATCTATATCCTCCCCGCCTCACGCTGAACCGGTTCAGTTTATCCCCTACTACCCTATCGCCGCCGATCTCCACGGTAGGGTGTATCTGTCGTTTTTTCTATAATCAAAAGATAGCGCTATCTCATGCCTCAGATTCAACGTTTTCGCATTTCTCCCAACACCCGAGCGCGGCTTTCGGGTCTGGTCATTGCCAGCTTGGCCCCCTGCACTCAGGCCGCAGCGATGTTCGCCAGCGACTCACCATGGATGCTTGGCGATTGGGACGGCAACCGCACGGAGCTTGCCGAGCGCGGCTATGACTTCACCCTGGGCTACACCGGCGAAACAGGCGCAAACCTTCACGGCGGTTATGACGATGACACAAGCGCTCGCTACAGCGGGCAGTTCACCCTGGGCACGCACCTGGATTTGCAGAAAATTTTCGGCTGGCAGGACAGCGAGTTCCAATTGACCGTTACCCAGCGTCATGGCGACAACATCAGCAACGACCGCATCAATGATCCGCGGGTCGGCGGCTTCACGTCTGCGCAGGAGGTGTGGGGACGCGGCCAAACCTGGCGTCTGACCCAGATGTGGATCAAGCAGAAATATTTCGACGGTGCCCTGGATGTGAAATTCGGCCGCTTCGGTCAGGGCGAAGATTTCAACAGCTTTCCCTGCGACTTCCAGAACCTGGCCTTCTGTGGCTCTCAGGTGGGTAACTGGGCCGGCGACATCTGGTACAACTGGCCGGTCAGCCAGTGGGCCTTGCGGGTCAAATACAACCTCACGCCCGAACTTTACGCACAGATCGGTGCCTACGAACAGAACCCGTCGAACCTGGACCGCAACAACGGCTTCAAGCTCAGTGGCAGCGGTACTCAAGGGGCCGTAATGCCGGTCGAACTGGTATGGACGCCGGCAATCGGCAGTCTGCCAGGGGAATATCGCGCGGGTTACTACTACAGTAATGCCAAGGCAACTGATGTCTACAAGGACAGCAACGACCAGCCAGCAGCACTGAGCGGTCAGGCTTACCGCAGCAGTTCGAGCAAGCACGGCTTCTGGCTGGGTGCCCAGCAGCAGTTGACGTCGCTGGCCTCCGACCATTCCCGTGGCCTGAGCGTGTTTGCCAATGCCACGCTGCATGACAAGAAGACCAACGCCATCGACAACTACGTTTCAGCAGGTGTGGTGTACAAGGGGCCCTTCGATGCCCGCGCCAAGGACGACATCGGTTTCGCCCTGGCCCGTGTGCACGTCAACCCTGCCTACCGCAAGAACGCCAAGGCGCTGAACCAGGCCAATGCTGTCAGCGACTACAACGACCCCCTGTTTCGCCCGATCCAGGATACCGAGTACAGCGCCGAGCTGTACTACGGCATTCACCTGGCCGACTGGCTGACCGTACGCCCGAACCTGCAGTACATCCGTCACCCTGGTGGTGTTAGCCAGGTCGACGACGCGCTGATCGGCGGGATCAAACTTCAGAGCAGTTTTTAATCGCCCTTTCCCTTTAACGGAGAACACAAGATGAGCACAGAAGGTGCCTTGAGTAGAACCCGCTGGCTGCCGCGCCTTATCGGCGTGCTGTTGCTGCTGATGGGCCTGGCCCTACTGGCGGGCGGCATCAAATTGAGCCAACTCGGCGGCTCTTTGTATTACCTGATTGCCGGTATCGGTTTTGCCCTGTCCGGCATTCTGCTGCTGGCCCTGCGTCGGCATGCCCTGGGGCTGTACGGTGCAGTGCTGCTCGGCAGTACCTTGTGGGCGTTGTGGGAAGTGGGTCTGGATTGGTGGCAACTGGTGCCACGTCTGGCGCTGTGGTTCGCTTTGGGGGTAGTCCTGCTGCTGCCATGGGCCCGCCGACCGCTGCTCGGCAACCCGTCGAAAATCAACCCGGCCCTGTTGAGCCTGGCGGTTGTCCTGTCGGGCGCCACCGCCGTGGCCAGCCAGTTTACCCATCCGGGCGAAATCAAGGGCAAGCTGGGTCGCGACAGCACAGGCTTGAGCAGCACCGCGCCGCAAATACCCGATGGTGAATGGCAGGCGTACGGTCGCACCGAGTTCGGCGATCGCTATTCTCCGTTGCGCCAGATCACCCCCGACAACGTGCATAAGCTGGAGGAAGCCTGGCGCATCCGCACCGGTGATCTGCCAACCGACAACGACCCGGTGGAGCTGACCAACCAGAACACGCCACTCAAGGTCAACGGCATGCTCTACGCCTGCACTGCGCACAGCAAGGTACTGGCCCTGGACCCGGACACCGGCGCTGAAATCTGGCGTTTCGACCCGAAAATCAAGAGCCCGACGGGCTTCAAGGGCTTCGCTCACATGACCTGCCGTGGTGTCTCGTATTATGACGAGAACAACTACGTCAATGTTGACGGCAGCCCTGCGCCGAAGATCTCCGATGCTGGCCAGGTTGTCGCCCGCACCTGTCCACGCCGTCTTTACCTGCCTACCGCAGATGCTCGCCTGATTGCCCTTAACGCTGACACCGGTAAAGTCTGCGAAGGCTTCGGCAACCAGGGGGTCATCGATTTGACCACTGGCATCGGCCCGTTCACTGCCGGTGGTTACTATTCCACGTCGCCTGCGGCGATCACCCGCGAACTGGTGATCATTGGCGGCCATGTAACCGATAACGAGTCGACCAACGAGCCATCCGGAGTGATTCGCGCCTACGATGTGCACGATGGGCGCCTGGTATGGAACTGGGACAGCAACAACCCGGATGAAACCGCGCCCCTGGCCGCGGGCAAAACCTACAGCCGCAACTCGGCGAACATGTGGTCGCTGGCCAGTGTCGACGAGAAGCTGGGCATGGTTTTCCTTCCCCTGGGCAACCAGACACCTGACCAGTGGGGCGCTGATCGCACCCCCGGTGCAGAAAAGTTCAGCGCCGGTATCGTTGCCTTGGACCTGGCCAACGGCAAGGTGCGCTGGAACTACCAGTTCACCCACCACGACCTGTGGGACATGGACGTTGGCAGTCAGCCGACCCTGCTCGATCTAAAGACCGCAGACGGGGTAAAACCGGCATTGATCGCGCCTACCAAACAGGGCAGCCTGTACGTGCTGGACCGTCGTGACGGTACACCGATCGTACCGATCCACGAGATCCCGGCCCCTCAAGGTGCGGTAGAGGGTGACCACACCGCGCCGACACAGGCTCGCTCGGAGCTCAACCTGCTTGGCCCGGACCTGACCGAACAAGCCATGTGGGGTGCAAGCCCGTTCGACCAGATGCTGTGCCGCATCCAGTTCCGTGAACTGCGCTACGAAGGTCAGTACACCCCGCCATCGATCCAGGGCAGTCTGGTCTATCCGGGCAACGTTGGCGTGTTCAACTGGGGCAGCGTCTCGGTCGACCCCGTGCGCCAATTGCTGTTCACCTCGCCGAATTACATGGCATTTGTGTCGAAGATGGTGCCGCGTGAGCAAGTCGCTGCCGGCAGCAAGCGCGAGAGCGAAACCAGCGGCGTGCAGCCCAACACCGGTGCCCCATACGCGGTCATCATGCACCCGTTCATGTCGCCACTGGGCGTACCTTGCCAGGCACCAGCCTGGGGCTACGTCGCCGGTATCGATTTGACGACCAACCAAGTGGTGTGGAAGCACAAGAACGGCACCAGCCGTGACAGCTCGCCGATTCCGATTGGCCTACCCATTGGCGTGCCAAGCATGGGCGGTTCCATCGTCACCGCCGGCGGTGTGGGTTTCCTAAGCGGCACCCTGGACCAGTACCTGCGCGCCTATGACACCAACACCGGCAAGGAATTGTGGAGCTCGCGTCTGCCAGCAGGCGGCCAGGCCACGCCAATGACCTACACCGGCAAGGACGGCAAGCAATATGTGCTGGTGACCGCCGGTGGCCACGGCTCGCTGGGCACCAAAATGGGTGACTACGTAATTGCTTACAAATTGGCTGAATAGGCCCTAGCGACAAGCGACAAGCTGCAAGCTGCAAGCTGCAAGTCCCGCAATCCCATCTTGCAGCTTGTAGCTTGAAGCTTGGAACCTAAGTCCCCATCTAAGCACCATAGCCATTTTCGCAGGTGCCCCATGAGTGATCAGCAGGATCTACCGGAACAACTCGAGGATTACGCCAAACTCGAGCATCCTGAAGCCTCCGCTAAAACAGGCCACAACCTCGCCCTGCCCGACCAGCAACTGCCGGAAAGGGTTTATGTCATCCCGATTCACAACCGCCCGTTCTTCCCCGCGCAGGTACTGCCGGTAATTGTCAACGAAGAACCTTGGGCGGAAACACTCGATCTGGTCTCCAAGACCCCCCATCACTCCCTGGCCCTGTTCTATATGGACACGCCGCCAGAAGATCACCGCCACTTCGATACGTCAGCGTTGCCGCTTTACGGCACCTTGGTAAAAGTCCATCACGCCAGCCGCGAAAACGGCAAGCTGCAGTTCGTCGCGCAGGGCCTGACCCGGGTGCGTATCCGTACCTGGCTCAAACATCATCGCCCGCCCTACCTGGTCGAGGTCGAGTATCCGCGTCAACCCAGCGAACCGACCGACGAGGTAAAAGCCTACGGCATGGCCCTGATCAATGCGATCAAGGAGCTGCTACCCCTCAATCCGCTGTACAGCGAAGAGCTGAAAAACTACCTCAACCGCTTCAGTCCCAACGATCCGTCGCCGTTGACCGACTTTGCTGCGGCACTGACTTCGGCTACCGGCAACCAATTGCAGGAAGTGCTCGATTGCGTACCCATGCTCAAGCGCATGGAGAAGGTCTTGCCGATGCTGCGCAAGGAGGTCGAAGTTGCTCATTTGCAGAACGAGATTTCTGCAGAAGTAAACCGCCAGATCGGCGAGCATCAACGCGAGTTTTTCCTCAAGGAGCAACTCAAGGTAATCCAGCAAGAGCTGGGGCTGACCAAGGATGATCGCAGCGCGGACCTGGAGCAATTCGAGCAGCGCTTGCAAGGCAAGACATTGTCGGCAGCCACAAAAAAACGTATTGATGAAGAGATGGGCAAGCTGGCGATTCTGGAGACAGGTTCACCCGAGTACGCGGTCACCCGTAATTACCTGGACTGGGCGACCGCGTTGCCATGGGGTGTCTATAGCAAGGACAAACTTGACCTCAAGCACGCACGAAAAGTGCTCGATCAGCACCATGCCGGACTCGACGATATCAAGGATCGGATCCTGGAGTTCCTCGCCATCGGTGCCTGGAAAGGCGAAATCAGCGGTTCTATCGTTCTGCTGGTCGGCCCACCTGGTGTGGGTAAAACCAGTGTCGGCAAGTCCATTGCGCAATCCCTGGGGCGACCGTTCTATCGTTTCAGTGTTGGTGGCATGCGCGATGAGGCAGAAATCAAAGGGCACCGACGCACCTACATCGGCGCGCAACCGGGCAAGCTGGTCCAGGCGCTGAAAGATGTCGAGGTCATGAACCCTGTGATCATGCTCGATGAAATCGACAAGATGGGGCAAAGCTACCAAGGTGATCCCGCTTCAGCCTTGCTGGAAACTCTCGACCCCGAACAGAACGTCGACTTCCTCGACCACTATCTGGACCTGCGTCTGGACCTGTCGAAAGTATTGTTCGTGTGCACGGCCAACACGCTGGACTCGATTCCCGGTCCGCTGCTTGACCGCATGGAAGTCATTCGTCTATCGGGTTATATCACTGAGGAAAAACTGGCCATTGCCAAACGCCACTTGTGGCCCAAACAGCTGCAAAAAGCCGGTGTCGTCAAGACCAGCGTGAGTATTACTGATAGTGCGCTGCGCACTGTCATTGAGGGCTACGCTCGCGAGGCAGGGGTCCGCCAACTGGAAAAGCAGCTCGGCAAATTGGTGCGTAAAGCGGTGATGCAACTGCTGGACAACCCGCAAGCCAAGATCAAGATCGGCCCCAAGGATTTGGAAGCCTCTCTGGGCATGCCCGTGTTTCGCAGTGAGCAGGTGCTGTCGGGCAAAGGTGTGATTACGGGCCTCGCCTGGACCAGCATGGGTGGCGCTACGCTGCCGATCGAAGCTACCCGTATTCATACCCTCAACCGCGGCTTCAAGCTGACCGGGCAGCTAGGCGATGTGATGAAGGAGTCGGCCGAAATTGCCTACAGCTATGTCAGCGCCAACCTCAAACAGTACGGCGGTGACCCGACCTTTTTCAATGAAGCGTTCATCCATCTTCACGTACCGGAAGGCGCCACTCCAAAGGATGGACCGAGCGCAGGCATAACAATGGCCAGCGCTCTGTTATCCCTGGCCCGAGATCAGCCCCCGAAAAAGGCAGTGGCCATGACCGGCGAACTCACCTTGACCGGGCAGGTGCTACCCATTGGCGGGGTCCGTGAGAAAGTCATTGCAGCGCGCCGGCAGAAAATTTTCGAATTGATCCTGCCGGAGGCCAACCGAGGTGATTTCGAAGAATTACCGGATTACCTCAAGGAAGGCTTGAGCGTGCATTTCGCCAGACGCTTCAGTGAGGTAGCCAAGGTGTTGTTCGAGTGATTTAACGCTGCAAGCCATCAGCGCGGGCGTAAAAGCCCGCGTCATCGGTTGGCTGAGTTAAAGGTACTTACGAAACTCGGCAACGACAAATTGTGCATAAGCCCTCAACCCGAAAGCCACAGCGTCCAGCCCTTGGGCACTATCGACATCAGCGACCTTTACCCCACGCAATCGGGTGTGTGCAGCATCCAGCTGAATGCAGATCTGTTTGTTTTCATCCAACCACTGCTGACGGATCTCGCCTAACGACAAATATCGATCAAGCGCCTCCAGATAACCCTGCAACTGCCTGGAACGAGATACTAAGTCAGCTTGATCGGTCTTCAATTCCTTGATTTGTGCCACCAATGCTCGTCGTTGCTCCTGCAACTGCGAATAACGCATGCTTTCCTCTAGGCCGCCGACAAGCTTGCCAACAGCCTCCAGTGCTCTCTCTACGGCCGCTACAGCCGCAGCCGGTGTCGTGCCCATGCTGACCAGTTCCTTAACCTGATCGACCGTTGGTAGCTTTCCCTCAAACAATGTATCCAAACCGTTGGATTCAAATACGTCGATTGCATCCTCCAGTTCGCCGAGATCCTTTTGCTTACTACTTAAGCTGTCGGCACAAAGTTGCTCGTCACTGGTGGTCCGCGCCTGTGCCGTCTGGTAGCCGCTTACATCGCGGCTCGCATCATATACAGGGAGGCTCTCGACCGTTTTCACGGCGGCTACGACACCGTCCTGTAACATCCCCAACTTCCTGCAGATATTATTTACCGAAACAGTGATCTCCCCGATGAAAAAATCCTTTTCTTCCGCGTCCCCTGCCTCGCGGAGCTTACCTGTCAATTTAGATAGATTTTCCGACTCGATACTTATTACGAGTGTTTCAGCATTGCTCGCAAACCCCTCGACAGCCGTCGTGATAGCGTTGTAATGACGCTCGATCGAACTATGTAGCATGGGCAGAAAGCCGAAGGTATTCTCCTTCCAGAACGCTGCGTAGGCCGATCTTGCAGCGAGGAACTTTTCCATGTCGGGGTTGGCCAATGAAGCGTTCAGCGAAACGACATTATCATTCATAAAAATAATTCCTTTATTTAATCGAAGCCGCGTCATCGAATACGCCATTCATATGCCTGGCGAAACTTCCTATCCCCTTCCATTGATCAACGAAGTTGCCAAAGAACAAAGCAAATTTGTACAGCTGCTGGTTGGACTCCACGCGATTCAGATGGGTAATCGAGGCGTCGATGTATTTACCGATCATGTCCCAGGCAGAGTGCAGATGAGAAGAAGCCGTCAGTACATCACGTAGCCGTGTTTCCAGTTGACCCATCTGCGTATTGAGTTCTTCCAGAAGGCCCTCGAGCCTGATGGCAGCTTTCAACTTTTGGCTAGTTTCCGCCCGCTCCGCCTGGCGAGCGTTGCGCTCCTTACGAACTTTTTCCGCTTTTGAACCATAGATTGAACCCGTTATAACCGCACCCAACGGTCCTGCCGCCAGTCCCGCAAGGGCTGCCTTCACATAATGGTCATACTCGCTACCAAGGCGTTTGATCTCGTTATCGAGGCTTACCAAATCCTCGCGTAGTTGTTCGATTTTCCCGCTGCTCTGGCGGCGCTTGAGGGCGTGAAGCTTGCGAATGACCAATGGCGCCAAGACTTCCCGCGCCACATCGCGAAACTCTTTGGTCTGTCCGCCTACAACAGTGACATTCTCTGCGAACTGCGCCACATCTTTTCGCAGGACGTCCATGAAACCGACAAGATCTTTCACCGTGCCCTTATCTATCAACGTGAGCTCGACAGGCTCATCGAAGCTGATGCTTTCCCACCTATCCCTCGATTTGCCAATGGCCACGGTTTTTTCCAGCGTTTTCAGTATGTATTGGCCTGTGCTGTCGATGCTGCTGGCGCTGGAGGCCAATTGAAAACCAAGGGCCTTGCTAATATCCGCCAACTCGACCCAGCTGCGTCCGTGCTGCTGCAATTGCTTATGCAAGTCACACATACTGGACGGCATTAACTCCGCTTCACTGATTGTCGAGTATCCCAACCACTCAATCACGGCATCAGTGGTGCCTGGCAGGCTGAATACATGGTTGGCATATTGATTGAGGGTGATAATGTGTTCCCGCGTCAGGGTGAGCCCGCCGTCATTGGGACCATCGCGCTCTGCCATACCCTGGATGAGGTTAGCGGGCAGGCGTTCAGCCTCTGCCTGCAATTGGTCGAAATTTTTTTCTGCACTGTCCATAGTTACGCCCCTGGTGATAGGCCATGTGGCCTGGGACTTGAAACTATTACTGATGAGTACTGCCGAGCAGAGGGCAGCTTTTCCCGAATGCCAATACTGGCCCGAACGAATGGATCGTCGATGAAAATCAACTGCAAATTACTCGTCCTTGGCTTGCCCCTGCTGATGGCCGCATGCGCTCAGACGCCAGGCAAGCACGATAACCTGGTATTGGAAAAAGCCAGCCAATGCCCCGTGCACCTGGAGATCAACCAGACGCTCACCCTCACCCTGCCGAGCAATCCCAGCACCGGCTACCGCTGGTTGCTGCAGAACCCTGCTTCCGGGATATTGAGAAGCTTGGGCCCCGAGGTCTACAGTCACCCGGAAGATGCAGGGGTGGTAGGAAGCGCGGGGCAATCGGTATGGCGCTTTCAGACGCAAGCCGCCGGCGAAGGTCATCTGATATTGGTTTATCAACAACCTTGGGCCCCTGAAGTGCGCCCGGTGCAGACCTTTGATTGTGCTATCAACGTGAAGTAACCGCGCTGGTCAGCCAGGCCATGCATCGCCTGGCAAGTTTGGCTAAAATGCCCGCCTTTTACCGCCTAATGCCTGGATTGTCCTTGTGAGCAAAGAACCTGACCGCCTATTCGCCCAGCCGCTTGGCCAGGTACCCGACTTCGCCTTCAACGAAGACGTGGTGCGCGTGTTCCCGGACATGATCAAGCGCTCAGTACCGGGTTACCCGACCATTGTCGAGAACCTTGGGGTGTTGGCTGCACAATTCGCTCAGCCGAACACAGCCCTGTATGACCTGGGCAGCTCGCTGGGTGCCGTGACCCAGGCACTGCGTCGGCATGTACGTAGCGACGGCTGTCGGGTTATAGCAATAGACAACTCCGCCGCCATGGTAGAGCGCTGCCGCCAATACCTCACGGCCCAGGACTCGATGTTCCAGGAACTGTTGCCGGTAGACGTAGTCGAGGGAGACATTCTCGCGCTCGAGTTCCAGCCTGCTTCGGTGGTGGCAATGAACTTCACCTTGCAGTTCATTGCACCAGAGCAGCGCCTGGAACTGCTTGCTCGTATCCGTGCTTCGCTGCTACCAGGCGGCGCACTGATTCTTTCCGAAAAATTGCGCTTTGACGATGCCCAAGAGCACGCCCTGCTCACCGACCTGCATGTTGCATTCAAGCGTGCCAATGGCTACAGCGAACTGGAAATAGCCCAGAAACGCAGCGCCATTGAGAACGTGATGAAGCCTGACAGTTTTGAAGAACACCGTCAGCGCTTGTTGGCAGCCGGTTTCTCCAAAGTAGTGCCCTGGTTCCAATGCCTTAATTTTGCCTCGTTGATTGCCCTGCCATGATTGATCTATCCCCGTTGGTCCGCCGTTTGGCGGGTACTCCCCTCGCACAATGGTCGCAAGGCCTGCAAGCACAGCTGGACGCCAAGATGGACAAGGGCCATGGCGACCTGGAGCGCTGGCAGAATGCCCTGGATGCGCTTCCGGCGTTGCAGCCAAGCACAGTGGACTTGCTCAACGGTCTGAACCTGGATTGCGAGTGCGACCAGGACACTCGCGACCGTATGCGCCAGGCCCTTATGGGGTTATCGCCCTGGCGCAAAGGGCCGTTTGACCTGTTCGGTGTACATGTAGACACCGAGTGGCGTTCGGACTGGAAATGGTCGCGCGTTGCTCCGCATCTGGATCTCCAGGGCAAACGAATTCTGGATGTCGGCTGCGGCAATGGTTATTACCAGTGGCGCATGCTCGGCGCCGGCGCCGACAGTGTGATTGGCGTCGACCCCAACTGGCTGTTCTTCTGCCAGTTCCAGGCCGTGCAGCGGTATCTGCCCGACCTTCCTGCCTGGCACTTGCCTTTCGCGCTGGAAGATCTGCCAGCCAATCTGGAAGGCTTCGATACCGTATTTTCCATGGGTGTGTTCTATCACCGTCGCTCCCCCATCGAACACCTGCTGGCGCTCAAGGACTGCCTGGTAAAAGGCGGCGAGTTGGTGCTGGAAACACTGGTGATCGAAGGCGATGAGAATCAGGTCCTCGTGCCCGAAGACCGTTACGCGCAGATGCGCAATGTCTGGTTTTTACCTTCAGTTCCAGCCTTGGAACGCTGGTTGCGCCGCGCCGGCTTCAGCGATGTACGCTGCGTGGATGTGAGCGTCACCAGCGTTGAAGAACAGCGCAGTACCGAGTGGATGCGTTATCAGTCGCTCAGCGACTTCCTCGACCCAGCCGACCACAGCCGTACTGTTGAAGGCCTGCCCGCGCCGCGTCGCGCAGTGCTGGTGGCGCGTAAATAAAAAAAGGCGCCCACAAGGGCGCCTAATATTCACCTTTTTCCAAAGGAGCTGGGGAGCTTCGAAGGTGAATGGAGCTACTCTTTGGCCACTTGCTGCTGAGCGTTCTCGCGCTTCTGCGCAGCGAATTTGGCGATCGCCTGATCCTTGTCGCCGTGGATCTGCTCCTGGCTCAGACGGAATTTTTCCCAGAACTGTTTCGAACGTTCTGCGCCGCCTTCGGCCAGTGCGGCGCCACTGCCCAAGGCCAGAACAGCCATCAGCGCATATTTGATCAGGCTCATGTTGCTCACCTCGTGATTGAATTTCAGTACGGTTCAATCTTACGAAAGGCAAGCTAACAACAAGGTGAGGCGCAAATTACAGTGTTGAAAGAAACCAGCCCGGGTGGTGGCGAGCTAGCGCCCCAGTAAAACTGTCGAAAATTACAATTCTGTAATTCAGCCGAAATCCAGCAAAAGATGGCTTAGTATCCGCCGTTCGATGCCCGCCCTTGACCCTGCAGCTACTTCAGGGTTGAAAATCACGTCCTTTCTCACCGTCGAGTCATTTCATGCGCTTATTGATCATCGAGGACGAGCTTCGTACCGCCGATTACTTGCAACAGGGTTTGAGTGAAAACGGCTATATCGTCGATTGCGCCCACACCGGAACCGACGGCTTGCACATGGCCCGCCAGCACGCCTACGACCTGATCATCCTCGACGTCAACCTGCCTGAGCTCGATGGCTGGTCTGTGTTGAAGCAGCTTCGCGCCGACGCCAGCACCCGAATCATGATGTTGACGGCACATGGTCGCCTATCTGATCGCGTCAAAGGCCTGGACCTGGGGGCCGACGATTATTTACTCAAGCCCTTCGAGTTCCCCGAACTGCTCGCGCGAATTCGCAGCCTGTTGCGACGTAACGATCAGAGCCTGCAACCCAGCACTTTGAAAGTCGCCGACCTGGAACTTGATCCGGGTCGCCACCGCGCTTACCGCAACGGACAGCGTATCGATCTGACGGCCAAAGAGTTCGCGTTGTTGCATTTATTGATGCGTCAAAGCGGCGAGGTGCTGTCTCGCACACAGATCATTTCATTGGTCTGGGACATGAATTTCGATTGCGACACCAATGTCGTCGAAGTCTCGATTCGCCGCTTGCGAGCCAAGATCGATGATCCCTTCGAGGACAAACTGATCCATACCCTGCGAGGCGTCGGCTATGTACTCGAGGCACGCGAATGAAGCCGGCCAGGCTGTCCCTGCGCCTGGGCATGAGTGTCAGCCTGATGGGCGCTGCGTTGGTGTTGCTGTTGGCATGCCTGGCTGTGCTCGCCCTGGACCACGAACTGGATAGTCGGGCACGCAAAAGCCTGGCCGCAAAAATGACCCAGATAGAGCATGGCCTGAGCATCGATCTGAAGGCCGGCGACCTGCAAACCTCGGCCCACCCCTTACTGGATGTAGTGATGGGACATGACAACCTGAGTCTGAGTGTAATCGCCCTGACCGGTCGCCACTCGGCCTTGCTCACGCTGGGGCCGGGGTTGGATGCCCAAGCGCTGATGCAGATTCCTATCCACCCCCACCTGAACTTCAATCAATGGCGCGACAGCAATGACAATCATCTGCTGACAGCCTCGCGCCTGATGCGTCTCAATGATGGGACGCAAGTGCATGTGCTGCTGACGGTCAATTTGGCCGACGACCATAGCCTGTTGCTGGCCTATTTGCGCTCGACCCTGTTTGCCTTGCCGCTACTAGTACTTCTGATTGGCTTTGGCGCCTGGATAGTGGTGCAGCGAGGCCTTGTCCCACTGCGCCGCTTCCGCCAGATCGCCGAGCAAGTGTCGGCCCAGCAATTGGCGCTACGCCTGCCAGTGAAGGACTTGCCCCATGAACTCAGCGAATTGGCCAGCACCATGAACATCATGCTTGATCGACTGGATGGAGGCGTGCAGCAGCTTTCACAGTTCTCGGACGATCTGGCCCATGAGCTGCGCACCCCCATCGGTAACCTCATGGGCAAGGCTCAGGTCACCCTGGCCCGAGAGCGTCCTATCGAGCAATACAAGGACGTACTGGAAGCCAGCATCGAGGAACTGACCCGTCTGAACCGCATCATCAATGACATGCTGTTTCTCGCCCAGGTCAGCCAGCCTGATAGTCAAATTCCGCTAAAAGCGGTCTGCCTGGCCGATGAAGCCAAGCGCGTCAGTGAGTTGTTCGAGTTCAGCAGTGAACAGAAGGATGTCAGTGTGCAGGTGCATGGCTGGGGCACGATTATGGCTGATCGCCTGATGGTGCAACGGGCGCTTTCGAACGTGTTGAGCAACGCCATCCGCCATAGCCCACAGGGGCAACGCGTTGAAATTGGGATTGAGCGGCACGGTGACGAAGTATGCATGTGGGTCGAAAACCGCGGACCGGGTATTGAGCCGGCGCATCTAGCACATTTATTCGAGCGCTTTTACCGCGTCGGCTCCGGACGTTCTCGCCTTGAGGGTGGCACCGGGTTGGGCCTGGCGATCGTGAAGTCGATCATGCTCGCGCATGGGGGCCGAGTTGAGGTGAGCAGTGAACTCAATGGTATGACTCGATTCAGCCTGATTTTTCCGGGTGCGCAAGCAGGTTGAAATGCTGCCCCGGTGCAAACCGGCTTGCTGCGCAATCTGGCGCAAGCGGCAGCCAATCCAGCGTACTCGATGCATCAGGCATATCCGACACCGAACGGCTCGCGGGTGTCGGTATGCTTTCACAGGTCAGCAAACTGGCCGCCTTTACATCCGCTGTGCACTATCAGTGGCGGCTAGCTGCCATGATCAGCGCTTTCATCTCCGCGACTGCCGACTTGAACCCAACAAACAGCGCATGTGCGACCAGCGCATGGCCAATGTTCAACTCGTTGATGCCCTTGATCGCAGCAACGGCTTCAACGTTGTGGTAATGCAAGCCATGACCGGCGTTGACGATCAGGCCCTGGCTCAAGCCAAACGCCACGCCATCGGCAACGCGCTTGAGCTCCTCGGCGACTTCAGTCGGCGTTTGGGCATCAGCATAGCGACCGGTGTGCAATTCAATGGCAGGCGCGCCTACACGGCGCGAGGCTTCGATCTGGCGCTCATCGGCGTCGATGAACAGCGAGACTTCCGAGCCCATGCGTGACAGGCGCTCAACTGCGGCTTTGATCCTTGCTTCTTGACCCGCCACGTCCAGGCCACCCTCGGTGGTCAACTCCTGACGAGTCTCTGGAACCAGGCAGATGTGTGCCGGACGGATGCGCTCAGCGAATACCATCATTTCTTCGGTGACGCCCATTTCGAAGTTCATGCGCGTCTGCAGCACGTCCTTGAGCACCAATACGTCGCGCTCCTGGATATGCCGCCGGTCTTCGCGCAGGTGCACGGTGATGCCGTCTGCACCGGCCTCCTCGGCGTCCAGCGCAGCCTTGACCGGATCGGGATAACGCGTACCACGCGCCTGGCGCAGGGTCGCCACGTGGTCGATGTTCACGCCGAGGAGCATGCGGTTGCTTTGAGTCACGAAGAGGCTCTCCTGATGATTTAGCCTGACAGCATACGTCGTGCTCAGCGCTTGCGAAACAGTTCCCGACTGACCAGCGGCTTTGTCCCCAAATGTACGGCCAGAGCCTGACGCATCAAGCGCTTGGCTGCGTTCAAGGCGCCGGGAACATCCCAGGCAGCTTCAGCCATGGCCATAAGCGCCTCGCCACGGAACAAACCAGGTTGCTGCAGGTAGACCCGCTCAAGCCCTGCATCCACTTGCAGACGGTACAAGCCATCACTGAGCAACGGCTCACCATTGATGTCCTGATCCAGGGCGAAGGCATAACCCAATTCATCCAGCAGGCGCCATTCGAAAGCTCGCAGCAGAGGCTCCAGCGGGCGCCCGGCAGCCAGCGCTGGAAGGGTCGCGGCATAATGCGCGAACAAGGCAGGATGCGGGTCTTCGGCTGGCAACAGGCGAATCAACAACTCGTTGAGGTACAGACCACTGAACAGGGCATCGCCACTGAGCCAAGCGGCCACGCCGACGCTATCCAGGCGGCCGACGGTCTTCAGCTCGCCGCGTCCACGAAACTCGACTTCAAGCGGCACGAACGGCCGGGCCTGACTGCCAGCCTTACCCCGAGCACGACGCAGCACTGCGCGCAGACGCCCTTGCGGGGTGAGGAAGTCCACCAACGCACTGGTCTCACGGTAGGCTCGGCTGTGCAGCACGTAGGCCGGTTGGCCGTCTGGCAGTTCCATGCGTACGCTTCAGGAAGAATGTGACCCGACAGCGGCTGCTGCCGGATCTGATGCGATCAGAGGTCGCCGTAGCCCAGCGAACGCAGGGCGCGCTCGTCGTCGGACCATCCACCTTTGACCTTGACCCAGAGGTTGAGCATGACTTTGGCGTCGAACAACACTTCCATGTCCTTGCGCGCCTCCGAACCGATGCGCTTGATGCGCTCACCCTTGTCGCCAATGATGATCTTTTTCTGGCCATCGCGCTCGACCAGGATCAGCGCATGGATATGCAGGATCTTGCCTTGTTGCTTGAACTCTTCGATTTCCACCGTGATCTGGTACGGCAGTTCGGCGCCCAACTGGCGCATGATTTTTTCACGCACCAGTTCAGCAGCAAGGAAGCGGCTGCTACGGTCAGTAATCTGATCTTCCGGGAAGAAGTGATCATTTTCCGGCAAGTGCTTGGCGATCAAGCCTTCCAACGCTTCAAGATTATGACCTTGCTGCGCGGAAATCGGCACGATTTCGGCGTTCGGCAGTTGTTCCTGCAACCATTGCAAGTGGGGGATCAATTCAGCTTTTTCTTCGATCCGGTCGGTCTTGTTGATCGCCAGGATCACCGGCCCCTGCACGTACTGCACGCGCTCGAGCACCAATTGGTCTTCGTCGGTCCATTTGGTACGGTCGACGACAAAAATCACCACATCGACATCTTTCAAGGCTGCCGATGCAGTTTTGTTCATGTAGCGGTTGAGCGCCTTTTCGTTGCTCTTGTGCATACCCGGGGTATCGACGTAGATCGCCTGGATATCACCTTCGGTCTTGATTCCCAGCATGTTGTGCCGAGTGGTCTGAGGCTTGCGCGAGGTGATCGCCAACTTCTGACCGAGAATGTGATTGAGCAGCGTCGACTTGCCAACGTTCGGACGCCCAACAATAGCGACATAGCCGCAGCGGGTGGTGTTTGTATCAGTCATTGCCATTCTCCACGCCCAGGGCGATCAGTGCTGCGGCAGCCGCCACTTGCTCGGCGATACGCCGGCTAACACCTTGCCCCCGGCTTTTTTCGGTCAAAAGGGTCACTTCGCATTCGACGAAAAACGTCCGGCAATGGGGCTCACCTTGAATATCCACCACTTCGTATCGCGGCAGTTCGCAGGCCCGCGACTGCAAGAATTCCTGCAGACGGGTTTTCGGGTCCTTGTTGGTATCGACCAGGGTCAGGCTCTCGAACTCACCGGTCAGCCAGGCCAGAACGCGCTCGCGGGCGGTCTGCATGTCCGAATCCAGGTAGATTGCACCGATCAACGCCTCAAGGGCATCAGCCAGGATCGATTCGCGGCGAAAGCCTCCGCTTTTCAATTCACCGGAGCCCAGCCGCAGGTACTCACCCAAGTCAAAACCCCGAGCCAGAACAGCTAGGGTTTCACCCTTGACCAATCGCGCTCGCAAGCGCGACAACTGGCCTTCACGCGCTTGGGGGAAGCGCTCGAACAGCGCCTCACCCGCAACGAAGTTCAGTATCGCATCGCCGAGAAACTCGAGACGCTCATTGTTGCGCCCGGCAAAACTGCGGTGCGTCAGGGCCAGCAGCATCAGCTCCTGGTTCTTGAAGGTATAACCGAGCTGGCGCTCGAGGCGGCTCAAAGGAACGCTCACAGTGTACCCACGCGCAGTTCGTGGTCGATATTCAACGCTTTGTTCAAATCAACATCCTGAAAGACTATTTGGCTCATGCCCACTGGCTCGATTGGTACGGGAGGATCAGCAGATCCCCATGAACACAGCCTATGCCAGAAATGCATTCGGCGCTGTCTGAGGACAGCGCCGTTGTGGTGTTACTTGATCAGACCTACCCGCGAAAGATTCGGGAAGTGGCTGAGTTTTGGCTCTGGCCAGCTCATCCAGACGGCGAAGGCCTTGCCGACGATATTCTGGTCGGGGACCATGCCGTGCAGCGCCTTGGGAATATTGGGATCATCCCAGTAGCGGCTGTCGTTGGAGTTGTCGCGGTTGTCGCCCATCATGAAGTAGTGGCCAGCCGGGACTGTCCACTGCTGATCAGGCGGCATACGGTAGCGGCTCATCTCCTTGCGGATCAGGTGCTCGGCCTCGCCCAGCTTTTCCTTGTACAGTTCAGCGCTGCCCAAGGTGCCTGGTTCGGTGCCTACCAATCGCTCGGCGATTGGCTGACCGTTGACGAACAGCTTCTTGTCGCTGGTGTAGCGGATCTGGTCGCCCGGCAAGCCAACTACACGCTTGATGTAGTTGACGTTCGGATCGCTCGGATAGCGAAACACCATTACATCGCCACGCTGCGGGTCACCCACCTCGATGACCTTCTTGTCGATCACTGGCAGACGAATCCCATAGGAGAACTTGTTCACCAGGATGAAATCGCCCACTTCCAGGGTCGGCTTCATCGATCCCGAAGGGATCTGAAAAGGCTCGACCAGGAACGAACGCAGCACCAGGACGATGAACAGAACCGGGAAGAACGACTTGCCGTACTCAATCAGCAACGGCTCCTTGTTCAATTGCTCGACCACTGCCATTTCTGGCTGGCTGACGCTGCCCTGATAGTTGGCGATCGCCGAACGCCGGCGCGGAGCCAGGAACAGCAGATCGACCAGGGCCAACAGACCGCAGACGGCAACGGCGATGACTAGCAACAGCGGGAAATTTAGCGACATAGGACCTAATTATTCCAACCTGAGCACGGCAAGGAAGGCTTCTTGTGGGATTTCCACGTTGCCGACCTGTTTCATGCGTTTCTTACCGGCCTTCTGCTTTTCCAACAGCTTGCGCTTACGGCTTACGTCACCACCGTAGCATTTGGCCAGTACGTTCTTTCTGAGCGCCTTGACAGTGGTTCGCGCCACAATCTGCCCGCCAATGGCGGCCTGGATTGCCACGTCGAACATCTGCCGAGGAATCAGTTCCTTCATCTTCTCTGTCAATGCGCGGCCCTTGTAGTGCGCATTGTCGCGGTGCACGATCAACGCCAGGGCGTCGACCTTGTCACCGTTGATCAGTACATCGAGCTTGACCAGGTTAGCCGACTGGTAGCGGTCGAAATGGTAGTCCAGCGAAGCATAGCCGCGACTGGTGGACTTCAAGCGGTCGAAGAAGTCCAGTACCACTTCGTTCATCGGCAGGTCGTAGCGCACTTGCACCTGCGAGCCGAGGAACTGCATGTCGCGCTGCACCCCACGCTTCTCGATACACAGGGTAATGACGTTGCCCAGGTGCTCTTGAGGCACAAGGATGGTCGCAGCTACGATCGGCTCACGGAAATCCTCTACCGAAGACACATCTGGCAGCTTCGATGGGTTATCAACGTAAATGGTTTCGCCAGTCTTGAGCTTGACCTCGAAGATTACGCTCGGCGCAGTGGTGATCAGGTCCAGGTCGTACTCGCGCTCCAGGCGCTCCTGGATGATTTCCATGTGCAGCATGCCCAGGAAGCCGCATCGGAAACCGAAGCCCAGTGCATCGGAGCTTTCAGGCAGGTATTGCAGCGACGAGTCGTTCAGGGTCAGCTTTTGCAGCGCATCACGAAAATCTTCGAAATCTTCGGAGCTGACCGGGAACAGGCCGGCATATACCTGAGGTTGAATACGTTTGAAACCTGGGAGAACTTCGACATCGGGAGTAGAACTCAAGGTCAGGGTGTCACCTACCGGCGCCCCGCCAATGTCCTTGATACTCGCAATGATGAAACCCACTTCACCGGCCTTCAGGTCAGCGGTGGCGGTGTGCTTCGGATTGAACACGCCCACGCTGTCGACCAGGTGCACCTTGCCGGTGGACTTCACCAGGATCTTGTCGCCTTTCTTCACTCGCCCGTGGCGCACACGCACCAGGGACACAACGCCCAGGTAGTTGTCGAACCAGGAGTCGATGATCAGCGCCTGCAGTGGTGCTTCGATATCGCCGGTAGGCGCGGGAATGGTTTGCACCAGTCGCTCCAGCACCTCGTCCACACCCATGCCGCTCTTGGCACTGCAGGCCACGGCGTCGGTTGCGTCAATGCCGATGATCTTCTCGATCTCGTCCTTGACCTTGTCCGGATCAGCCTGCGGCAGGTCCATCTTGTTCAGCACCGGCATGACCTCAAGGCCCTGCTCGATGGCGGTGTAGCAGTTGGCAACCGACTGGGCTTCAACCCCCTGGCCGGCGTCGACGACCAGCAACGCTCCTTCGCACGCAGCCAGGGAACGGCTCACTTCATAGGTGAAGTCTACGTGGCCTGGGGTGTCAATGAAGTTCAACTGATAGGTTTTTCCGTCCTGCGCCTTGTAATGCAGGGTGACGCTATGGGCCTTGATGGTAATACCGCGCTCACGCTCCAGGTCCATGGAATCGAGTACCTGGGCTTCCATTTCACGCGCGGAAAGGCCACCGCACATTTGAATGAAACGGTCGGCCAGCGTCGACTTGCCATGGTCAATGTGGGCGATGATGGAGAAATTGCGGATATGACTCAAATCACTCACGGGTCAACACTCAATAAGGCTGCGGGCCGGACGCCCACCGAAAAATAGCCGGGAATTGTACCTGAAGCTGAAAGGTTATGGGAGATTCCATATTGCCTAATCGCGGGGCAAGCTCGCGCCCCACGGCTCGATGGCAACTCGGCAACAGCCGGTTTGCCGACGAGAAATACCCGGCCAAACAAAAAAGGGCGGCCTAAGCCGCCCTCTTCCACTCAACCCGCCTTACTCAGCCAGCTTGAAGGTGATGAAGCTTGCCCGACCTTGACGCAGTACGCGCATGGACACGGAACGGTTCTTAGGCAGCTCCTTGGCAATTTCAGTGAACTGCTTGGCCGAAAGAATCGCCTGGTTGTTCAGGTGACTGATGACATCGCCCGGACGCAGGCCAATCATGGCCGCTGGACCGTCCTGGACTTCCTTGATGACTACGCCACCCTTGAGTTCCAGGGTTTTCTTCTGCTCGGCAGTCAGATCGGCTACCGAAACACCGAGACGATTACTGCTGCGCTCAACGCCACCGTTGGCACTGGCGGTAATCTCGGCGTCATCTTCAGGCAGCGCACCCACGGTGATATCCAGGCTTTGGCGCTTACCGTTGCGAATAATGTCGAGCTTGGCCTTGGCACCATCTTTCAGGCTGCCAACCAGGTGTGGCAAGTCAGCCGACATGACGATCGGCTGACCGTTCATGGTCAGGATCACGTCACCGACCTGCAGGCCACCCTTGGCTGCCGGACCCTCTTCCAGAACCTGGGCAACCAGGGCGCCAGCGGGCTTGTCCAGGCCGAAGGACTCAGCCAGGTCTTTGTTGACCTCCTGGATCACCACACCGAGCCAGCCGCGGCTGACCTTGCCGTCTTTCTTCAACTGGTTGGATACATCAATTGCCACGTCGATCGGAATGGCGAACGACAGGCCCATGAAACCACCCGAACGGGTGAAGATCTGCGAGTTGATACCGACCACCTCACCGTTCATGTTGAACAGCGGGCCCCCAGAGTTGCCCGGGTTGATCGCCACATCGGTCTGGATGAACGGCACATACGTGTCGTTAGGCAAGGTACGCCCCTTGGCGCTGACGATACCCTTGGTCACCGAGTGATCGAATCCGAAAGGCGAGCCGATGGCCAGCACCCATTCGCCCACCTTGAGCCTCTCGGAGTCGCCCAGCTTGACGGTTGGCAGGTTTTTGCCTTCAACCTTGAGCAATGCCACGTCGGTACGTGGGTCAGTGCCGACCAGTTTGGCTTGCAGCTCACTGCGATCGGAAAGACGGACGATGATTTCGTCGGCGTCGGCCACCACATGGTTATTGGTCAGCACGTAACCGTCACTGGAAATAATGAAGCCCGAACCCAGCGACTGCGCTTCACGCTGGCGATCACCACGCGGTGAACGCGGCTGCTGTGGCATGTTGCGCTCGAAAAACTCGCGGAACATCGGCGGCAGGCCTTCGAGATCCGGCATCTGGCCAGCTGCGTACTTGCGATCCGGCAGTTTCTGTTTGGTACTGATGTTGACCACCGCAGGTGAGGCCTGCTCCACCAGGGTCGTGAAGTCCGGAAGGGCTTCGGCCTGGGCAGCGGTGGCCACCTGACCGAGCATAAGCACGGCGGCGAACAACGATAGGTAGGTTTTCAAGCGTGGTATTGACATACGGCTCCCGTCACATCGAGCGTGGTTAGCAGTAGGGCCCTGCAGAAGCAGGAAAGGCCAGACCCCGAAAGGCCTGACCTATAGATAAATTCTGAGTTTTTTGCAAACTGCAAAGCTTGCCAATCATGTCAGCCAAGCAATCCTCGACCGGTGAGCACTGTACTTGCTGATCATTTTTTGGCCTGGGTGTCCTGAGGTCGTATCGACAACGCAATCCGCTCGGCGGTGCCAATCGGAATTTCGCCCACAACTGTCACCATCATCTCACCAGTAGGCGTGGTCAAGCGTCGCGACACTGCCACGGTAGGGCCCAATTGGGTACGGATATCCGCTGCAGAACCGCCATTCAAGGCTTCGACAAACACCGAGAAACGCGCCAGACCATCATCGAACATCAAGCTGCTGACAGCGCCTTTACCTTCAGGGTCTTTGCGCAAGGCACTGTCGATGAGCTCGAAGCCTGGCGGCAACCAATCCCAGCGCCATCCCGCGGCAGGCTGTACAGCCTGCGCAGCAACCTGCGCTACAGGTTTGCATTGTTCACCTGCCTTGAGCTGGTCATCGGTCGGCGCGTCCCGAGTGTCCAGCCGGGTGAACTGGAAGCGCTCAAGCAAACGCCCCTTGTCATCAAGCATCAATGACTTGAGTGGCAGCCCGGTCTGTTTGTCCAAGTGCAATTCAAACCCATATCGATGTTGATCACGCGGGCTCAGCGAGACGATGACCGCCTCACGCCCCGCCACTCGTGACTTGCCAGAGACCCCAAGGTCATACCAGCTCATCAACTTGAGAGGATCAAGCACTCGCGCCGTTGACTCCGGTGCATTGGTGACACCTGACACCAGGGAGCCACTTACGCACTGGGTATGCCCATCGACACGCACGACTTCCTGGGCCGAGCCATCGAGCTGAAGCAACCGCTCGCTGACCTTGCCGTCCTGGACACGATGCCAGATGTCGTGGGTGGAGAAGCTGCCGTTACGCTCGTAAACGAAAGTACCCTGATAGCTCTGCTGTTGCTCTGCCTGCGCCAGCTTTTTCAGCCAGTCGCCCGCCTCCGGGGAGGAGTTCGCCGCATGGGCCGGCAGAATCAGCCAGCCACCCAGCAACAGCGGTATGAGAGGTAGCGCGCGCATGATCCTCCTTACTTAACGGTTTTCCAGGCTGGCAGCGCGAGCATACGGCAGAGCGCTCTCGGTACCCTTCAGGGCTGCTTCCTGAGCATGCTGACGCAGATAGCCGGGCAGACGCTGGTCATGCCAGCCGGATTGCCCTTGCAGCACGCCATTGGCCATTGGGCCAGGCTGTTCTGCACTTTCACTATAGCCTGCCAGTACGGCGGGGCCTTGAACTTGTGGCGCGATCAGGCCTTGCTGAGCGGGTTGCTGGGCAGCCAACTGAGCACCGCTGATGTCATCCTGGTTATACAGGCGCACACCTGCCAGCACGGCGACGGTAACCGAGGCGGCTACAGCCAGGCGAGTCAGGCTGCGCCAAGGACCACGATTGGCCTTGACCGGTACATCTTCATCAGCCAGCGCTGCCGAGACGGCGGCGGCGATATCCAACTGTGGCAGCACCAGCTCCTTGTGCATGGCCGCACGCGCAACCTGGTAACGCGACCAAGTGGCACGGGTTTCAGCATCGTCGACGGCGTTCAACACCCGACGTAACTCAAGTTCATCCGCTTCGTTATCCATCACCGCGGACAGCGATTCCTGCAAAGCTTCACGACTCATGGCGGTTCCTCTCTTGGCTGTCGCCGCTGTCTCAGGTTTCCTGCAACAAGGGCTGCAGGGCTTTGTCTATGGCCTCCCGAGCGCGGAAAATTCGAGAGCGCACGGTGCCAACCGGACACTGCATGACGCTGGCAATGTCCTCGTAACTCAGACCATCAAATTCACGTAAAGTTAACGCCGTACGCAAATCTTCTGGCAGTTGCTGAATGGTCCGATGGACGGTGCCTTCGATCTCATCTCGCAACAACGCACGCTCGGGGGACTCCAGATCCTTGAGGCCATGATCGCCGTCGTAAAATTCCGCATCCTCGGAACTCACATCGCTGTCTGGTGGACGCCTACCGCGTGACACCAGATAGTTCTTTGCCGTGTTGATGGCAATGCGGTACAGCCAGGTATAAAAAGCACTGTCCCCGCGAAAATTTCCAAGCGCCCGGTAAGCCTTGATGAAAGCTTCCTGCGCCACATCCTGGGCTTCATGGGTGTCGTGTACAAAACGCACGATCAACCCGAGAATCTTGTGCTGATACTTCAGCACCAACAGATCAAACGCTCGCCTGTCGCCACGCTGCACGCGCTCGACAAGCTGCTGATCCTCTTCCTGGGTTAGCATGAACACTCCTCAATGAACTTGAGGGAGCGTTGCGAGAAGCATCGTTCAGGCTTGCAACCATAGACTCGGGCTTTTCGCAAAAGTTCTCCCCTCCAAGCAAGTTTCCTGCGGCCCTTGGTCGGCCCGCACGAAAAACGCGGCACGGACACGGCCGGCTGCGTCGATAATCGGGTTTCGAATACGCCAACAGTACCTTAATTATGGGCTACTGCCATGCGTCGCCACGGCATTGTGGTGTGCGGACAACCTTCTATGGATATCCACACAACGTGGAAAGTTCCCACAAAAAGCTGCCAGCACCTCGCAAGCGCCATTGGAAATCTGGGCACCGAGGCTGATATAAAGACAGCCGGTCCAGATTAACGATAGTTTCACAATGCCATAAGCGCCTGACTATTGTGCCGATCCCCCCCTTCAGATACTAGTGTCCTGACATGAGCCAACAACTCCAACATGATGTCCTCGTGATCGGCAGCGGTGCCGCCGGTCTGAGCCTGGCGCTGAACCTTCCCGGGCACCTGCGCGTTGCCGTGCTGAGCAAGGGCGATCTCGCCAACGGTTCGACCTATTGGGCCCAAGGCGGGGTTGCCGCGGTACTGGACGACACCGACACAGTCCAGTCCCACGTCGAAGATACCCTCAATGCCGGTGGTGGCTTGTGCCACGAAGATGCCGTGCGCTTCACTGTCGAGCACAGCCGCGAAGCGATCCAGTGGCTGATCGACCAAGGCGTACCTTTTACTCGCGACGAACACGCCAGCGTTGACGATGGTGGCTTCGAGTTCCATCTGACCCGCGAAGGTGGCCACAGCCACCGGCGCATCATCCACGCCGCCGATGCCACCGGCGCGGCGATTTTCACCACGTTACTGGCGCAGGCAAAGCAAAGACCCAACATAGAGCTGCTGGAGCAGCGCGTTGCGGTTGACCTGATCACCGAGCGACGCCTTGGCCAGGACGGTGATCGCTGCCTGGGTGCCTATGTGCTGAATCGCAACACGGGGGAGGTCGACACATTTGGCGCACGCTTCACGGTGCTCGCGACCGGCGGTGCCGCCAAAGTCTATCTGTACACCAGCAACCCGGACGGAGCCTGTGGCGACGGTATCGCCATGGCCTGGCGCGCGGGTTGCCGGGTGGCAAACCTTGAGTTCAATCAGTTTCATCCCACCTGCCTTTATCACCCGCAGGCCAAGAGTTTCCTGGTGACCGAAGCCCTTCGCGGTGAAGGGGCGCTGCTGCGGCTGCCCAATGGCGAGCGCTTCATGCCCCGCTTCGACCCGCGCGAAGAGTTGGCGCCACGCGATATCGTCGCTCGCGCCATCGACCACGAAATGAAGCGCCTGGGCGTGGATTGCGTCTACCTCGACATCAGCCACAAACCCGAAGACTTCATCAAAAGCCACTTCCCTACTGTCTATGAGCGCTGCCTGACCTTCGGCATCGATATCACCCGCCAACCGATTCCTGTGGTGCCTGCCGCCCATTACACCTGTGGTGGCGTGATGGTGGACGATCGCGGCCATACCGATGTCCCCGGCCTCTACGCCATCGGCGAAACCAGTTTCACTGGGCTGCATGGCGCCAACCGCATGGCCAGCAATTCACTGCTCGAATGCTTCGTTTATGGGCGCGCCGCTGCCAATGACATTGAAGCGCACCTGGAGCAGGTGAACATGCCTCGGCAATTGCCCAGCTGGGACGCCAGCCAGGTCACCGACTCGGATGAGGACGTGATCATTGCGCACAACTGGGACGAGCTGCGGCGCTTCATGTGGGACTATGTGGGAATTGTGCGAACCAGCAAGCGCCTGCAACGCGCAGAACATCGGGTGCGTCTGCTGCTCGACGAAATCGACGAGTTCTACAGCAACTACAAGGTAAGCCGTGACCTAATCGAGCTTCGCAACCTGGCCCAGGTGGCCGAGTTGATGATTCACTGCGCCATGCAGCGCAAGGAAAGCCGAGGTCTGCATTACACCCTGGACTACCCAGGCATGCTCGACGAAGCACGCGACACTATTCTGCAGCCACCCACCTACGACGACTGAATTTCAGGCGCACGCGCAGGCGTCGGTGTTGCACCGGCTCCAGCGCGTCATAGGTAATGCACAGTCCCTGGCTCCAGCGCCGACCCGCAGGGCGATAACGCAGAACGATCAAACCCGGCAAGGCCAGGCTATCGGGACGTAACTGCACTTTTTGCCAACCCTGGGCTCGACTGAACAGGTGCCAGCCGTCACGGTCGCATCGCAACCCGCTGACAGCCTGGGGGTGATTCAGCAAGATTCGTCTCGGGATGGTCCAACCGGCATGCAACAGACACAAGACAATGCCGCCAACCTGTTGCCACCACGGAACTTCCAGCAGGCTCAAGCCGAGCAAGGCCAGCAACAAGCTGACCAGGTAGGCCGCCAGCAGGCCTTTTGAGCCGTACCAGCGACACTCGAAGCGCTCACTTGGGCTGGACACGATCCAGGATGATGCGAACCATGCGCTGCAGCTCTGGATCTTCGGACTCGCTGCGCTCCATGAACCAGCCGAACATATCCTGGTCTTCACAGCTGAGCAGGCGCTTGTACAGGTCACGATCTTCCTGGCTCAAGGTCGGATAAACCTCGGCACTGAAAGGCACCAGCAATACGTCCAGCTCGAGCATGCCGCGTCGGCTGTGCCAAAAGAGCCGATTGAGTTCAGTTTGTTCGACCATGGAGCCCTCCTAAAATAGGCCGTCAGTATACAGAGCCAGCGCCCGGGAAACACGAGACGTTGGTCCGGACATGTGAGCAAATAATCACAGAGGCGTACCCTCAACTACCTATTTTGCCAACAGCGCTCTATCATGGCCCCCAGTCTTATTACCTTGCGATGACTCATGGCCGATTCCGCTTTTTTCTGCACGCTATCCCACGAAGGCATCCTCGCCGTCCGCGGCTCGGACGCCGGCAAATTCCTGCAAGGCCAACTGACCTGCAACATCAACTACCTCAACGACAGTACCAGCAGTCTGGGTGCGCGTTGCATGGTCAAGGGCCGAATGCAGTCGAGCTTTCGCATCCTCCCCGACGCCGACGGCTTTCTGCTGGCCATGGCCCGTGAGCTGCTTGAGCCGCAACTTGCCGACCTGAAAAAGTATGCAGTGTTCTCCAAGGCCAAACTGACCGATGACAGCGACGCCTGGGTTCGCTTCGGATTGCAGGAGGGTGAATCGGCCCTGCACGATCTAGGCATCGAAGTACCTGCGCAGATTGATGGCATCACCCGGCACAACGGGCTGATTGCCATTGCCGTGTCAACCGGCCGCATCGAGCTATGGGTACCCGCCGAACAAGCACGACAGGTACAAGAGCAGTTAGCTGCAAAGCTTTCGCAGGCTACGCTGAACGACTGGCTGCTGGGGCAGATTCGCGCAGGGATTGGCCAGGTCATGGCCCAGACTCGCGAGCTGTTCATTCCGCAGATGATCAACCTGCAGGCCGTCGGCGGCGTCAGCTTCAAGAAAGGCTGCTATACCGGTCAGGAAATCGTCGCTCGCATGCAATACCTGGGCAAGCTCAAGCGGCGCCAATACCGGGTAGCCTTGGCAGGCGAGAACGTGCCAGAACCCGGCACCGAGATTTTCTCGCCGACCCACGGTTCTTCGGTAGGTGAAGTGGTGCTTGCGGCACGCAGCGCAGACGGTATCGAACTCCTGGCGGTGCTGACCGCCGATGCTGTGCAAGACAACAACCTGCACCTGGCTAGCCCGGATGGCCCGGGCCTGAACCTGCTGTCCCTGCCCTACGAGCTGGATCGCGACCGCGAAATCCAACGCTGAGTCGGCCTCGCCCCGACGGTAGAACGCCGGGGCCCTTTTGAATTGCGTTAGAGAGTCACCATGAACAAGCTGGCCGAGACGGTCCAGGCCCAGTTGCTGGCCGCCATCGACAATGATGACCTGGTGTTGCCGACCTTACCCGAGGTCGCCTTGAGCATCCGCGAGGCCGCCGAAGACAGCGAGATCAGCGTCAGTGCCCTGAGTAAAGTCATCGGCCGCGACACTGCCCTGACTGCGCGCCTGATCAAGGTAGTGAACAGCCCGCTGCTGCGCGCCACGGTCGAAGTGACCGACTTGCAGACGGCCATTACCCGCCTCGGCATCAACTACAGCTGCAACCTGGCCGTCGGCCTGGTGATCGAGCAGATCTTCCACGCCCGTTCTGAGGTGGTGGAAAGGAAAATGCGCGAAATATGGGCCAGTAGTTTGGAGGTGGCGGGTATCAGCTACGAACTCTGCTTGCGTTACACCCAACTCAAGCCTGACCAGGGCGCCCTCGCCGGCCTGGTTCACCAGATCGGTGTACTGCCTATCCTGATCTATGCCGAAGAGCACAATGAGCTGCTCTCTGACCCGGTATGCCTGAACTATGTCATCGACCAGATCCATCCGGCACTCGGCGACAAGATTCTGAGCAGTTGGGAATTTCCCGAACAACTGGTGAAACTACCTGGACAGGTGCTCAATCTGGATCGCGGTAGCGATCGGGTCGACTACGTTGACATTGTCCAGATTGCCCGGGCGCTGAGCGCTGGCCCCGGCAAGTCCCGCCCCTTGGCAGCCCTTCCGGCCTACCGTCATCTGGGGCTGCCCACCGGCACCGAACTTGTGGCCGGCGAGTTGCTCCAGGCCCGGGCCATGTTTCGTTAATCGCCGATAAAACTGACTCGCACTTTCAACCCGCCCCGTTCGCCATCGTGCAGGCTGATCTTCGCCAGATGCGCGCGGCAGATTTCTCCGACAATCGCCAGGCCCAGGCCGGTCCCTTGCGCATTGCGGCGATAGAAGCGCTCGAACACCCGTTCACGCTCATCCTCCGGAATGCCCGGGCCATCGTCCTCGACTTCCAGCACCCCCGGCGCGTAGACCCGCAAGATGACATTGCCGCCCTTGGGTGTGTGGGCCAAGGCATTGTCCACCAGGTTGCTGAGCAATTCATTGAGTAGCGTAGGCTCGCCACGGACATGCACCGGGGCCTCAGCCTCCAATGCCAACGCCACTCCACGGGCGTAGGCCAGTGGCGCCATGGCCATCCCCAGTTCCCGTGCCAGTTGACTGAGGTCAAGCAGTTGCGCGCCACCTTCGGCAATCGCTCGCGCACCGTTTTCCACTCGCGCCAACGACAGCAACTGGTTGGCCAGGTGGGTCAGCCGGTCTGTGCCCTGGACCGCTGACTCCAGAGTATCGCGCCAGACCTGAGGCTCATTCGAGCGCAGGCCCAACTCGACCCGGGCCTTGAGGGCCGCAAGGGGGGTGCGCAGCTCATGAGCGGCCTCGGCAATAAACTGCGCCTGACGCTCGAACTGCTCGCGTAGCCGCTCGGTAAAGTGGTTCAAGGCGCGCACCAGTGGGCTAAGCTCACGCTGCACCTCGACCAGCGGCAGGGCCCGCAGGTCGTCGGGCTGACGCTCTTCGACGGCACCACGCAAGCGCTCCAACGGGCGCAATGCAGCGCTCACCGCGAACCACACCAGCATCAGTGCGCCCAGAGCCAGCATGCCCAGACGCAACAAGGTATCGGCCATCAAGCTGCGGGCCATGCGCACCCGCGCTTCTTCGGTTTCGGCCACACGAATTTCGGCCATGCCATTCATGTTCGGCTCACTGACGGCCTTGAGCAGACTCACCACGCGCACATCCTGGCCCAAGTAGCGCGCATTGTAGAACCGCGCCAGCGCTGGGTAATCATCGGTGCGCGGCGTGCCTGGTGGTGGCGCGGGGAGGTTTTCGTAGCCGGAAATAAGGCGTTGATGAATATCGTTGACTTGGTAGTAGATGCGTCCGGCGCTGTCGTACGCAAAGGTATCCAAGGCCACGTAGGGCACATCGGCGCTGAGCGTGCCGTCGCGCTGGGACAGGCCGGCAGCGATGGTGCGCGCCGACGCCAACAGGGTTCGGTCATAGGCAGTGTCGGCCGCTTCGCGTCCGTTCCAATAGGCACTGAGCCCACTGGCGAGCATCAACACCACCAGCAGCAGGGCCAGGTTCCACACCAAGCGCCCGCGCAGACTGCCACTGTCACGCATCGCGGTGCTCGAGCAGGTAACCGAGCCCCCTGAAAGTGACGATGACCACGGCATGACCATCAAGCTTCTTGCGCAGACGATGGATGTAAATCTCGATCGCATCGGCGCTGGCTTCCTCATCCAGGCCGAACACCTGGGCGGCCAACTGCTCTTTGCTCATCACCCGCCCAGGACGTGCGATCAAGGCTTCGAGCACCGCCTGCTCGCGGGAGGTCAGGGTCAGCAAATCGTCATCGAGGGTAAAGCGCCGGGTATCGAGGTCATAGACCAGCGGCCCGCAGCGTTGCTGGCGCTCGCCACCGAGTACGCTACGACGCAGCAAGGCCTTGACCCGCGCTTCAAGCTCGGTGAGCTCGAACGGCTTGGCCAGGTAGTCATCGGCACCCAGGTTCAAGCCATGAACCCGATCCTTGACGTCACTGCGTGCCGTCAACATCAACACCGGTACGGTCTTGCCACGTGCGCGCAAGCGCGCAAGCACCTCGAAGCCGTCCATGCGCGGCAGCCCGACATCGAGCACCGCCACTGCATATTCCTCGCTGGCCAGCGCCAGGTCGGCAGCCACGCCATCATGCAGCACATCCACTGTCAGCCCCGTGCTCTTGAGAGCCTGGGCCACGCTCTCAGCTAGCTGCAGATGGTCTTCTACAAGCAGCACACGCATTGTTTTTCTCCTGTCAGGTCCAGGTCAATGGCGCGGAGTGTACAGCCGACTGCTCGCCTGTGAAGCCTTGGTAACGATGAAAAGTAGTTGAAAGGTTAGTGAAAGGTTCAGCCCCTAGCATCCTCTGACGGCTCACTCTGCTTGCCGTACAACCGAACCTTGAAGTTCGAACTAATAAGAACAAAAACGGAGTTACTCGACGATGCTGTCCATGCAGCCACAGGCCCATGTGCCTACCCGCCGTTTGCCTACCCGCCAGTCCGCCGTTGTCAGCGCCCTCGCCCTTGCCGGCGTCGCGCCCATGAGTCAAGCCGCCTTCTTCGATGACAGCAAGGCAACCTTCGAAACCCGCAACATGTATTTCAATCGCGACTTTCGCGATGGCACCAGTGCCCAACAGTCCAAGCGTGATGAGTGGGCACAGGGCTTCATGCTCAACTTCGAGTCCGGCTATACCGATGGCACTGTAGGCTTTGGCCTGGATGCCCTTGGCATGCTCGGCATCAAGCTCGACTCCAGCCCCGACCGCACGGGTAGCGGTTTGCTGCCCACCCACGACAACGGTCGCGCAGCCGATGAATATTCCAAGCTTGGCCTGACCGGCAAGGTCAAGATTTCGGCCACCGAACTCAAAGTCGGCACCTTGATGCCAGAGCTGCCCACTTTGCAGCCAAACGACGGTCGCATCCTGCCGCAAACCTTTGAAGGCGGTCTGCTGACCTCCGGCGAAATCAAGAACTTGACGTTTACAGGCGGCCGCCTGGAAAAAGCCAAGGATCGCGACAGCACCGACAATCAGGACATCGCCCTGAACAACAAGAACAGTCGCTTTCTAGGCACTGTTGCCGGCAACCACTTCGACATGGCCGGCCTGGATTACAAGTTCACCGACAAGATTACCGGTAGCTACCATTGGGCTCAGCTCGACGATGTCTACCGCCAGCACTTCGTCGGCATGCTCGCCAGTCAGCCTTGGGGGCCGGGCACGTTTGGCGCCGACCTGCGCATGGCCTTCAGTGATGACCAAGGTCAGGCCCGCGGCGGCGAGATCGACAACACTGCGCTCAACGGCATGCTCAGCTACAGCCTTCTGGGCCACAAGCTCAGTGCCGGCTACCAGCACCTGTCAGGCGATACCGCCTTCCCTTACGTCGATGGCGCTGATCCGTACCTGGTCAACTTCGTTCAGATCAACGACTTTGCCGGCGCCGACGAGCGCTCCTGGCAAGCTCGCTACGACTACGACTTCGCCAAACTGGGTATCCCTGGCCTGACCTTCATGACCCGCTACATCAGCGGCGATAATGTCAGCCTGGCCGATGGCGGAGAGGGCAAAGAATGGGAACGCAATACCGAATTCAAGTATGTGGTGCAAAGTGGCGCCCTGAAAAACGTCGCCGTGCGCCTGCGCAACGCCACCTTCCGCTCGAACTTCGCCCGTGATGCGGATGAAGTTCGACTGCTGGTGAGTTACAGCCTTGCGCTGTGGTAATCCCCGATAACAATAACGCTCACGGAGATCGACGATGACCTTTTCACTGCGCCGCATTGCCCTCGCCACGGCCTGCTTGATGCTCGCCGGCCAAGCCATGGCAGCCGAACCGAAACGCCCGGAATGTATCGCCCCCGCCTCACCCGGCGGTGGTTTCGACCTGACCTGCAAGTTGGTGCAAAGCGCCCTGGTCAACGAGAAAATTCTCAGCAAACCCATGCGCGTCACCTACATGCCCGGCGGTGTCGGCGCGGTCGCCTACAACGCAGTGGTTGCCCAGCGCCCGGCGGATGCCGGTACCCTGGTGGCCTGGTCCAGCGGTTCGCTACTCAATCTGGCGCAAGGCAAATTCGGCCGCTTCGACGAAAATGCCGTGCGCTGGCTGGCGGCGGTCGGCACCAGCTATGGCGCCATCGCGGTGAAAAACGACTCGCCCTACAAAACCCTGGATGACCTGGTTGCGGCGCTGAAAAAAGATCCAAGCAAAGTGGTGATCGGTTCAGGCGGTACCGTCGGCAGCCAGGACTGGATGCAGACAGCGCTGATCGCCAAAGCCGCAGGTATCAACCCGCGCGATCTTCGTTATGTCGCCCTTGAAGGCGGCGGCGAAATTGCCACGGCACTGTTGGGTGGGCACATCCAGGTCGGCAGTACCGACATCTCCGACTCCATGCCGCATATCCAGAGTGGTGACATGCGCCTGTTGGCAGTGTTCGCCGAGACCCGGCTGGACGAGCCGGAAATGAAGAACATTCCTACCGCCAAGGAGCAAGGCTACGACATCGTCTGGCCGGTGGTGCGCGGTTTCTATCTGGGGCCAAAAGTCACTGATGAAGAGTACGACTGGTGGAAAGCCTCGTTCGACAAACTGCTGGCCTCCGAAGAGTTCGCCAAGCTGCGTGACCAGCGCGAACTCTTCCCTTTCGCCATGACCGGCGCCGAGTTGGACACCTATGTAAAAAAACAGGTGGCTGACTACAAGGCCCTGGCCAAGGAATTCGGGCTGATCCAGTAAGGCCGTCATTCCCTCGTTGGAGCGGATTCATCCAGGAAGGGCTGCCCCTGCGGCCCTGACGGGAAAGGCGTTGCCTTTTGCCTTTGAAAACGGCGCTCCAACAAAATCGATGACTGTTTGTGAACCTCATTGAGGACAGGCGACATGATCCTGCAACGTGTCTTCGCCCTGATTCTGCTGGCGCTATGCGCCGTCCTGGCCGTGATGGCCTGGCCCTATCAGGCGGCTTTTTCCTACGAACCGGTCGGCCCCCGCGCCTACCCGTTACTGATGCTCGGTTTGATGGCGCTGGGGCTTATGTACCTGGCCTTTCGACCAACACCCATTGTGCACAAAGACGACGAGCCAGAACTGGACCGCGAGACCCTCAACAAGATTGCCCTGTGTGTGGGCCTGCTGCTGGTCTTCGCTGCCACTTTCGAGCCACTCGGGTTCATTCTCAGCGGCGTGCTGATTGGCGTACCGATGGCCCGTCTCTATGGCGGGCGATGGCTACCCAGCGTGGTGATCATCGGCCTTATGACGATTGCCCTGTACTGGTTGTTCGACCGAGTCATGGATGTCCCTCTACCCCTGGGCTTACTCGACGTTCTGGAGAATTGACATGGATACTCTCAGCTATCTGGGCCAGGGCTTCGGCGTCGCCCTGAGCCCCTACAACTTGGTTACGGCCTTGTCCGGCACCTTGATCGGCACCGTGGTTGGCCTGTTGCCGGGCCTGGGCCCGATCAATGGCGTGGCCTTGTTGATTCCGATCGCATTTGCCCTCGGCCTGCCACCGGAATCAGCACTGATTCTGCTGGCCGCTGTGTACTTGGGTTGCGAATACGGCGGACGCATCAGCTCGATCCTGCTCAACATCCCCGGTGAAGCGTCGACCGTGATGACCACCCTCGACGGCTACCCCATGGCGCGCCAGGGCCTGGCCGGCGTGGCACTGTCGCTGTCGGCCTGGAGTTCGTTCATCGGCGCGTTCATCGCCACGTGCGGCATGGTGCTGTTTGCCCCCTTGCTGGCGAAATGGGCGATCGCCTTTGGACCCGCGGAATACTTTGTACTGATGGTGTTTGCCATTGTCTGTTTGGGTGGCATGGCCGGTGATCGTCCGCTCAAGACCTTCATCGCGGCATTGATTGGTCTGTTCCTGTCCAGCGTCGGCATCGACGCTAACAGTGGCGTCTACCGATTCACCGGCGACAGCGTCCACCTGGCTGACGGCATTCAATTTGTCGTGTTGGTACTGGGTCTGTTCTCCATCAGCGAAATCCTGCTGCTGCTGGAAAAAACCCATCACGGCCATGAAGCAGTGAAAGCCACCGGACGCATGTTGTTCAACTTCAAGGAAGCAGCGTCGGTATTCGTGGTCAATATTCGCTGCGGCGTGCTCGGTTTCATCATGGGTGTATTGCCCGGTGCCGGTGCGACCCTGGCCAGTGCTGTTGCTTATATGACCGAGAAGCGCATCGCCGGTGCCAGCGGTACTTTTGGCAAAGGCGACAAGCGTGGCCTGGCGGCTCCAGAAACCGCCATCGGTGCTTCATGCTGCGGCGCCCTGGTCCCCATGCTGACCCTCGGCGTCCCCGGCTCTGGCACCACCGCGGTGATGATCGGCGCCTTGACCCTGTACAACATCACCCCCGGACCAATGCTGTTCGCCCAGCAACCTGACATTGTCTGGGGCCTGATCGCTTCACTGTTCATCGCCAACATCATGCTGGTGATCCTCAACATTCCGATGATCCGCATTTTCACCCGCATTCTTGCGGTGCCGAACTGGGCCCTGGTGCCAATCATCGCGATCATTACCGCGATCGGCGTCTACGCCGTGCATGCGACCACCTTCGACCTGTTCCTGATGATCGGCATCGGTATCTTCGGTTACATCCTGCGCAAGCTGGATTTCCCGCTGTCGCCGATCTTGCTGGGCTTCATTCTCGGTGGATTGATGGAGCAGAACCTGCGCCGTGCCCTGTCGATTTCCAATGGTGCCCTGGACATTCTCTGGTCCAGCCCGATCAGCATGAGTGTATGGGCGCTGACCATTACCATGATGCTTCTGCCACTGCTGCGTATCTGGCGCAAGCGCAGCATCCAGCGTCGTGCTCTGGCTGATGTCTAATGGGCCGTTGAAATTGTATTGGGCGACTGGACTGGTTGGCCTGGTTGGCGGCTACATCGCCAGCCAGGTTGGCTGGCCGCTGCCATGGATGGTCGGTTCGCTGTTGGCGATCATCCTGGTGCGCTGCCTGACCCCCTGGCAGTTGAGCGAAATACCCGGCGGGCGCAAATGCGGCCAATGGATTATCGGCATCGGTATCGGCCTGCATTTTACCCCGGCTGTAATCGAACAGGTGGCGAGCAATTTCGGCCTGATCTTTTGCGGTGCATTGATCACCAGTGTGTCCAGCGTGGTCGGCATCTGGCTGTTGCGCCGCACCGGCGAAGACCGCGCCACGGCGTTCTTTTCCAGCATGCCGGGCGGCTCGGGAGAAATGGTCAACCTCGGTGCGCGCAATGGCGCGGTACTCAGCCAGGTGGCGGCGGCACAAAGCTTGCGTGTGCTGGCCGTGGTGTTGTGTGTACCGGCGCTGTTCAAGTACCTGCTTGGTGACGGTGTGGTGCTAACCCATGCCGGTAGTGTCAGTTGGGGCTGGCTGGCACTGATCTGCCCTTTGGGGATTGTTGCAGCATGGCTATGGCAGCGCTTGAAACAGCCCAACCCCTGGTTGTTCGGACCACTGCTGGTGGCTGCCATTGCCAGCGTCGGCGCCAACCTGCAGATCGCGCTCCCCGACGGTGCCAGTCAGATTGGTCAATGGCTGATCGGCAGTGGACTGGGTTGTCATTTCAACCGAGCCTTCTTTCGCCGTGCGCCCTCATTCCTTGGACGCACGCTGATTGCTACCGCCCTGAGCATGCTGATCGCCGCTGTTGCAGCCTGGGTGTTGAGCCAATTGACCCAGTTGGACCTGCGCTCGTTGACCCTGGGGATGATGCCCGGTGGCATTGCGGAAATGAGCCTGACCGCCGAAACGCTGCAGCTTTCTGTCCCTCTGGTGACCGCGCTACAGGTGATGCGCTTACTGTTTGTGCTGTTTCTGGCCGAGCCGCTGTTTCGCCATTGGATCGGCGAGCACTCCACAGCCGGGCCAGACAGTAAAAAAGGAAGCTAAGGCTTCCTTTTATACTTACAACGGCGGCAACGCCCATTGCACTGGCGTCAGGCCATGTTGTTCGAGGAACTTGTTGGTACGGCTGAAATGCCCGCAACCAAGGAACCCGCGGTAAGCAGACAACGGCGACGGGTGCACTGACTTGAGCACCAGGTGCTTGGTGCCATCGATCAATTTCTGTTTGCTCTGCGCATGCGCGCCCCAGAGTAGGAACACGGTATTGGGCTGGTGCTCGCTGACCAGCTCAATGATGCGATCAGTGAAAAACTCCCAGCCTTTTTTGGCGTGGGAGGCAGCATTGGCGCGCTCCACGGTCATGGTGGTGTTGAGCAGCAATACGCCCTGATTCGCCCAATGCTGCAGGCACCCGTGCTTGGGGATCTCGATGTTGAGGTCGCGGTGCAACTCTTTATAGATATTGACCAGCGAGGGCGGCGTGGCAGTACCCGGCTGCACCGAAAAACACAGGCCATGCGCCTGTCCCGGACCGTGATAGGGATCCTGGCCGAGGATTACCACCTTCACTTGGTCCAGTGGGGTTGAATTCAGTGCATTGAAAATCAACGGACCCGGCGGATAGATTTCCTTGCCTGCCGCATGCTCCGCGCGCAAAAACTCACGCAGTTGGTGCATATAGGGTTGCTCGAATTCGGCACGCAGCGCTTCTTTCCAGCTGGGTTCAAGTTTGATGCGATCGTCGTCAGTCATGGGGCCATCCGTAAACAATGGCGCGACACTAGGAAAGCTGCCCGCGCTTGTCAATCGATCCGACCGGCGACCAGCAGTTTCGCCGACACCGACCATACTTGTCCGGATAAAACCAATGAGGTCGCCCATGGCAGTTCAGTGCGAAGAACTCACCGGCGTCGATGGCGCACGAATCGGCATCGCCACTCTGGATGCAGAGAAGGCGCTCAATGCCTTGTCATTGCCGATGATCGAAGTGCTCGATCAGCAACTGGCGCAATGGGCGGACAACCCGGAAATTGTCTGTGTGTTGTTGCGCGGCGCAGGCACCAAGGCGTTTTGCGCCGGTGGTGATGTTCGCAGCTTGATGCAGGCCTGTCGCGACCAGCCGGGGACTGTTCCGACCCTGGCAGCGAACTTCTTCGAAGCAGAATATCGCTTGGACTATCGCCTGCACACGTATCCCAAACCCGTGCTGTGCTGGGGGCATGGCCACGTGCTGGGTGGCGGCATGGGCCTGCTGCAAGGCGCCAACGTGCGCATCGTGACACCGAGCAGCCGCTTGGCCATGCCCGAAATCAGTATCGGCTTGTACCCGGATGTAGGTGCCAGCTGGTTTCTTGCCCGCCTACCCGGAAAACTCGGCCTGTTCCTCGGCATGACCGGGGTTGGCCTCAATGCCCGCGACGCCTTGGACCTGGGCCTGGCAGATCGATTGCTGGGGGACAATCAGCAGAAGGAACTGATCGATGACCTGCTCCAATTGAACTGGCAAGAACAGACTGCTCTGCAATTGAACAGCCTGCTCAAGGCCCAGGAGCACAGAGCCCAGGCTGAGATGCCACAAGCCCAGTGGCTGCCTCGACGCCAGCAGATCGACGCACTGCTCGACGTCGCTGACCCGGTCTGTGCCTGGCGGGCCATTGCCACGCTGCGGGGCCATGACGACCCGCTTCTGGCAAAAGCTGCACAAACCATGCTCGAAGGGTGCCCGCTGACCGCCCACCTGGTCTGGCAGCAGATTCAGCGAGCACGCTATCTGTCACTGGCGCAGGTATTCCAGATGGAATACAGCATGAGTCTCAATTGTTGTCGCCACCCTGAGTTCGCCGAAGGCGTGCGCGCCCGGCTGGTCGACAAGGATCAGCAGCCACGCTGGCACTGGGCGGACATTGCCAAGGTGCCAGCGGCGGTCGTCAATGCGCACTTCTCTAAAGTTTGGGAAGGCCGCCACCCTTTGGCGGACCTTGTCTGAACAACCTAGCGGTGCCAGTTGCCATGGGCTCGACCATCACTGTCACGCTCATGCCGTGAAGCCCCCTGGCGATAACGATCATGCCCACGACCTGGATAAGGCTTGTAGTAGTGATCCGGTGCCGGGCGGTAATACTGCGGCGGCGAGCGATAATAATGGGACGGTGGCCGGTAATGCCGAGGGGGCGGCGAGTAGTAACGCTGCTGCGGCACCACATAGTAGCCACGGTTGGACGGGTAGGAAGGCCGGTAATAGCCAGGATAGCCATATCGGTCGGCGGTATAGACGTCAGTGCGATGGTAGTAGCCATTACCTCCATAAGGGACACAAGCGGCGGTCAGCGAACTCAGCACGGCAATAAGCAAAAGTCGGCGATACATAGCGGCCTCCCGGACCGCGAAACTGCCCATTCCAGCGGCGCTGGTCGGCGTCGATCGGCAAGCGTTCATCGACACGAATTAAGACCATCAAAAGAAGCGCCGGTGCTCCCGTAGAAATAATTTGAAACAACGCCAATACCCTTGATAATTGTCCAGTTATTTTCCAGCGGTGCCACTAGAATGAACGGCATTGGCCTACATCAAGGGATTGTAAATTGCCTCGCTCCGCCTTGTTTTCGCAGCGCTCGCTAATTCTGACCTTGCTGTTACTGCTCGGCAGCGGTTTTTTAGCCACGTCGCTGCTGAGCTATTTCGCTTCACGCAGCGCGATTCGCGACAGCATCGTCAACACTGAATTGCCGCTGACTTCAGATACTGTCTATTCGGAAATCCAGAAGGATCTGGTAAGACCGATCCTGATTTCCTCGATGATGGCTCACGACACCTTCCTGCGAGACTGGACGTTGGCCGGTGAGCAAGACCAAGCGCAAATCTCCCGCTATCTCAACGAAGTCATGACCCAGTATCACGCCTACACCGCATTCTTCGTCTCCAGCGCTACCGACAACTACTATCAGGCGCAAAAAGGCGTCCTGAAAAAGATCGATCCGCAGGAGCCCCGCGACGTCTGGTACTACCGGGTGAAGGAAATGCCCACACCCTACGAAATCAACGTTGACCTGGACATGGCCAATCAGGACAAACTTACTGTCTTCATCAATTATCGAGTACTGGACTACAACGGTAACTTCATTGGGGCAGTCGGCGTCGGCCTCACGGTCGAAGCTGTGGTGCGGCTTATCGACGACTACCAGCAGCGTTATCAACGCCAGGTATATTTCGTCGACCCGCAAGGCCTGGTGGTGTTGACCGGTTCCAAAGGCGGTGCCCATGGCGCCCGAACGGGTCAGTCGCTCAATGAACTGGACGGCTTGCATGAACTGCTCAAGCAGATGCCTACACCCGTGGGCGGTAGCCATGAGTACACCAGTCGCAACGGCAATAGCCATTTCCTCAATGTGCGCCTGGTACCGGAGTTGAATTGGTACCTGTTCGTAGACAAACGCGAAGACGGTGCTCTGGATAACATACGCCAGACGCTGTACCTGAACCTCGCGATCTGCGCCATTATTGGCTTGGTGGTATTGTCCTTGCTCAATGCCATGGTCAAGCGTCATCAGGACAATATCGAAACCCTGGCCACTCGCGACAGCCTCACCGGCCTGCCCAACCGCCGCGGCTTCGATCTTCTAGCCGCGCAGGCACTCAGTGAAACGCATCGTGACAGCAAGGCATTGGTGGCATTGTTGATCGATCTTGACCACTTCAAAATCCTCAACGACACCCATGGCCACCTCGCTGGCGATGAAGTATTGCGCCAGTTTGCCCAGGTACTGGAAAACTGCTTGCGCCAGGTCGATATTATTTGTCGCTGGGGTGGCGAAGAATTCATCGTGTTGCTCAAGGATACCGACGCCACCCATGCCCAAGAGGTCGCCGAAAAGATTCGCCTGCACTGCGAACAACGGGAGTTCAGGTTCGCCGACAAAGTGATCCGTTTGACGACCAGTATTGGCTTGAGCAACTTGCAGCCTGAGGACACCTTGCACAGTGTGATCGCTCGCGCCGATCATGCGCTGTACCGCGCCAAGCAAAGTGGACGCAACCGCGTCTGCGTGGAAATATTCAGGTCCGACTATGAATGACCCTAAATGCTGCCCTGCCTGCGGGGCCAGCAACCGCTGCAGCCTCGCCGATCCCCGTACGGCAACGGAAACCTGCTGGTGCTACAGCGTAAGCATTGCCCCGGAAATAATCGAAGCGTTGCCTGCTGACCAACGCAACACAGCCTGCTTGTGTCCCGCTTGCGCACAGGTACTGGATCAACTGGAAGCAGCCAAGGCATCGCTCGCCAGTTAAACTGCCACGCCCAGCACCTGTGCCTTGTATGCGTCTTGATCGATTTCTCAGCAACCTGCCCTGCTTCAATCGCCAGCAAGTCCGCGTGCTGCTGGCGCAGCGACGGGTGCGCGTAGACGGTTGCTGTGTAACTGACCCACATCTGGAAGTGCGCGAATTCAGCCGCATAGAGGTCGATGAGCAGTTGCTCCAGGATGCACAGCCTGCACGCTACCTGATGTTGCATAAACCCCAGGGCTGCGTCAGCGCCACCCAGGACCCTGAGCACCGAACCGTGCTGGACTTGCTCAATGAATCAGACAAGCACACGTTACACATTGCCGGGCGCCTGGACTTCAACACCACCGGCCTGATGTTGTTGACCAACGATGGTCAATGGTCACGGCGCCTGACCCAGCCGCAAACCAAGCTACCGAAAATCTACTATGTCGAGACAGAACAAGTCATCGCACAGCACTACGTCGAAAAATTCAACCAAGGCTTTTATTTCGCCTTCGAGGACCTCACCACCCTGCCCGCGGAACTGACCCTGCTCGGCCCACGCAGTGCGCGATTGAGCATCGTCGAAGGCCGCTACCACCAGGTCAAGCGCATGTTCGGTTACTTCGACAACAAGGTACTGCGCCTGCATCGGGAGTCCATGGGCCCGCTGAGTCTGGACCCCGGATTACGCCCAGGCGAATACCGGGCGCTGTATCCCGAAGAAATCCTCGCGATCTGAAGCAACGACCGCTTAGCGGAAAGATTTCATCAATTGCCCCAAAGGCACTTGCGGGTTACCCCTGTGCCTGCTTGAATCCAATCGTCGGTCTGCATGTGACCAATCAGTCACAGCTGTAGTCCAAGACGCCCTTTTGCTGACGACCAATGCCTCGAAGCACTGGAGTCCGGCAGATTGCCCACCTAAAACAATACCCGTCGACCAGCGTATCGGATCGACAAGGGCCCTCGGTTTCTCTTCAAGGCGCATGCCTACCTGTCATAAAGAACGCGCATTCTTGCATGTGCGAACACCCTTTTTGCGCCAGGAGTCGACGAGATGAGGCCAGAAATTGCTGTGCTTGATATACAAGGTCAGTATCGGGTTTACACGGAGTTCTATCGCGCAGATGCCGCTGAAAAGACGATCATCCTGATCAATGGCTCGTTGGCCACGACGGCCTCGTTTGCCCAGACGGTTCGTAGTCTGCACCCGCAATTCAACGTGGTTCTCTATGATCAGCCCTACGCCGGGAAGTCCAAGATCCACAACCGTCACGAGCGGCTGCTGACCAAGGAAACCGAAGGGCAGATACTGCTGGAATTGATCGATCACTTCGCTGCCGATCACGTGATGTCGTTTTCCTGGGGCGGTGCCTGCACACTGCTAGCCCTGGCACACAAACCGCGGCGTATCGAGAAGGCCGTCGTCAGCTCGTTCTCACCGGTCATCAACGAACCAATGCGCGACTACCTCGAGCGGGGTTGCCATTACCTCAGCGCCTGTGACCGTTACCAGGTGGGCAATCTGGTCAACGACACCATCGGCAAACACCTGCCCTCGCTTTTCAAGCGCTTCAACTACCGGCACGTGAGCAGCCTGGACAACCACGAATATGCGCAAATGCATTTTCACATCAACCAGGTGCTCGAAAACGACCTGGACAATGCCCTACGCTGCGCACGTGTAATCGACATTCCGGTGCTGTTCGTGAATGGTGAATGGGACGAGTACACCACCATCGACGATGCACGGCAGTTCAGCCAGCATGTGCGCAACAGCCACTTCAGCGAGATCCGAGCGACAGGACATTTCCTCGACATGGAGCACAAGGCAGCCTGCAACGATACCCGCGATGCATTGCTGGGCTTTCTCAAGCCGGCAGTACGAGAATCGCGTGTGCGTTATCAGCACACTCAGGATCACCATGCCCTGGCGATCTGAACAACAGCGTTGGCGGTAGCACAGCCTCTTGCATCAGTGGCAACGGCCAAAAAGAAGATGCAGGATCTCGTGCTACCGGCCACCGTCCAGTTTTTTTGCAGGGCAACACTTCAAACTTCATCGTGATTCTGGTAAAAAGTCAGCCCTGAAAGCGGGTGTCGTATAATGGCATTACTCCAGCTTCCCAAGCTGATAACGAGGGTTCGATTCCCTTCACCCGCTCCAGCTTTGTCCAGGTGTTCAATTCCTTTTCTGTAACAGCATTCTTTGCCGTTAACCGTAACAGAAGCAACGGAAACACCATTAGCGCCTCTCCCCTCTTGCTCTCGTCATTTCAGACCCTGCTCTGAAACAAACACTTGATCTGAGCCCGTGTCTGCGCAAGTCAGTCCGAAATGACCGTATCTCCCTATGGGCAAAAAGGGCCCTTGGCGTTTTAATTTTCTGGCGTTCGACCCCTGCCTGTTGAACTCGCCAGCACATAGAAATCATGCATGTTCAGGAGTTGTTGGTGATTCAAGGATTGCGCGGTGAGTAAGATCAAGTTCGATGTAGATGCTGTGTACTGCATATCGCTTAAAGAACGGACCGACAGACGTGAGTTGTTCAGGAAAACCCTGGGTTGCCTACTTCATAACCCGGTAATATTCCATGTCGTCGAAAGAAACCAAGACCCTGTAAAAGGATGTTACGAATCTCACCAAGCGCTGGCAAAGAAAGCGCTGGACGAAGGATTAAACCGAGTACTGATCTTTGAAGATGATGTTAAGCCCTACGAATTGAAGGCAACACCGATTCGTTGGATCAATCGCTTCATCCGCACTCGAAACTTCCAGGCGCTGCACTTGGGCTACAGCATGGGTAGAACATGGTTGACCTGGTTCCCCTATATTGCCCGAGGTAAGGTTGTAGCACTGCATGCCTACATTCTTTCCCGCGAGGGATGTCAGGTGCTGGCCAACACGCCTTACGACGGCACGCCTGTGGATGTGGTGTTCAAAAAGCAGATCAAACAACATTGCGCGTTTCCGATGCTGTTTCGCCAACACGCAGGATCAGACGTTGGCAGTGATATCGAAGCGGTCGTACGCAATGAAGATGACTGGTGGCAACGCAACTGGAACAAACACCGGCGATCACCGGTTAAAAACTTCTGGCGCACGATGCTTCGCCTGAACTTCTAGTTTTGGCACGCGCGCTTATCAACAGGCTCCTGGGTTCGAGTAGACCGCCGACCTGGGTTGACTCGAACGCCAGCGCAAGACCAGCACAACCTTTTGATCTGGCACCAGCTTTGGATCGCGCAATGCGCTTTAATTAGAGCGTTTGCGTATTCTTCAGCCTTGTTGCGAAACACTCTAAAGGACTGTTCATGCTGCTCTCACGCTGGCTCCCAGGCCTGTCCAATCTTTTGCACTATCGCCGCGAATGGTTCCATGCCGACCTGCAAGCTGGATTGTCGGTGGCAGCCATTCAGATTCCGATCGCCATCGCCTACGCACAGATCGTCGGTTTACCACCGCAATACGGGTTGTACGCCTGTATTCTGCCGATGATGGTCTATGCCTTGGTGGGCAGTTCAAGGCAATTGATGGTCGGCCCGGATGCAGCGACCTGCGCCATGATTGCAGGCGCCATTGCCCCGCTGGCGATGGGTGATCCCGCCCGACTGGCGCAGTTGTCGGTGATCATCACCCTGCTGGTTGGGCTGATGTTGATCGGCGCGGGCGTGGCACGTGCCGGTTTTATTGCCAGTTTCTTCTCGCGCCCGATTCTGATCGGTTACCTGAACGGTATTGGCCTTAGCCTGTTGGCAGGGCAGTTGGGCAAGGTGCTGGGCTTTCAGATAGAAGGCAATGGTTTCATCCTCAGCCTGATCAACTTGGTCGAGCGCCTGGGAGAAATCCGCTGGTTGACGCTCACAATCGGCATGGCAGGCCTGGCGCTGCTGATCTGGTTGCCGCGTCGCTACCCGCGCCTGCCGGCTGCCTTGGTCACGGTAATTATCGCCACAGCAGTGGTCGGCGTGTTTGGCCTGGATCGTTTCGGTGTGGCTATTCTCGGCCCGGTACCCGCAGGCATCCCGGAGCTGACCTGGCCTCAAACCAACCTGGAAGAGATGAAAAGCCTGATGCGCGACGCCTTGGGTATTGCCACGGTAAGTTTCTGCAGCGCAATGCTCACGGCCCGCAGCTTCGCAGCTCGGCACGGTTATGCGATCAATGCCAACCATGAGTTCCTGGCACTGGGTGTGACCAACATCGCCGCCGGTGTTTCCCAGGGTTTCGCCATCAGCGGCGCCGACTCGCGTACGGCGGTCAACGACATGGTCGGGGGCAAAAGCCAACTGGTGGGTATTATTGCCGCCTTGGTCATCGCCCTGATCCTGTTGTTTTTCACCGCACCGATGGCCTGGATTCCACAAGCAGCGCTAGGCGCCGTACTGCTGATGGCCGGTTGGGGCCTGATCGATGTGAAGTCCCTGGGCAAGATCTACAAGCTCAGCCGTTTCGAGTTCTGGTTGTGTGTGCTGACAACCGTTGGGGTGCTGGGGCTCGGCGTGCTGCCCGGAATCATTTTTGCCGTGACCCTGGCGATCCTGCGCCTGCTCTACAGCATCTACCAGCCGACCGATGCGGTGCTGGGCTGGATGCCCGGCGTCGAAGGTCAGGTGGATATCCGTCAGCACAAGGAAGCCCGCACAGTGAAGGGGCTGGTGGTGTATCGCTTCGATGACGCGATCCTGTTCTTCAATGCCGACTACTTCAAGATGCGCCTGCTCGACGCAGTGCAGCAGGAAAATGAACCTCGGGCAGTGCTATTCGACGCCGAAGCGGTCAGTTCGATCGACGTCAGCGGCATATCAGCATTGCGCGAGGTGCGTGACACTTTGCAAGCGCGTGGCATCCACTTTGGCATCGCCCGAGCGCGCGGTCAGTTTCTACGCATGCTGGTGCGCTCGGGCATTGCTCGGGAAATGGAAAAAGGCATGCTTTTCGGGTCAGTGCGCTCGGGCATCCGCGCCTACCGCCTGTGGCGCAACCGCACGCGCAAAGGTGCCGTATCGGCACCGACCTGAGCCGCAGGGCCGCAGCCTTAGCGCTGCGGCATCAGCCCCGGCAGAGCATGCATCAAGGCATTGACGGCAAAGCCGATGAACATCAGCCCGCAAGCCCGGGTGATCCACAGTTCGTAGCGGGTATAGAGCGTGCGCACATGGCGCGCGCCAACCACCGCGATAAGGATTACGTAGGCCAGCAGGCCACCGACAAAGCTCAGTGCGATGAGCATTGGCAGCATCGACCAGTCCAATGCTTCGGCGCGGCTGGAGAGCAAGGCGGTGAAGGTTGCAACTGCCACCGGGTAGGCCTTGGGATTGGTCAGGCCGAACACCACACCATGCCAGAACGGCTTGCGTACAGGACCGCGCTCACCGTCAGCGCTGCCAGGACGGCTGCGCAACGCGCGCCAACCCAGCCAGAACAGATACAGACCGCTGAGCAGGCCAAGAATATCGAACACCGAACTGCCAATCTGACGGGCCCCGACAATAGCGACCAGCGCCGTGCTGCACCACAGCACATCGCCGAGCAGGTGACCGCAGAGAAAGCCCGCACCGGCCTTGCGGCCGCGCGCAGCGCCAATGCCCAGCACCGCCAGCACACCCGGACCCGGGGTGATGCCATAGATAAAACCAGAAGCCATTACGGCAAACAGCAGCGAAAAGGTCATTGGCAAAGGGTTCCGAGCGAACACGCAAAACGCGCAGTCTACGGTAGCTATTGGATCCAGACCAGATCCTCAATAGCCTTGTTCGTCGAGTATTTGCACTTCGTTCAGGGCTGCCGGGCGCGAGAAGTGGCGCAACAAATTGCCGCTGCGATTGGTGAAGATTCCATCTACCCCAGCAGCCATGACCTTGGCGAAGTCCACTTCTTCGTCAACGGTGTAGACATGCACCAATAGTTGCTTGTCATGGCTAAGACGGTTCATCCACGGCTGCGCCAGGTCGGCGTAACTCTGCGCACCTCCGGCCGAGCGCGCCGCCGATGGGCCGACACCAATGGCACCCGTCGCTTTGGCGTAATCAAGCCAGCGTTCGAACTCAGCCTGGCTCTCGGGCTGTTGTCGGGCGTAGAACGCCGCCTTGTCGGATTCACCCGATTGAGCGAAGGTCTGCTTGGATGCCGGCTCGATACCGCCGTCGCCGATCCATAACAACAACACCCTGGGCACCTGTGGCATCTCCTGTTGCAGTAACGCCAGACTGCTGCGGTCAAAGCTCTGCAGCACCACCCGCCCCGGTTGCTCGAGCCAGCCGCGTGCCTGCAGGCGGGCCTTGAGCTGGGCCTCGATGCCGGGAAACAACCGCGGTTTCTTGGTTTCGATATAGAGCCCGGGCTGCTTGCGCGGATCGCCTTCGGCGATATCTATGACCTCATCGAGCGTCTGGATCTTCAAGCCCACGAAACGGCTCCGAGCACGTTCGGGATAGGCTTTGTTGAACCAACTGCCGACATCGAGCAACTTCAATTCAGCTAGGGTAAAAGCGCTGACCGGGCTGTTTTTGCGCTCGGGAAAACGCTGCGCAACATCACTGGTGCGCAGCAGCGTATCGTCATGCACAGCAACCAACACGCCGTCGCGACTGCGTTGCAGATCCAACTCCAGGTAATCGGCCCCCAGTTCACGCGCCAACAGGTAGGCCGGCGCCGTGGACTCCGGCGCATCGAACGAGGCGCCGCGATGGGCAATCACTGCCGGGTGAGCAATGCCCTGCAGATGCGCCAGTGCCTTGCCCTGTCCGGCATCGCTCAAGCCAGCGAGCGGCAACAGCGCCAGGCAGCAATAGCGGCGGATCCCTTCAAGCAACATAGTCGTACCTCAATTGTGCAGCGCATCCAGCATAGTCGCCGACGCTGATGACAAGCCGGTTGCATGCTAAAGTCGCGCCGATTGCCGCCACATCATAGAGATGCCGAATGTCCCACACCAACCTCGATGCCAGCCTTCACTCCTGGCCGGAACTGATTGCCAGCCATCCTTGCAGCGGTCTGCTCCTGGGCAACGGCGCCAGTCGAGCATTGTGGCGACCTTTCACCTATTTCTCCCTGTTCGAAGAAGCCCAGCGGGTGCGGCACAAACCGCTCGGCCTGACTGATCAGGCGTTGTTCAAATCCCTCGGTACCGAGCTGTTCGAGCCGGTACTCAGCGCGCTGAACACCACCGTACGTGTTAATGCGGCCCTGGCGGTCAGTTCATCAGCGCCTTTGAATCGCTATTACGCGATCAAGGAAGCACTGATTCACGCGGTACGTAGCGTCCACCTCCCCTGGCGCCTGCTGCCGCAATCGACGCTGCAGGTGATCAACAGCGAGCTGCGTAACTACCAGAGCGTCTATTCGAGCAACTACGACTTGCTGTGCCACTGGGCCGCCAGTCAGACGCCGGACGCATTCCAGCAGCTGTTCAATGAAGAGGGCGTTTTCGATATCCGCCACACCCGCAGACCGGGGACACGCCTGCTCTATCTACACGGCGGCCTGCATCTGCTCAAGCAACAGGACGGCAGCACTCGCCAGCGCAGCGCCAGCGATAGTCAGCTGCTCGATGGCTTTGCGGTCAATACCCCGGGTGACGTCCCCCTGTTCGTCAATGAAGGCAGCAGCGATGACAAGCTCAAGGCCATCAGCAGTTGCGACTACCTCACTTGGTGCCTGGGCGAACTCGCCGGCCATCAAGGTGGCCTGTGCCTGTTCGGCCAGCATCTGGACGGCAGCGACCGCCACTTGCTGCACGCTATCAAAGAGGCGCACCCGGCGTATCTGGCGATCGCCATCCGCCCCTTGAGCGAGGCCTCGATCATCAGCCAGAAGCAGCACTACACCCAGCGCTTTGCCCACACGGCAGACCTGCCGCTGTACTTCTTCGACGCCAGCAGCCACCCCCTGGGCGCGCCGGAGCTTGAAATTCCGGTTCCGCTGGTCACGCGCAAGCGGCGCTGACGGCATGATGATTTCGCCATGGCAAATCACAATAATTATCGCTAACATTCGCAGCTTTCTTCTTCGCTCCATCCTGGAAAGCTTGCATGCAACGCCCCAAACCGGACTCGCTGGGCCACGATACGTGCCGCGGGTTTTATGCTGACATCCTGCATTTCCTGCGCAAGCGCATGGATAACGCCAGCGATGCCGCCGACATGACACAGGATGTGTTCGCCCAGTGGCTGGGCTATCGTGATCGGTCGCGGGTAGAGCAGCCACGAGCCTTTCTGTTCCAGGTCGCGCGTAACCTGCTCAACGATCACTGGCGCCGCCAACGTGTTCGTCACGCCGTGCTGGATGAACAATCTCAGGCCGATGACGTCACTACCTTGGACACTCGCAATGACCCGCTGAACCATGCCCAGCAGCAACAACGCCTGGAGCAATTGAAACGTGTTCTCGCCGAGCTCTCGCCGCGCCGCCGCGAAGCCCTTATGCTGCACCGTTTCGAAGGTCTGACGCAGGCACAGATCGGGGAGCGCATGGGCATCTCCGTGAGCATGGTAGAAAAACACATTGCCGCTGCACTGCTGCATTGCAAACAACGCCTGGACAGTGACGACGGCATGGAGCAGCCAGAATGACTACAACCCCAGAAATCGATAAGCGTTCGGTCGATGCCCAGGCGGCCAGCTGGTTCACACGCAACCGCAACAAGCCATCGAGAGCCGTGCGCAAAGAGTTCGAGCAGTGGATGCAGACGCCCGAACATGCCCGAGCCTACACCCAGTTCGTCCAGCTCTGGGATGATTTGGCTGCACTCAAAACCCTAAACCAACCCGTGCCTCTGCCTACTCGCAAGGTCAGAAATTGGCGCCCGGGACTGGCGGTGGCCGCAGCCGTGCTTTGCGCGCTGCTGGCGGGCAACCTGGGACTGCCAAACCATCACTACGCCCAGACGGTAGCGGTCTACAACGAACAGCCGCAGACCCTCGAACTGCCTGATGGCAGCCAATTGAGCGTCAATGCGCACACCCACGTGCGCATTGATTTCGATGGCGACCGGCGCCTGATCCATCTGGACAAGGGCCAGTTCTACATCGATGTTGCCGCCGACAAGGAACGGCCATTGTTTGTCGATGCCGGTAGTGCTCGTGTGCGGGTAGTGGGTACCGGTTTCGACCTGCGCCGCAGTCGACATGAACTGGTGGTAAGCGTCGCCCATGGTCAGGTCGCCCTGGAAACGCCCGGAGAGCACCAGCCATCGGCACTGCTCGGTGCTCGCCAGCGCGCCACCTACAACCTGGCCCGTGGCAGCGTCAGTTGGCAGACCCTGAGCAATGAAGAGGTGGCCGACTGGCGCGGTGGTCATGTGACGTTTCGCGATCGCGAACTGAGCAGCCTGATCGATGAACTTTCACTCTATCGCTCCGCTGAGATCCTGCTCGCCGACCCTGCGTTGGGCCGCTACAGGGTCTCCGGTAACCTGGATGTCGAAGACCCCGATGCATTGCTCAATGCCCTGCCCGCCTTGCTCCCTGTCAAGGCCGTCACCCTCGCCGATGGCCGCGTGCGCATCGAGCGCAAATAAATTGAGAATATTTTTCATTCGCATATGAGGGTTTCAAGCGCCGCCACGTCTTCCTCCCGTCTGCGTAGTCACTGCAGGCCTTTTTGGCATCTGTTGCCGTACTGGGGGATTTCATGTTGCGTGCGTTTCGTCCACTTTCACCGCTGTCTGCCCGTCCATCGCTGTTGGCAGCCTGCCTGGCCCTGAGCCTCCAGGCGCAGGCCGCTCCGGCCGAGCTGCAGCTGCCGGCACAATCACTGGCGGTGTCGTTGAGCCAGTTGGCCCAGCAGGCAAAGGTGCAATTGCTGTTTGACGAAGCCCTGCTGCGCAGCGTGCAAGCCCCTGCCATTAACGGCACTTACGAAGCCCAGGCGGCCATCGACCTGTTGCTGCGCAACAGTCGCTTCGCCGTGGTCAAGGTCGGAAACACTTATGTGGTGCGACTGCGCGACAATGATCCGACAGCAGACAATGGCATCCAACTAGGCGCGGTCAGCATTGTTGGCGATGGCCTGCAGGTTGACCCCAGCACCGTTGGCCGCTCGACCCTGACCCAGGAGGATATCGACCGCTACCAGCCCAGCAACATTCCCAGCGTGCTATCGACCCTGCCCGGGGTGAACATGGGTGGATCGGCCAAACCAGGTGGCCAGACCATCAATATCTGGGGCCTGGGCGACGCCGAAGACGTACCCATGACTGTCGATGGGGCGACCAAAAGCGGCTTTGAGCGCTACCAGCAGGGCACCATCTTCATCGAGCCGGAGCTGATCAAGAACATCGAAGTGGAGAAAGGCCCGCACTCGATCTTCACCGGTAACGGTGGCTTCGGCGGCAGTGTCAACATGATCACCAAAGATGCCCCCGATTTGCTGCAGGAAGGGCGCAACAGCGGCGCCATGCTCAAATACGGCTATGCCAGTAACGATCACCAGCAGGTCTACAGCTCGGCCTTGTTCGGGCGCACCGAAGATGGCCGCATGGATGCGCTGGTGTACCTGACCAAGCGAGACGGTGGCGACATGAAGCTGGCCGGTACCCTACCGGATCCCGACAACGACTACCCGATCAACCCCCAACGCCTGCCCAACAGTGCCCTGGATCTGGACGGCGGGCTGCTCAAGTTCAACATGCACTTGACTGACGAACACACCTTGGGCTTTTCCTGGTCGCGTTCTCAGAGCGAGCGCTGGGCGCCTTTCTCCTCCACCGCCTACCCTACTCCGCCGACCCAGAACGACATCGACAGGTTCGGCTACGACAATGCCCTCAAGCGCTACCTGGCCAATCGCACCACCACCGATACCACTTGGTCGACCACCTATAAGTACCAGCCGATCAACAACCCGCTGATTGATCTGCAAGTGAAGTATTCGGTATCTGATACCAAGCAAACCGACGAGCGCGATGCCACCGCGTTTTTCCAGCCGTCCACCGGCGGGCGTAAGATGGACACCGAATACACCGACCAGATGCTCGATGTACGCAACGTCAGCCTGTTCGCCACAGGCCCCCTGGAACATGCGTTCACGTCGGGGTTCCAGGTACGTCGCCACGAGCGTGACACGCAAATGTGGATGCCTGGGGCAAAATACGACACCCCGCTGTACAACAACGGCCACTACCAACCCAATTTCATGCCGAGCGGTAGCGTCGACAGCCAGGGCTACTTCATCCAGGATGCAATCACCCTGGGAGACGTCACTGTGACCCCCTCTCTGCGCTACGACCATGTCGCCAACAAGGGCAAGGAAAACGACGCGCCGTTCTACAACAATCCAAAACTGGGCCACGACTACAGCGAAAAAACCTACAGCGGCTGGACGCCACGCCTGTCGATCTTCTGGAAGACCAACGACCAGACGGCCTTCTTCGCCGACTACAGTAAGACATGGCGGGCCCCGGTACTCGATGAGCAGTATGAAATCCAGGGTCTGGGCACTCGTACCGCTTCCAGCCGGAATCTTGACCCGGAACGCATGACCGCTCTGCGCGCCGGTAACATCACTAATCTGTCGAGTGTATTCACCGACCAGGACATGGTGCTGATCCGCACCACCTTGTTCCGCAACGAGATCGACGACGAGATTTTCAAAGCCACCGGCATTGGCTGCCCGCAACAATTGGTCAACGGCGAAAGCATCTCCAAGGCATGCGGCAAAGGCTTGATGTCCAACTACCGAAATATCAAAAGCGTGACGATCAAAGGTTTCGAGGTCGAAAGCTTCTACGACTCCACCTACCTCTTTGGCTCGCTGTCGTACTCATGGATCACCGGCCGCCATGAAGGGGCCTACACCAACCCCTGGGGACCGGATGTCTGGGCCAAGGACATTCCAGCGCCGAAATGGATCACCACCCTGGGTGTGAAGATCCCCAGTTGGGATGCCAAGGTGGGCTGGCAGGCACAGTTCATCCGCAAGACCGACCGTTTGCCCAGCGACAACTACCGCGAAGGCCCGGGCAGTTCCCTGGGTGACCGCTATTACGATCATTACGCCAACGACGATTATCAGCTCCACGGTCTGTTCGCCAATTGGAAGCCCCAGCAGCCGTACCTCAAGGGCACCGAGGTCAACCTGACCATCGACAACCTGTTCAACCAGGACTACCGCGCTGAACTCAGCGGCGCCTACGCCTACAGCCAGGGTCGCAACGCCAAGGTGAGCATCACCCGCTTCTTCTGATCGACAGCAAACTGTACGGATGAACTTGTGACCAACTGTAACCGGATCATCCGTGCCGGCTGTGGCTCAATGACGGGACTCATCTGTCACAGGCTTTCGTTATGTCCAGCCGCGAAAACACCGGGATGGCCCTTGGGCTGCTCGGTGTCATCATTTTCAGTCTGACCCTGCCCATGACCCGAATCGTCGTGCAGGAACTGCATCCGCTGCTAAATGGGCTGGGCCGCGCCCTGCTGGCGGCCATCCCGGCCGCGGCCTTACTGCTCTGGCGGCGAGAGAAATGGCCAAGCTGGCGGCAGATCAAGGGGCTTAGCCTGGTAGCGCTGGGCGTTATCCTCGGCTTTCCGGTATTTTCCGCCTGGGCCATGCAGACAGTGCCGGCGTCCCATGGCGCCCTGGTCAACGGTCTGCAACCTCTGTGCGTGGCCATCTATGCTGCCTGGCTGTCCCATGAGCGCCCGTCGAAAGCCTTCTGGGCTTGTGCGGCGCTGGGCAGCGCACTGGTGCTTGTATACGCCTTGATCATGGGTGCCGGACAAATTCAGGCGGGCGATTTGCTAATGCTGGCGGCCATCGCCGTGGGTGGCCTGGGCTATGCCGAAGGTGGGCGGCTCGCGCGGGAGATGGGTGGTTGGCAGGTGATCTGCTGGGCGTTGGTGCTATCGACCCCGTTATTGATCGGCCCTGTTGCTTACCTGGCTCTGCAGCATCAGGGGCCAGTGAGTGCCAAAGCCTGGTGGGCATTTGGCTACGTGTCGCTGTTTTCGCAGTTCATTGGTTTCTTTGCCTGGTACGCAGGACTGGCGATGGGCGGGATCGCCCGCGTCAGCCAGATCCAGTTGCTGCAGATTTTCTTCACCATCGCCTTTTCGGCGCTGTTCTTCGGCGAGCACGTAGAGCCGATCACCTGGGTGTTTGCTGCAGGCGTGATCGCTACCGTAGTCCTGGGGCGCAAGACCCAGGTGCATCCAGCGCCCGTGCGAGCCTGATCACCGGGCAAGCCCGCTCCCATAGAATGGGAGCGGATCGATCTTCAGGCTGCGATCAGGCCATCAGCGCGCAACAAGGTCTCCAGGCAGTGCTCCTGAACGCCGTAGAACGCCTTCAACTGCTGGATTTTTTCCAGCAAGGCAGTTGGATTCTGCGGCGCCTGACGCTTCACCGCCAGGATCATCTTGTTCTTGTTGGTGTGTTCCAGCGAGATGAACTCGAACACCTTGGTTTCATAGCCACAGGCTTCCAGATACAAGGCACGTAAGCTGTCGGTGAGCATTTCTGCCTGCTGCCCCAGGTGCAGTCCGTACTGCAGCATCGGTTTGAGCAGGCCCGGGCTGTGCATCTGCGGACGAATCTGTTTATGACAGCACGGCGAACACATGATGATGGCCGCACCGCAGCGAATTCCGGTGTGAATCGCATAGTCGGTAGCGATATCGCAGGCATGCAGAGCAATCATCACTTCGATGGCGCTGGGCACTACGCTGCGCACATCCCCACACTCGAACACCAGTCCCGGATGCTCCAGACCCGCAGCGGCGGCGTTGCACAGGTCAACCATGTCCTGGCGCAACTCGACCCCCGTTACCTGGGCTTCGCGCTGCAAGGTGTTGCGCAGGTAATCGTGGATAGCGAAGGTCAAATAGCCCTTGCCCGAGCCGAAGTCGGCAACGCGCAGCGGCTGATCGACAGCCAGCGGCGCTGAGTTCAACGCATGGGAAAACACTTCGATGAACTTGTTGATCTGCTTCCACTTGCGTGACATGGCCGGGATCAAGGCGCACTGCTTGTCGGTCACGCCCAGGTCATGCAGAAACGGCCGGCTCAGTTCCAGATAGCGCTTTTTCTCCCGGTCGTGTTCGCCGGCGGGCGCCTCGCGTTCCTGCTTGACAGCCTTGCGGTGCAGCATCGGTTTGCCCTTCTTGCTGAACTCAAGCTGTGCTTCATCACTGAGACTCGACAGGTGCGCATTGCGAAATGATGCGGGCAACAACTCTGCCACCAGCGCCAGGGCTTCCTGGTTCGGCACGTTACGGGTGATATCGCGGGTCTGGTAGCGGTAGACCAAGGACAGGCACGCCTGGCCCTTCACTGTAAGCGGCTTGGCAATGATCCGTTGCAAGGCTTCTTCAGTACCGACGTGGCGCGCCAGCACCAGCTTGATCAGGGCATTTTGTTCCAGACTGGTGGCGAGCAGGCTCAGAAATTGCGCACGTGCATCCGGCGCGGCCTGGGCGGTGAAGGAATCGGACATCAGGGGTGGGTGCCTCGGATTGCGGAAGGAGCGGCTAGGCGCAGTGCCGGCATTTTACGTGGATGACCGGCCTGCGCACAGCTTTTGTCGATCAGCGTTTACAGATCACCCGAGCACGACCAAGCGGTTTGGCAGTTCGTTGCGCGCATGGGTCACTGGCACATGGCTGGCCAGCAACTCGCCGCAAGCCTCGATACAGCCGACAAAGCCCTGCACGGTCTGGCCTTGACGAACCTGTTCGGTAAAGCGCTGGACGATGCCCTCCCATACCTGGTTGTCCAAGTGCCTGGAAATGCCTTCATCGACGAGGATTTCCACATAACGCTCGGCCTCACTGACGAATATCAGCACCCCGGTACCACCCACCGTATGGTGCAACTGCTGCTCCAGAAACTGTCGTCTGGCAAGGTTCGAGGCGCGCCAGTGGCGCACCGAACGGGGAATCAATCGGGTCGTCACACCAGGTAGCCGAAACAGCAGACACAAGACAATAAACGTCAGCCATTGCGCGATCAGCAAACCGTTGACGCTCAACCAACCGCCCAGATAATAAACTGCGCCAGGTACCAGCAAGGCCAGCAAGCTGGCCCAGAGCAGCGGAATATAGGCGTAGTCGTCAGCACGGGCTGCCAGGACCGTGACCAGTTCGGCATCGGTATGCCGTTCGACTTTGGCAATCGCTTCGGCTACCTGTCGCTGTTCATGTTCAGTGAGCAATGTCATGCGCGGGCTATCTCTTTGATTACTGTTCTACCAACCACCGGAGGAACCTCCACCACCGAAGCCACCGCCGCCGCCACTGAAGCCCCCTCCACCACCACGTCCACCACCAAAACCGCCGTAGCCGCCACCAAAACCACCGCCCATACCGCCACGGCCACCGCGCCCGCCACCGCCCAGCCCCAAGGACTGCGCGGCAAAGACCAGGATAATCATCAGCACGAACAAGCCAACGGCCCAGGCCGGCGCTTGCTCCTCAGCGCTACCTTGAGCGCGCGACGGTTCGGCCAAAGGGTTGCCACCCAACACCTGGAGAATCGCAGCTGTGCCCTGGACAATGCCCAGGCTGAACTCGCCACGGCGAAACGCTGGCGTGATGATGCCGTTGATAATCACCGAAGCCTGGGCATCGGTCAGACGCTCCTCAAGACCGTAGCCAACTTCGATGCGCAGCTTGCGCTGCGCCGGGGCGACGATCAACAGGGCGCCGTTGTCCTTGCCCTTCTGGCCGATGCCCCAATGGCGTCCGAGCTGGTAGCCGAAATCCTCGATGGGCAACCCTTGCAGATCCTTGACAGTGACAACCACCACCTGCTCGCCAGTCGCCTGTTCGTGGGCAGTGAGCATCCGTTCGAGCTGCGCGCGGCTGCCGCCATCGAGCAAGCCGGCGTTGTCCACAACACGGCCCGTCAAGGCCGGAAAACTTGGCTCGGCGCGCAACGGCGTGACAATCAGCAGCGCCAGCAGCAGCCCCCATTGCAGCAGACGCATCAGAATTTCACTTCAGGTGCTTTGTCGGCATCAGTGGCGGTGGCTTCGAAGTTCTCTCGCAGCGGCAGGCTGCTGTACATCACACTGTGCCACAGGCGCCCGGGAAAGGTGCGGATCTCGGTGTTATAGCGCTGCACCGCGGCAATGAAATCCTTGCGCGCGACGGCAATGCGGTTTTCCGTGCCTTCAAGCTGCGACTGCAGGGCCAGAAAGTTCTGGTTCGATTTCAGGTCCGGATAGCGTTCCGACACCACCATCAAGCGGCTGAGCGCACCGGTCAGTTGCGCCTGTGCCTGCTGGAATTGTTGCAGCTTCTGCGGATCGTCCAAGGTGCTGGCATCAACCTGGATCGAAGTGGCCTTGGCACGCGCTTCGATGACCGCGGTCAGGGTTTCCTGTTCCTGCTTGGCATAGCCTTTGACGGTTTCCACCAGATTGGGGATCAGGTCCGCGCGGCGCTGGTACTGGTTCTGCACCTGGGCCCAGGCAGCCTTTACCTGCTCGTCATAGTTGGGAATGTTGTTGATCCCGCAACCGGCCAGAATGCTGCTGAGTACCAGCAACAGCCATACCTTTGCGCCCTTGAACTGTATTGCCTGCATAGTTGCCTTACTCCTTGATCAGCGTGTACGTGTGTACTTGAGGCATAATCGATCACCGCCGCTGGATCGTGACGGCCCAATCGGCTAAAAGATGCCCAGCAAACTACAACAATAGCCGCTTCCCCAACTTCGGCTGGGCAGTATCACCGTGAATACTGCCATGAGCCTTGAGAAAAGAACTTAATGAATAAGCTGTGTTTGCTGGGCCTCCTTGTCAGCCTGGCCAGTCAGTCGGCCCTTGCCGACACATCTGCCGATCCGCTGAAGAACAAACAAGTATTCATCGCCGACCTCATGGGCCAGATGACCCTGGACGAGAAGATCGGCCAATTACGCTTGATCAGCATCGGCCCGGAGATGCCCCGGGAAATGATCCGCAAGGAAATCGCCGCAGGCCGCATTGGCGGAACCTTCAACTCGATCACCCGTGCCGAGAACCGTCCGATGCAGGACGCGGCAGGTCGCAGCCGCCTGAAGATCCCGATGTTCTTCGCCTATGACGTGATCCATGGCCATCGCACGATTTTCCCGATCAGCCTGGCCCTGGCGTCGAGCTGGGACATGGATGCAATCGCCAAGGTTGGCCGGGTTTCCGCCCTTGAAGCCGCCTCCGACGGTATCGACATGACCTTCGCGCCCATGGTCGATATCGCCCGCGACCCGCGCTGGGGCCGCACCAGTGAAGGTTTTGGCGAAGACACTTATCTGGTCTCACGCATTTCCAAGGTAATGGTCGAGTCATTCCAGGGCAAGAGCCCGGCCGAGCCCACCAGCCTGATGGCTGCCGTCAAGCATTTTGCCCTGTACGGCGCGGTGGAAGGCGGACGCGACTACAACACCGTCGACATGAGCCCGACGAAGATGTTCAACGAATACCTGCCGCCTTACCGCGCCGCCATCGATGCAGGCGCTGGCGGGGTGATGGTTGCCCTGAACTCGATCAACGGCGTACCAGCCACCTCCAATACCTGGCTGATGCAGGACCTGCTGCGCAAGGACTGGGGATTTAAAGGCGTAACCGTCAGTGACCACGGAGCCATCACCGAACTGGTTCGCCACGGCGTGGCCAGCGATGGCCGTGAGGCTGCAAAGCTTGCGATCAAGGCCGGCATCGACCTGAGCATGAACGACTCGTTGTACGGCGAGGAACTGGCCAGCCTGCTCAAGGCGGGTGAAATCGATCAGGCCGACATCGACAATGCCGTGCGTGAAGTACTGGGCGCCAAATATGACATGGGCCTGTTCGCCGACCCTTACCGACGCATTGGCAAGGCCAGTGAAGACCCGGCCGACACCTACGCCGACAACCGCCTGCACCGCGCCGAAGCGCGTGATGTAGCACGTCGCAGCCTGGTGTTGCTGGAAAACCACGAGCAAACCTTGCCACTGAAAAAAGCTGGCACCATTGCCCTGGTCGGTCCGCTGGCGGACGCGCCCATCGACATGATGGGCAGTTGGGCCGCCGCCGGTCGCCCGCATCAGTCGGTGACGGTGCGCGAAGGCATGCGTCAGGTGCTCGGTGACAAAGCCAAGGTGATCTACGCCAAAGGCTCCAACATCACCCACGACAAAGCCATTCTCGACTACCTGAACTTCCTCAACTTCGATGCTCCGGAAATCGTCGACGACCCACGTCCGGCCGCCGTGCTGATCGACGAGGCCGTCAAGGCAGCCAAACAGTCCGATGTCGTGGTGGCCGTGGTCGGTGAGTCCCGTGGCATGTCCCACGAGTCGTCGAGCCGTACCACGCTGGAAATTCCCGCGGCTCAGCGCGAGCTGATCAAGGCCCTTAAAGCCACCGGCAAGCCTCTGGTACTGGTGCTGATGAACGGCCGCCCACTGTCGCTGGCCTGGGAACGTGAACAGGCCGATGCCATTCTCGAAACCTGGTTCAGCGGCACCGAAGGTGGCAACGCAATTGCCGACGTTCTGTTCGGTGACTACAACCCGTCGGGCAAGTTGGCGATTACCTTCCCGCGCTCTGTCGGCCAGATCCCGATGTACTACAACCATCTGAGCATCGGTCGGCCGTTTACCCCGGGCAAGCCTGGTAACTACACCTCGCAGTACTTCGAAGAACCCAATGGTCCGCTTTACCCTTTCGGCTACGGCCTGAGCTACAGCGACTTCAGCCTGTCGGCGCTGACGCTGTCGAGCAAGACCCTGGAAAAGGGTCAGTCCCTCGAAGCCAGCATACGTGTGAAAAACACCGGCAAACGTGACGGCGAAACCGTGGTGCAGTTGTATGTGCAAGACGTTGCCGCGTCCATGAGCCGCCCGGTGAAGGAGTTGAAGAACTTCCAGAAGCTCATGCTCAAAGCAGGTGAAGAACGTACTGTACGCTTCCAGATCAGCGAACAAGACCTCAAGTTCTACAACAGCCAACTGCAATGGGCAGCGGAACCCGGCGATTTCAATGTCCAGGTCGGCCTGGACTCGCAAACCGTTCAGCAGCAGCGTTTCAAACTGCTGTAAGCCGCCGCCAAGCACCAAGGGAAGGCCAGGAGGCCTTCTCAATCTGCCGGGATTCGCACCATGCCCTACTCGTACCGCGCCCTGCGTTTGGGCCTGATCGTTTTTTTCATCCTTGCCGGCATGCTCCTCACTGCAGGCTGGGCGATGCACCATGCCAAGCGTCAGTCGATGGTCGAAGATGCCGGGCGCGCCAGCCAGCAATTGGGCTTGTACGCCACGTCGCTGCATACCTTGATCGAACGCTACCGTGCCCTGCCCGCAGTCCTCGCCCTTGACCCGGAATTGATCAACGCACTCGCAGGCCCGGTCAACGAACAGGTTCAGGATGCCCTCAATCGCAAGCTTGAACGCATCAATGGCGCCGCCAACTCCTCGACCCTGGAGTTGCTCGACCGAACCGGCCTTGCCGTGGCTGCCAGCAACTGGCGCTTGCCCAGCACCTACGTCGGCTCCAATTACGGTTTTCGTCCGTACTTCCAACAAACCCGTAGCCACGGCAGTGGACGTTTCTATGCCATTGGCGTGACCAGCGGCGTCCCCGGTTATTTCCTTTCCAGCGCGGTGCAGGATGAAAACAAGCGTTTTCTCGGCGCCATGGTGGTGAAACTGGAATTTCCGGAACTGGAACGCGAATGGCGCCAAGGCAACGACATTCTGCTGGTCAGTGATGCTCGCGGGATCATCTTCATTGCCAACCAGGACGGCTGGCGCTACCGCCACCTTGGTCCACTGAGCAGCGCTGACCGTGCCGAACTTGCCGCTACCCGTCAGTACGACAAGCAACAACTGGTGCCGTTGCAGCATCAGGTGCTCAACCGCTTTGGTGACAACAGCCAATTGATGCGGGTCCAGGGTCCTGAAGGCAACACCGAATACATTTGGGAGAGTTTGCCTTTGCAGGCCGAGGGCTGGACCTTGCACCTGCTGCGCAAGCCACAGGTCAGCGACGATGGCCGCAATGCTGCACTCGCTGCTGCAGCGGTGTGGCTGAGCCTGGTATTCGCGCTGCTGTTCATCAGCCAGCGTTTGCGCCTGGCACGCCTGCGCCAGCGCAGCCGTGAAGAACTCAAGCGCCTGGTCGAAGAGCGTACCCGCGAGCTGCGTACAGCCCAAGAGGGGTTGGTGCAATCCGCCAAATTGGCCGCCTTGGGCCAGATGTCGGCGGCCCTGGCGCACGAAATCAATCAACCGCTGACCACTCAACGCATGCAACTGGCCACCCTGCGCCTGCTGCTCGACAACCAGCGTTTCGATGAGGCGCGCCTGGCGCTGGAGCCGCTGGAGCAAATGCTCAAGCGCATGGCTGCACTTACCGGTCACCTGAAAACCTTCGCCCGCAACAGCCCCAGCGGCCTGCGCGAGCGCCTGGACCTGGCCACCGTGGTTGATCAGGCTCTACAGTTGCTGGATGCACGGATTCGCGCCGAACAGGTCGAAGTGGCTCAGTACCTGGCCCGCCCGGCCTGGATACGCGGCGATGCCATTCGTCTGGAGCAAGTACTGATCAACCTGCTGCGCAATGCCCTGGACGCCATGGCCGGTAAAAGCTACAAACGCCTGGAGATCCGTATCGAAGCCGTGGCCGAACATTGGCGACTGAGCGTGCTCGACAGTGGCGGGGGTATATCCGCCGAGCACCTGAGCAGTGTCTTCGACCCGTTTTTCACCACCAAACCTGTGGGTGACGGACTGGGCCTGGGCCTGGCGATTTCCTATGGCATCATTCATGAGGCCGGCGGCCGCCTGGAGGTAGACAATCAACCTGGCGGCGCCTGTTTCAGTTTTACTCTGCCTTACGATCTGGAGCCTTGATGTTCAATTCGGTAATGGTTGTCGATGATGAAGCCAGTATCCGCACTGCAGTCGAGCAGTGGCTGAGTCTGTCCGGTTTCGACGTACAACTGTTCAGCCGCGCCGACGACTGCCTGAAGCAACTGCCCGAACACTTTCCAGGGGTGATTCTCAGTGATGTGCGCATGCCTGGAATGGACGGCCTGCAATTGCTCGATCAGCTTCAGGCACGTGATGCCGACCTGCCAGTGATCCTTTTGACCGGGCACGGCGATGTGCCCATGGCGGTCGAGGCCATCCGCAATGGCGCTTACGATTTTCTGGAAAAGCCGTTCAGTCCGGAAAGCCTGTTGGGCAGCCTGCGCCGGGCGTTGGAGAAACGCCAATTGGTCCTGGAGAATCGCCGCCTGCATGAACAGGCCGACCTCAAGGCACGTCTTGAGCTTAACCTTCTGGGAATGTCGCACGGCATGCAGCAGTTGCGCAGACAAGTGCTGGACCTGGCCAGTCTGCCAGTCAACGTACTGATTCGTGGCGAAACCGGTAGTGGCAAGGAGCAGGTCGCGCGCTGTCTGCACGACTTCGGCCCGCGAGCCGACAAACCGTTCGTCGCACTCAACTGCGCCGCCATTCCCGAAGCATTGTTCGAGGCTGAACTGTTCGGGCATGAAAGCGGTGCCTTCACCGGAGCGCAGGGCAAGCGCATCGGCAAGCTGGAATATGCCAATGGCGGCACGGTGTTTCTCGACGAAATCGAGAGCATGCCTCTGGCCCAGCAAGCCAAGCTGTTGCGTGTACTGCAAGAGCAGAAGCTGGAACGCTTGGGCGCCAACCAGAGCATCACTGTCGACTTGCGCATCATCGCCGCGACAAAGCCGGACCTGCTCGAAGAAGCCCGCGCCGGACGTTTTCGCGAGGACCTGGCGTACCGTCTGAATGTGGCGGAACTGCGCCTGGCACCGCTACGCGAGCGGCGCGAAGACATCCCCCTGCTGTTCGAGCACTTTGCCCGTCTGGCCGGCGAGCGCATGGGCCGCAGTGCGCCAGCCTTGAGCGGCGCTCATTTGGGCCAACTGCTCAGCCACGCCTGGCCCGGCAACGTTCGCGAACTGGCCAACGCTGCCGAGCGTCATGCCCTTGGTCTGGGTGAACCAGACATTGCCGCGGTCGAATCCGGGCAGTCACTCGCGGCCCAGCAGGAAGCGTTCGAGGCGCAGTGCCTGCGTGCAGCCCTGAGCCGGCACAAAGGCGAGATCAAAGCGGTCATGGAAGAGCTGCAACTGCCGCGCCGCACGCTTAACGAAAAGATGCAGCGTCATGGCTTGATGCGCGAAGACTTCCTTTAGACAGCCCCCGATAAGCGGAATCTTGCCTAGCACCAAGGCTGACATGGGCGGATTTCCGCTCATCAACACGCTCAAACCCTTCTAGGCCGGCCCTTCAGAACCTGGCACAGCTCCTGCTATAGCCCTGTCAGGTTGCGTTTCGGCGCGCTCCACAAAAATAACGATGAAGGTCCCCTAGATGGATAACTCCACCACCCTGCCAGCCGGGGCGGCCATTGCGCCCGCCACGGAAAAAACTACCCGCAGTCGCCTGAAATCCATTTTCAGTGGTTCGATCGGCAACATGGTCGAATGGTACGACTGGTACGTCTACGCCGCGTTTTCCCTGTACTTCGCCAAAGCCTTCTTCCCTGCCGGGGACTCTACCGCCCAGCTTCTCAATACCGCCGCAATCTTTGCCGTAGGCTTTTTGATGCGCCCAATCGGCGGTTGGCTGATGGGCATCTACGCCGACCGCAAGGGACGCAAGGCAGCACTGATGGCCTCGGTATTGCTGATGTGCGCAGGCTCGCTGGTAATCGCCCTGACGCCTGGTTACGAAACCATCGGTGTAGCCGCCCCAGTCCTGCTGGTGGTAGCGCGCTTGATGCAGGGCTTGTCAGTGGGTGGCGAATACGGCACCTCGGCCACCTACCTCAGTGAGATGGCGACCAAAGATCGTCGTGGCTTCTTCTCCAGCTTCCAGTACGTCACCTTGATCTCGGGCCAGCTCATCGCTCTGGCGGTGCTGATCGTCCTGCAGCAAACGCTGACCACCGAGCAACTGTATGCCTGGGGCTGGCGTGTACCGTTCGTGATCGGCGCCCTGTGCGCGGTCGTGGCCCTGTACCTGCGTCGTGGCATGGAAGAAACCGCCTCCTTCACCAAGAAGGAAAAGTCCAAGGAAAGCCTGATGCGCACATTGATGCGTCATCCGAAGGAACTGGCCACCGTGGTCGGCCTGACCATGGGCGGTACTCTGGCCTTCTACACCTACACCACCTACATGCAGAAGTACCTGGTGAATACGGTGGGCATGAGCATCTCCGACTCCACCACCATCTCGGCCGCCACACTGTTCCTGTTCATGTGCCTGCAACCGATCGTTGGCAGCCTGTCCGACAAAATCGGTCGTCGTCCGATCCTGATCGCCTTCGGTGTACTGGGCACCCTGTGCACTGTGCCGATCCTGACCACGCTGCACACCATCCAGACTTGGTGGGGCGCGTTCTTCCTGATCATGGCAGCACTGATCATCGTCAGTGGCTACACCTCGATCAACGCGGTGGTCAAAGCTGAACTGTTCCCAACCGAAATCCGCGCCCTGGGTGTCGGCCTGCCTTACGCACTGACCGTGTCGATCTTCGGCGGCACCGCTGAATACATCGCACTGTGGTTCAAGGCCCAGGGCATGGAGTCCGGTTTCTACTGGTACGTGACCGCTTGTATCGCCTGTTCGTTGCTGGTGTACGTGTTCATGAAAGACACCCGCAAGCATTCGCGGATCACCACCGACTGAGGCTTGGCCTGATGCAGCGCGAAGGGGCGTCCAGCAGTGGACGCCCCTTTTTTATGTTTAACGCCGCATTAATCCGCGGTTGAGAGGGTGTTCATCACCGGCGCCACCATCCCACTCATTGAGTTAGAGAGATGTAACGTCGCCATACACATCGAATAACTTGATTTTTTAGCGCTATTTTTTGCGCTTTTTAATCAATTTAATCAGCGTAGCATTGAACACATAGAAACAAACAACCTCTCACCACCTCGGAGCAACGACCATGAAAACCAAACTGATCCTCACCCTGGCCTTCTCGGTACTGGCTGCCAACGCTTTTGCAGAAGACGGTTTTGATCGCACCAATGGCCACAACTTCAGTGCGGTACAAACCCAGTCGGCGGGATACGCAGAAGACGGATTCGATCGTACCGGCGCAGCCAAATTCGCCGAAGACGGCTTTGATCGCACCGGTGCTGCCAAGTTTGCCGAAGATGGTTTTGACCGTACTGGCGCGGCCAGATTTGCCGAAGACGGCTTTGATCGCACCCAGGCTCACCGCATCAGCTAACCCTGATGCGCTGCAATCAGCCCGGCTTCGGCCGGGCTTAATCGTTTTCAGTCGGACAAAGCCTTGGCACACTAGACGCTTTCACCAAGGGAAGGCCGCAAGGCCAGCGCAGATGTACTACTACGAACCCGCAAACGGCCACGGCCTGCCTCACGATCCGTTCAACGCCATCATCGGCCCCCGCCCCATCGGCTGGATTTCATCCCAGGACGAGCAAGGTCGCTTGAACCTGGCGCCGTACAGTTTCTTCAATGCCTTCAACTACATTCCGCCCATCATCGGTTTCTCCAGTGTCGGGCGCAAAGACAGCCTGAACAATATCGAGAAAACCGGCGAATTCGCCTGGAACCTGGCGACGCGACCACTGGCCGAAGCCATGAACCAGAGCTGCGCGGCGGTGGCGGCCGACGTCGATGAGTTTGCCTTGAGCGGCCTTTCACCGGTTGCCTCGAAGGTCATCGCTGTACCGCGGGTACAGGAAAGTCCGGTGTCCTTCGAATGCAAGGTGACGCAGATCATTCAGCTGCAGCGAGCAGACCAGATGCTGGTGCCCAGTTGGTTGATTCTGGGCGAAGTGGTGGCGGTGCATATTGCCGAACACCTGCTCAAGGACGGCATCTACGACACCGCTGCCGCCGAGCCAATCCTGCGTGGAGGTGGCCCTGCTGATTACTTCGAGTTGGGTAACTTGTTCAAGATGGCCCGCCCGCAGGTCAACGGCTGAGTTACCAGACCAGATCGGCGTCGTCACTGACGTCTTGCAGGCGTTCAAGCTCGGAGCAGGCAGCCTCGTCAGCGGCCATGGCTGTCTTGAACGTCTGCCCTTCGAGCACTTTATGAAACCGCGGCGCCCCCGTGGCGCCCAGGCCTTTCACGGCGATCGCAGCGCAGTACCCCTCATCGCCGCGAACAGCTGCCGATACTGCTTCGAACTGCGCAAACTCTTTACGTGCCATGTGTTTCACATCCACATCGATTACTTGAAAGCGTCATTCTAACCCGCAGACGGTTCCCCAAAGGTATGCAGGTCTAGACTGGCGACCACCTGGGCTTGAACCAGTTCACCAAACAGGTCCAATGTGGGCGAAGCAAAATAGCCGCTCATCGCCTGCTGATCACGCCACAGGCCGCTGAGCAACCACAGATCAGCGTCCGCTTGTGACTGTTGCAGGTTGAAGTGCAGGCAGCCAGGGCACTCCCGGGACGGTTCGAGCAATTGGCGCAAGCGCTCGCCCAGTTCCACGGAGCGACCGCTGCTGGCACGGATAAAAGCAAGATGGGTGACCGGTTGCGGCAAGGTCATGGGTATTTCTCCTAGAGCAGCCCGTTGTTACTGTCAGGCTGCCAAGACTAGGAGATGCATCGCGTGCGCCGTTAGGCCATTCCTGTCACCGGCTTGCCTGATCCTGCGCGCGGCAGGATCAGGCAAGCCAACGACAGCATTCGGCTAGCGTCGCTGCTTGCACATACCTATGCTGCTCAAGTCCTTTTCTGGAAGTACCGCGATGTCTACACCTGCCTCTGATCGCCCAATACTCGATCCGGCCCTGGAACTACAGCGCCAGAAACTGGCGGACCTGGTTCGCCGTCATGCGCCGCGCAGCGTCAGTGGTGAATCGGCCATCGAAGACTTGTTCCTGGTGCAATACGAAGAAAGCGTACGCTCCATGCCGACCCTGGCGCAGCCGGCCTTGTGCATTCTTGCCCACGGCAGCAAGGAAATCTGCCTGGGAGACGAGCGCTACCTCTACGATCCGTTGAATTACATGGTGTTGTCGGTGGCACTGCCAATCAGCGGTGTATTGCTGGAGGCCAGCCCCGAGAATCCCAGCCTTGGGGTGCGCATGAACATCGACCCGGCGCAGATCAATAACCTGATTGCCGAGGCCGGCCCCATGGGTGTTCCGGCATTGCCTTCGGGGCGTGGACTGTACGTCGAGCGCACCGATCCATTACTGCTCGATGCCTTGCTGCGCCTGATACGCCTGCTCGATACGCCAAAAGACATACCGGTGTTGGCGCCACTGATCCAGCGGGAAATTCTCTATCGCCTGCTGCGCGGTCCGCAGGGTTATCGCCTGTATGAAATAGCCATGTCCAGCAGCCAGACCCACCGCGTGTGCCAAGCGATTGAATGGCTCAACCAGCACTTCGATCGTCCGCTGCGCATCGATGATCTGGCCCGTGAGGTGAACCTCAGCAGCTCTACCCTGCATCACCGCTTCAAGGCCGTCACCTCCATGAGCCCTCTGCAGTACCAGAAGCAACTGCGCCTGCAGGAGGCTCGTCGGCTGATGCTCAACGACGGCCTGGAAGCGGCGGTGGCCGGGTATCGAGTGGGCTATGAAAGTCCGTCGCAGTTCAGCCGGGAGTACAGCCGCTTGTACGGCGCCCCGCCTGTACGGGATTTGGCGCGTTTGCGAAGTGCACTTTAGGAGTGCAGTGCCCCAGTCGGTGGTAGCCAGCGTCCTGTAGAGACCGGACACATCGCTGACACGTGTGCGCAGACATGGTTGACGCATTATGGGCCGCGGTCAGGTTTATTCACGCCAGTGGATCGGCGTCTGGCTGTATGTGTCACTGACTACACAGTTGGCCGACCGCAGGTGAGCACCGGAATGTGGCTCGAGTGGCGATGGGCATATCCGTTTGATGCAGCGGCGCAACTGGCTGGTTTCGCCTTTACGGCGACCCACTTTTGTCGGGGCAAAAGTGGGCAAAACCCCTTGTCCCTGCATCCGGCCCTATGCTGCGCTTCGGGTTCCCTCATTCCACCCTTGCTCCCGTGGGGACCGCGCCGAAGGGCCGTCCTGGCCCTGCGGCGCTCGCCGGCCATCCATGGCCGTCGCCCCACTACGCAAGGGTTCCATTCGGCCTACTGAAGGGACGATTTGTGGCGTCTGCACGATTTGTGTAGGTAGAAGCACAGCAATGGCAATGGCAATGGCAATGGCAATGAACCTGAGTAAAGTTGAAACCGACCTTGCCGGCGATAGGTGGACCGACCTACACCGCTCGGAGCACGTGCTTGATTTCCTGAAAGGCGCTCAATCCCCAAGGCCCAAGCTCCCGCCCGATGCTGCTTTGTTTGTAGCCACCCCAAGCGGTCTGCGGGAATATCACTTGCGGCGCGTTGATCCAGACCAAGCCAGCCTCAAGCGCGTTGGCCACCCGCTCGGCAGCGATCAAGTCGCTGCTGACCACACTGGCCACCAGCCCAAACTCGCTGTCGTTGGCCAGTGCCACAGCTTGGGCTTCGTCGGCCACCGGGCGTACACAAAGCACCGGACCGAAGATTTCCTCGCACCACAGCGCACTGTCCAAGGGCACATCGGTGAACACGGTGGGGCTGATGTAGTACCCGCTCGACAGCGTTGATGGCCGCGCGCCACCGCACAGCAGTCGCGCGCCGGCCTCCAGGCCTGCAGCGATATGTTGCTGCACGCGCCGGTATTGCGCCTGGTTGACCAGTGCACCCATTTCACTTTCGCCCGTGAACGGGTCGCCGACTCGAATGGCCTCTGCCCGACATTTCAGACGAGCGACAAAGTCCGGGTACAAGGCCTCAGCAACCAATACGCGACTGGTGGCCGAACACATTTGCCCGGCATTGAAGAAACCGCCCAAACACGCCAGCTCAACAGCCAGATCAAGATTAGCCGCCTCAAGCACCAGCAACGATGACTTGCCACCCAGTTCCAGGCTAACGCCCTTGACGGTTTCCGCGGCGCGCTGCATCACTTGGACCCCCACCGCATTGCTGCCGGTAAAGGACACCTTGGCGATACGCGGGTCCGCCGCCAAGGCTGCACCGACGTCGACTCCGGCGCCACAGACCAGGTTGAACACACCAGCAGGCAAGCCCGCCTGGGCAATCACATTGGCCAGTTCAAGTTCCGCCAACGGCGTTACCTCCGAAGGCTTGAGCACCACACAACAGCCGGCCGCCAATGCCGGTGCCAGTTTCCAGGCGGTAGTCACCATGGGGAAGTTCCAGGGCACGATCAAGCCGACCACACCGCACGGCTCGCGCCGTAACCGCGCAACAAAATCCTCGCTCGGCAGTGCCACTGGGCAGTCCTGCCCGGCATCGAGTTGATCGGCAAGCTCGGCGTAGTAGCGGAACGTTGCAATGACATCGTCGACGTCGATGTGTGCTTCGGCGAGCGGCTTGCCATTGTTACTGGCCTGGAGGAACACCAGGCGCTCACGACTCGCCTCGACACCCTCGGCAATCGTGCGCAGTACCACCGCACGCTCGCTTGCGCATGTTTTCGACCACTCTGCGAATGCAGCCCGAGCTGCCAGGGTCGCACGCGCTACCGCCGCGCCATCGCCGCCCGCCACTTCAGCCAATGGCTGCTCGTTGCTGGGGTTGATCACCGTCAGCGGCTGGCGCCCAAGCTCCCAAACACCGTTGATGTAGACCCCTGGAGTTTTGATCATGCCGGCACCACCTGCATCCAGCGGTTCTGATCGATTTCGATCAGGCTCGGTCCCTTGCGGTCACTCGCCTGGCGCAACGCCTCACGCAGTTGCTCGACATCGTTCACAGCCTTGGCGGCACAGCCTAGAGCCTTGGCCACACCGATGAAGTCTGGGGTATGAATATCCACGCCCACTGGCTCGATGGCGCGGTTGACCATGTACTTCTTGATTTCCTCGTAGCCCTGGTTGTTCCACAGCAAGACAATCAGCGGCACCTGCGCTTCGGTTGCGCTGGCCAATTCCGGCAAGGTGAACTGCAAACCGCCATCACCGATCAGGCAAATGACTGGCGCCCGGTTCTCAATGGCTTCGGCACTGCCCAGCCACGCGCCCATGGCTGCCGGCAAAGCGTAGCCCAGCGTGCCGTAGCCGGTTGAGGCATTGAACCAGCGCCGTGGATGATCCATGTCCAGGGTCAGGTTTCCGGTGTAGACCGGTTGAGTCGAATCGCCCACCAACACGGCATTGGGCAAGGTTTCGAGCAGGGTCTTGAGCATGCGGGTCTGGCTGTGCATTGGCGCATCCCAATCAGCCAACAGCCGCTCACGCAAACGTGCCGCGCGGCCGGCGCCCCACTGCGCAGCGCGCACCGGCGTCGGCTGATCGGCCAACGCTACGAGTAGCGCCTGGGTAGCGACTGTAGCGTCGGCGACCAACGCAAGCTCTGGCGGGTAGTTGCGTACCGTCTGGTCCGGATCGATGTCGATTCGCAGCAAACGGCCAGGGATCTCGAAGCCACCTTTGAAGGTCACGTCATAGTCGGTTTCGGCGAGCTCGGTGCCAATCGCTAGCACCACATCCGCCTCGGCTACCAACTCACGGGTTGCCACCAGCGACTGGGTCGAACCGATCTGCAGCGGGTGGTTGGAGGGCAGCACACCCTTGGCGTTGATCGTCAGCGCCACCGGCGCCTGCAGATATTCAGCCAGGCGCGTCAGCTCCCCGCTAGCATCGATGGCACCGCCACCGGCAAGAATCAGCGGGCGTCGTGCACTGGCCAAGAGTGTCGCCATCTGCGTCACGGCTGCCGGGGCAGCACCGGCACGGGCGATGTGCACAGGCGTACTGTTCAACAGGTGATCAGCGTCTTCAACCAGGACATCCAATGGAATCTCGATATGCACCGGGCGCGGGCGCCCCCCCTCGAACACCGCAAAGGCACGGGCCAACACCATCGGCAGATCATCGGCACTCATCAAGGTATGCGAAAAGCCCGCAACACCCGCGACCAGACTGCCCTGGGCCGGCAATTCATGCAGCTTGCCGCGCCCGCCTCCCAACTGGTTGCGCGACTGCACGCTGGAAATCACCAGCATCGGAATCGAGTCGGCATAGGCCTGGCCCATCGCGGTGGTGATGTTGGTCATTCCCGGACCGGTAATGATGAAGCAGACACCCGGCTTGCCACGAGTGCGCGCGTAGCCATCAGCCATGAAGCCTGCGCCCTGCTCGTGACGCGGGGTGATGTGTCGGATAGAAGAACGTGCCAGCCCACGGTAGAGCTCCACGGTATGCACGCCGGGAATTCCAAAGACATGGTCCACACCATAGCCTTCAAGGAGTTTTACCAGTACTTCACCGCAAGTCGCCATGTTCGTATGCCTGTTGTTGTGCCGAAAACAGGCTTCATTGGACCGCTGGCTGGCTACCGGCACAATGCAAAAAAGCTCATACTAGCCATGTCCAAAGATCATGGCTGAGTACTGATGAAACGCCTGCCGCCGTTGCCCGCCCTGCATACTTTTCTGGTCACTGCCCAGTGCTGCAACTTCACCCGCGCAGCGCAACTGCTGCACATTACCCAAGGGGCAGTGAGCCGGCAGATCGCAGGCCTGGAAGATCATCTTGGCTACGCCCTGTTCCTGCGCCAGGCCCGAGGCTTGAGCCTGACCCGCGAAGGTCATGACTGGTTGCCACGGGTGCAACAGGTTTTCGCCTTGATCGAAGAAGGTGTTCAGCAAGTGGGGGCACGCAGCACCACCTTGCAGATCAAGGCGCCCACCTGCGTCATGCGCTGGCTGCTGCCGCGCTTGATGGAATGGCAAGCGCTACGCCCGGATGTGCCGGTAGAGCTGACCACCACCGTGCAGCATGGCGTGGATTTTCGCCGCGAAGTGTTCGATGCGGCAGTGGTGTACGGCACCGCGCCCAATCATGGCCTGCAAACCCTCAAGCTGTTCGATGAACAACTCACACCTGTGTGCGCGCCGCAATTGCTCGCCGGGCCTTTGCCCTTGCAGCAATTGGCGGACCTTGAACACCACATGCTGCTGCACCCGACACGTGACCAGCGTGACTGGCACACTTGGCTCGCAGCAGCAGGTGCAAATCTGTCCCGGCAAGGCAAAGTCCAGCATTTCGAAACCTTGGACATGGCCATGTCCATGGCCTCACAGGGGACTGGCGTAGCGATCGGCGATTGGTCGCTGATCGCTGATGATCTGACTTGTGGCCGGCTGGTTACGCCGTTCCCGCTCAAGGTCGCTACCGGTCAGGCCTACTACCTGGTGCGACCACAAGGTTCGACGTCGACAGCCTTGCTAGAACTGCTCGACTGGTTGCGCGAGCAGTCCCAGGCCCGCACGCCTCAGTAACCGACGGTGAAGCGCTGGCGCGAGTGAGCGGGCTTTTCCACTTCATTGAGCATGGCGATGGCGTAGTCGGCAAAGCTGATCCAGCTTTTACCGTCGGCAGCGATCAGCAGATGATCCTTGCCGGCACGATAGTGGCCGGTTCGCGCTGCTTCGACGAACTCGGCCGATGGCGAAAGGAACGTCCAGTCCAGCTCTTTTTCCTGACGCAGGGTATCGAGGTAGTGCCCACCGGCCGTGGCTTCGGCCTTGTACGCTTCGGGAAAATCCGGACTGTCGATAACCTTGTGGCCCGAGGGCAGCAACAGGCTACCTGCCCCACCCACTACCAACAGTCGTTTGACCCCGGCCTTTTTCACCGGCTCGATAATGGCCTGTGGCTTGATGCCGGAAAAATGCGCAGCACTGAGAACCACGTCCTGGCCAACCAGGGCCCGCTCCAATGCAGCCGCGTCACTGACGTCCAGGGCTAAGGTGGTCACCCCTTCACGCCCCTGCAAGCAGGCCGGATTGCGTGCGATAGCGGTAACGCTATGCCCCCGTCGCAGGGCCTCTTCCAACAATTGACTACCGGCACGGCCCGTTGCACCAATGATTGCTATCTTGCTCATGGAAAATCTCCAGTCAGAGTTGAATGTCACTTACCACTTCATTTCGCCCTTGGCGACCTTGGCGCCAAGCTCCAACGAACTTTCTTCACCCAGACCCGGGTAGCGTTTTTTCATCGCAGCGATCAGCTCCGCGGCGTTACCGGCCTTGGCGGCTTCCTCATCGAAGGCACGGATGTAGTCAGCGGTAAAGTTCACTGCTTCAAGCGACTTTCCCGGCTGGCCCAAGTAATGACCAGGCACCACGACCTGCGGCTTGAGCATCTGGATGCGCTGAAGTGTGGTAAGCCAATCCTTGTGGGACTGCGCCGATTGGGTGTCAGCCATCCACACATGCAGGTTGTCTGCGACTACGACCCCACCGACCACCGCCTTGATCGAAGGAATCCAGACAAAACTGCGATCCGCTTGCGGGCCATCCAGGCCAAGCACTTGCAAAGGCTGGCCTTCCAACGTCAGCTCGTTACCTTCCAGCACTTGCGGCACGACCAACCGTGCAGGTTTGTCGGTACCCATCTGCGGCCCCCAGTACGCCAGTTTGGCGTCCATGGTCTGTTGGATATGCGCCACAGTGGCCGCGGAGGCGACGACCTTGGCCTGCGGATAGGCATCGGTGAGCGTCTGCAAGCCGAAGTAGTAATCCGGATCACCATGGCTGATATAGATCGTGGTGAGGTTTTTGCCACTGGCGCGAAGCTTGGCCAGGACCTGTTCGGCTTGGGCCTTGCCGAACTGGGCATCGACCAGAATAGCGTCATGTTTGGCGCTGACAATTGCCGAGCTGACCGGAAACAATGCGCCAGTGCCTGGGTTGTAGACGTCCAGGTGCAGCGGCGGCTCGGCGGCATGGCTCTGGGCCAGAACGCCGAAAGTGACACAGGCCAGCAGCAACCCACGCAAGGAGAATGAACGACGCATCGAGGCAGATCCTGTAAGTAAAGGCAGTGGGCAACAGCTTAGTTGCACAAACCAACACAAAAAATGCGATGCTTGGACATAGTTTGTTTCTAAAACCGGGCAAATCATGGATCGTCTGAACGCAATGCGGGTCTTCGTCAGTGTCGTGGATCTGGGCAGCCAATCGGCGGCTGCCGATCACCTGGACCTGTCACGCCCGGTTGTCTCTCGCTACCTGGCAGCGCTTGAGGACTGGGTGGGTGCGCGCTTGATGCAACGCACGACCCGACGCTTGAGCCTGACTGCCGCCGGCCAGGAAACCTTGCCGCGCTGCCGTCAGATGCTGGAATTGGCTGGCGACCTGCAAGCAGCCGTCAGCACCCCGGACGAAGCGCCACGCGGTGAATTGCGCATCAGCGTCAGCACCTCGTTTGGCCAGGCACAATTGATGGACGCTGTGGCCGAATACGTCAAACGCTATCCAGGCGTAAAGATCGACCTGCAAATGCTCGATCGCACCGTCAATCTGGTGGATGAGCGCATCGATCTGGCGATCCGCACCAGCAACGACCTGGACCCCAACCTGATCGCTCGACGCCTGACCGTGTGCCGCTCGGTCATCTGCGCATCCCCCGCCTACTTGCGCAGCAACCCCACGCCCTTGCAGGTGCAGGATCTGAGTCAGCACAACTGCCTCACCCACTCCTACTTCGGCCGCAGCCTCTGGCACTTCGAAGTACGCGGCGAAGCCGTCGCGGTGCCAGTACAGGGTAATATCAGCGCCAATGAAGCGATGACCTTGCAACGTGCGGCACTGGCCGGCGTCGGCATTGCCATGCTGCCCACCTACCAGGCCGCAGCCGCCTTGCGCAGCGGTGAACTGATGCGCCTGCTGCCCCACGCACGCCCGCGTGAACTCAACCTCAATGCGGTCTACACCTCACGCAAGCACATGCCTGCAACGCTGCGCAGCATGCTCGACTTCCTCGCCGAGCGTTTTACCGCCGAACCACAATGGGACCGCGACCTGCCCTGATACAGGCAGCCCAGGCAAAGCTGGCCTATGCTTTAGGTAGCACTTGTGTGCGGATGAAAAGAGGTGAGCATCATGACCCTCAAGTCCAGAAGATGCGCTGTCATTTGCGCCATCGCCGCGGTGCTGGGGCTCTATGCCGCAGCCGCTTTCAGGGTCGAACAGGCCCGCCACCAGCCGTATTCAGCAGCCAGTTGCAGCCTGGCCCATTGCGTCCCCCACACCGCCACCTTGAGCGCGCTCAGATAGCTTCCGGCGCAAAGGTTATTAGCAGCATGTGCTTCGCGGCAGACGCTTAGCAAGCTATCGAGTACACTGGGTAGCACTTGCTCCCGCAGCTCAAGCCTGGGGGATAACTCTGCCTTTCGAGCTGGCCTGTGACGCAACTCAATACCCCGCAACCGGTCCTGCGCAGCGTGCTGGTAGCGCTGATGCTGGCGATTTTCCTGGGTGCCCTGGACCAGACCATTGTCGCCGTGTCGATGCCGGCGATCTCCGCTCAATTCAACGATGTCGGCCTGCTTGCCTGGGTAATTTCCGGCTATATGGTTGCCATGACCGTGGCTGTGCCGATTTACGGCAAGCTGGGCGATCTGTACGGCAGGCGCCGGATGATTCTCACCGGTACCGCGCTGTTTACCCTCGCATCGCTGTTATGTGCCCTGGCCCAGAATATGGAGCAGTTGGTGCTGGCGCGGGTACTCCAGGGTATCGGCGCAGGTGGCATGGTCTCAGTGAGCCAGGCGATCATCGGCGACTTCGTGCCACCACGAGAACGGGGCCGCTATCAGGGTTACTTCAGCAGCATGTACGCGCTGGCCAGCGTCCTCGGCCCGGTGCTGGGTGGTTATTTGACCGAATATTTGTCGTGGCGCTGGGTATTCTGGTTGAACCTGCCGCTGGGACTGACGGCATGGTGGGTGACCCGCCGCGCGCTGCGAACCCTGGCGGTGCCGCAGCGCCAGGTTCAGGTCGATTACATGGGGGCTGCGTTGCTGATCTTCGGGCTGAGCAGCTTATTACTGGGTATTACTCTGATCGGCCAGGGTCAATCCTGGTACTCACCAGCAGTCAGCGCTCTGTTGCTCTGCGCCCTCGTCGGGTTGCTGGTTTTCGTCCTTCATGAGCGCCGCACGCCGGAGCCGCTGCTGCCACTGAAACTGTTCGCCAACCGGGTCGCGACCCTGTGTTGGTGCACCCTCTTCTTCACCAGTTTCCAGGCCATTTCCCTGACGATGTTGATGCCCTTGCGTTATCAGAGCATCACCGGTGCGGGCGCCGACAGCGCCGCATTGCACCTGCTGCCCTTGGCTATCGGCCTGCCAATCGGTGCCTACTGCGGTGGACGCCTGACCAGTTTTACTGGTCGCTACAAACCGCAGATTCTGGGTGGCGCGCTGCTCATGCCGTTTGCCATCGTCGGCATGGCCTATACGGCACCAGAAGCTGTCTGGCTCAGCGGTGTGTTCATGCTACTGACCGGAATTGCATCGGGCCTGCAGTTTCCAACCTCGCTGGTCGCGGCCCAGAGCGCAGTAGAACCAAAGGATATCGGCGTAGCGACCAGCACCAGTAACCTGTTTCGCTCCCTGGGGGGAGCAATGGGGGTTGCGTGTATGTCGGCGCTGCTGCTGGCGATGCTGCAACAGGGAGGTCTGAGCCTCGCCGGTGACGCGCTGCTCGGAAGCCTCAAAGCCGCAGGCCCGAGTGCGACCCTGCAAGCCGAATTGCTGCTGACCTTTCGTCAGCTGCTGCTTGGTAGTGCAACAGTGTCGCTACTCGGATTAACCGCCGCGCTGGCTTTGCCTGACAGACAGTTACGCGGCCGCATGTAGGGCTTTATGAAGTAGACCGCAACAATTGATCACAAACCTTCACAAAGTCTTATTTGCGCAACGAGGGGCTCAAGCGCAGCATATCCAGCCCGGTATCGACCCATAGCTCGGCGTCACCCAGCAAGTCGAAGCTTTCCGGTAGCAGCAGCCAGCGGCGTATCAAGCCATCTATATAGGCATAGATCGCCAACGCAGCGCGCTCCGGGTTCATATCCGCGGGTAATTGCCCACGCCTGACTGCATTGCCCAGTGATAAGGCGATGTTGGCATGACATTCAAAAGTCGACGTCTGCCGTTGCTGGCGGATTTCGCACATATCATCGGTAAATTCACATTTATGATGGAGAATTTCGTTGATACGGCGAGTTTTCGGGTCGAGCACCATCTGATGCATCAATTGCACGAGAAGCTTGCGCATGCAGCCCAGAGGATCAACCTCATCTTCGCTTTCACTGGCCCGGGCCAAGGCGTCCAGAGGCTCGTGCAGGCTTTCGAGCATAGCTTCGACCAGTTCTGCCTTGTCGTTGAAATGCCAATAGATAGCACCGCGCGTCACCCCAGCCAACTTGGCGATGTCGGCGAGTGTGGTACGCGCTACCCCGCGCTTGTAGAAGGCTTTTTCCGCAGCTTCGAGAATTTGCGCGCGGGTTTCCTGAGCTTCCTCTTTGGTTCGACGGACCATGGCATCACCACCTCATCAAGACCCAGATACGTCTGCAGGAACCTGGGAGCTGCGCCGGATCAACCTCTGTTGGGCGTTACCGGAGTATTAATTTCAAGGCTTGCGACAGCCACTGGCATCACGCGCAAGGTATTTACAAACAACCATGAATGTAAGTATATTCCTTAGCAAGCTATTAATCCATATAGACAAATTTATTTCATAGCGCCCCCTTTCCATTATTCTTGAGCGTCTTCAGCTCTTGCGACCCGAGGATCTTCATGCAATTCAAGCCAGCTGTTACCGCTCTGGTATCCGCCGTCGCCCTGGCAACACTGCTCAGCGGCTGTAAAAAGGAAGAGGCTGCGCCTGTCGCGCAAGTTCCTCAGGTCGGCATCGTTACGCTCCAGACTCAAGCCTATACCCTGACCTCCGACCTGCCGGGGCGCACCACTGCGTACCGCATCGCCGAAGTTCGTCCACAGGTCAACGGCATCATTCTCAAACGCCTGTTCAAAGAAGGCAGCGAGGTCAAGGAAGGCCAGCAGCTGTACCAGATCGACCCTTCGGTGTACGAAGCGACCCTGGCCAGCGCCCAAGCCAACTTGCAATCAAGCCGTTCGCTGTCCGAGCGCTACAAGCAACTGGTCGCCGAACAAGCGGTGAGCCGTCAGGAATACGACGACGCGCAAGCCAAACGTTTGCAAGCTGAAGCGGCACTGCGCAGCGCCCAGATCGACTTGCGCTACACCAAGGTCCTGGCACCGCTGAGCGGGCGTATTGGCCGTTCCTCGGTGACCGAAGGTGCGCTGGTCAACAATGGTCAGGCTGACGCGATGGCCGTGATCCAGCAACTCGATCCGATCTACGTCGACGTCACCCAATCCTCGGCCGAGCTGCTCAAGCTGCGCCGCGAGCTGGAAAGCGGCCAGTTGCAGAAAATTGGCGACAACGCGGCCAAGGTCACCCTGACCCTGGAAGACGGCAGCACCTACCGCCAGGAAGGTCGCCTGGAGTTCTCGGAAGTCTCAGTCGACCCAACCACCGGCTCAGTGACGTTGCGTGCCGTATTCCCGAACCCTGAGCACAACCTGCTGCCGGGCATGTTCGTTCATGCGCGCCTGAAGGCCGGGGTCAACGCTCAAGCCATCCTCGCGCCACAACAGGGTGTAACCCGCGACCTCAAGGGCCAGCCAACCGCCCTGGTTGTCAACAAGGAAAACAAGGTTGAGCTGCGTCAGCTTGAAGCCAGCCGTACCGTTGGTAGCGACTGGCTGATCGCCAAAGGCCTGAACGCCGGCGACCGCCTGATCACCGAAGGCTTGCAGTTCGTCAAGCCGGGCGATGAGGTCAAGGTCAGCGAAGCGACCAACGTCAAGCCTGCCCAGCCAACCCAGGCCAATGCAACGACTGCAGGGGCCAAAGGGGAGTAAACCATGTCGAGATTTTTTATCGATCGCCCGATCTTTGCCTGGGTGATCGCTTTGGTGATCATGCTGGTCGGTGCGTTGGCGATCCTGAAGTTGCCAATCAACCAGTACCCCAGCATCGCCCCACCGGCTGTGGCGATCTCCGTGACCTACCCGGGTGCTTCGGCACAAACCGTGCAGGACACCGTGGTTCAGGTTATCGAGCAGCAGCTCAACGGTATCGACAACCTGCGGTATGTATCGTCGGAAAGTAACTCCGACGGCACCATGACCATTACCGCGACCTTCGAACAGGGGACCAACTCCGATACCGCTCAGGTTCAGGTACAGAACAAGCTGAACCTGGCAACGCCACTGCTGCCGCAAGAGGTTCAGCAGCAAGGTATCCGTGTGACCAAGGCAGTGAAGAACTTTCTTCTGGTAATCGGTCTGGTATCTGAAGACGGCAGCATGACCAAGGACGACTTGGCCAACTACATCGTCTCCAACATGCAGGACCCGATCTCGCGAACCGCCGGTGTCGGTGACTTCCAGGTGTTCGGTGCTCAGTACGCAATGCGTATCTGGCTGGATCCGGCCAAGCTGAACAAGTACCAGTTGACCCCGGTCGACGTACGCACCGCGGTATCGGCGCAGAACGTCCAGATTTCCTCTGGTCAGCTTGGCGGCCTGCCGGCCCTGCCGGGTACTCAGCTCAACGCCACCATCATCGGCAAGACGCGTCTGCAGACTGCCGAGCAGTTTGAAAACATCCTGCTCAAGGTCAACCGCGACGGCTCGCAAGTGCGTCTGAAAGACGTAGCTGAAGTCGGTCTTGGCGGTGAGAACTACGCCGTCAGCGCCCAGTTCAACGGCAAGCCGGCCTCGGGTCTGGCGGTCAAGCTGGCAACCGGCGCCAACGCCCTGGATACTGCCAAGGCCCTGCGCAAGACCATCAGCGACCTGGAACCGTTCTTCCCGGAAGGCATGAAGGCGGTATTCCCGTATGACACCACGCCAGTGGTGACCGAATCGATCAGCGGGGTAATCCATACCCTGATCGAAGCGATCGTGCTGGTGTTCCTGGTGATGTACCTGTTCCTGCAGAACTTCCGCGCCACCATCATCACAACCATGACCGTGCCCGTGGTACTGCTCGGCACCTTTGGCATCCTTGCTGCCGCAGGCTTCAGTATCAACACCCTGACCATGTTCGGCATGGTGCTCGCCATCGGCTTGCTGGTGGACGATGCCATTGTTGTGGTGGAGAACGTCGAACGGGTAATGGCCGAGGAAGGCCTGTCACCCAAGGAAGCGACGAAAAAGTCCATGGGCCAGATCCAGGGGGCCCTGGTTGGTATCGCCATGGTGCTTTCCGCTGTATTGCTGCCGATGGCGTTCTTCAGTGGTTCTACCGGGGTAATCTACAAGCAGTTCTCGATCACCATCGTCTCTGCGATGGGACTCTCGGTGCTGGTTGCCTTGATCTTCACCCCAGCGCTGTGCGCGACCATGCTCAAACCAATCGCCAAGGGTGGGCATCATGTCGCCAAGCGCGGCTTCTTCGGCTGGTTCAACCGCAACTTTGACCGCAGCGTAGAGAGCTATGAACGTGGCGTAGGCAACATCCTGCGAAACAAAGCGCCGTACCTGCTGGCCTACCTGCTGATCATGGTCGGCATGATCTGGCTGTTCACCCGTATCCCGACGGCTTTCCTTCCCGAGGAAGACCAAGGCGTACTGTTTGCCCAGGTCCAAACGCCGGCGGGCTCCAGTGCCGAGCGGACCCAGGTGGTGATCGACGAAATGCGCGCCTACCTGCTGGACAAGGAAGCCGATACCGTTGCCTCGGTGTTCACTGTGAACGGCTTCAACTTTGCCGGTCGCGGCCAAAGCTCCGGCATGGCCTTCATCATGCTCAAGCCATGGGAAGAGCGCTCCGCCGAGAACAACGTGTTCAATCTGGCGACCCGCGCCCAGCAGCACTTCTTCACCTTCCGCGATGCCATGGTGTTCGCCTTTGCCCCGCCTGCGGTGCTTGAGCTGGGTAACGCCACCGGTTTCGACGTGTTCCTTCAGGACCGTGCCGGTGTCGGCCACGAAAAACTGATGGAAGCGCGCAACCAGTTCCTCGGCATGGCAGCGCAAAGCAAGATTCTCTCTGCTGTGCGTCCAAACGGCCTGAACGATGAACCGCAGTACCAGTTGACCGTCGACGACGAACGCGCCAGCGCTTTGGGCGTGACCATTGCCGAGATCAACAACACCCTGTCGATTGCCTTGGGTGCGAGTTACGTCAACGACTTCATCGACCGCGGTCGGGTCAAGAAGGTCTACATCCAGGGTGAGTCCGCATCGCGCATGAGCCCAGAAGATCTGCAGAAGTGGTATGTGCGCAATGCCGTTGGCGAGATGGTGCCGTTCTCCTCCTTCGCCAAGGGTGAATGGATCTACGGCCCACCGAAACTTGCGCGCTACAACGGTGTAGAGGCGATGGAAATTCTCGGTGCCCCGGCCCCTGGCTACAGTACCGGTGAAGCCATGCTTGAAGTTGAGCGCATTGCCGCCCAGTTGCCAAAAGGCATCGGTTACTCCTGGACCGGCCTGTCGTACGAGGAACGCCTCTCGGGCTCCCAGGCGCCGGCCTTGTATGCGCTGTCGCTGCTGATGGTGTTCCTGTGTCTGGCAGCGCTGTATGAAAGCTGGTCGATTCCGATCGCGGTCATGCTCGTAGTACCCCTGGGGGTCATTGGTGCGCTGCTGGCCACCAGCCTGCGCGGTCTGTCCAACGACGTGTACTTCCAGGTGGGTCTATTGACCACCATCGGTCTGGCAGCGAAGAACGCGATTCTGATCGTGGAGTTCGCCAAGGAACTGCATGAGCAGGGTCGAAGCCTTACCGATGCAGCGATCGAAGCCTGCCGGATGCGTCTGCGGCCGATCATCATGACCTCGCTGGCGTTCATTCTCGGCGTGGTACCGTTGGCTATCTCCACCGGTGCAGGCTCGGGCAGCCAGCACGCTATCGGTACCGGGGTAATCGGCGGGATGCTGACGGCCACCGTACTGGCGATCTTCTGGGTACCGCTGTTCTTTGTAATGGTGTCGTCGATGTTCAGCAGCAAGAAACCTGAAGAAGACGCCAAACCTGAAACTCCACGCTACGAGGCTGGGCAATGAGTAAGTCCCTTTTGTCCCTGGCGGTAACCGCTTTCATACTTGGCGGCTGCTCGCTGATCCCTGATTACCAGACCCCGGAATCGCCGGTGGCCGCGCAGTGGCCGCAAGGCCCTGCGTATTCACCGACCGAGTCGGCGAATGTCTCGGCCGCCGAGCAGGGCTGGCGTCAGTTTTTCAATGACCCGGCACTGCAGCAGCTGATCCAGACCTCGCTGGTCAACAACCGTGACCTCAAGGTTGCGGCGCTGAACATCGATGCCTACCGGGCCCAGTACCGTATCCAGCGCGCCGACCTGTTTCCGGCAGTCAGCGCCAATGGCAGCGGCAGCCGCCAGCGCATGCCCGGCAACATGACGCAGACTGGCGATTCGGAAATCACCAGTTCATATTCGGCCACGCTCGGTGTAAGCGCCTATGAACTCGACCTGTTCGGTCGGGTTCGCAGCCTCACTGAACAGCAACTGGAAATCTACCTGTCCAGTGAAGAGGCTCGCCGCTCCACCCAGATCGCTCTGGTTGCCAGCGTCGCCAATGCCTATTTCACCTGGCAGGCCGACCAGGCTTTGCTGAAGCTGACCGAAGAAACCCTCAAGACCTATGAGCAAAGCTACGCACTGACCCTGCGCAGCAATGAAGTCGGTGTAGCGTCAGCCCTGGACCTGAGCCAGGCAAGGACGTCGGTCGAAGGCGCCCGGGTCAAGCTGGCCCAGTACCAACGCCTGGTCGCCCAGGATGCGAACAGCCTGGCAGTCCTGATCGGTACCGGCCTGCCCGCCGACCTGCCAGCAGCACAAAACCTGGACAGCGACCTGTTGGCCGAAGTGCCAGCGGGCTTGCCGTCCGACCTGCTGCAACGTCGTCCGGACATCCAGGAAGCCGAACACCTGCTCAAGGCCGCCAATGCCAACATCGGCGCCGCCCGTGCAGCGTTCTTCCCGAGTATCAGCCTGACCGCCAATGCCGGTACCCTGAGTCCGGACATGGACGGCTTGTTCAAGGGCGGCTCCGGAACCTGGCTGTTCCAGCCGCAGATCAATCTGCCGATCTTCAACGCCGGTGCCTTGCGTGCCAGCCTCGACTACTCGAAGATCCAGAAAGATATCAACATCGCCAAGTACGAGAAAACCATCCAGACCGCTTTCCAGGAAGTGTCTGATGGTCTCGCGGCACGCCGTACCTTCAACGATCAGTTGCAGGCCCAGCGCGATCTGGTCGCCGCCAACCAGGACTACTACCGTCTGGCTGAGCGTCGCTACCGTATCGGTGTCGACAGCAACCTGACCTTCCTCGATGCACAGCGCCAGCTTTTCAACACCCAACAGGCGTTGATCAGTGATCGTCTGTCGCAACTGATCAGTGAGGTCAACCTGTACAAGGCCCTTGGTGGCGGCTGGAACGAGCAGACCGCTCAGGCCCAGCAGCACGCGGCGATCGACTCGTCGAAAAGCTGAATACCTGTTGCGTAATCAAGCCCACCCCAGCGGTGGGCTTTTTTATGGTTCTTCAGGGAGTTCCGGGAACTATAGTTTCTGGGTAGGTGGTTGGGTTTGAGGCTGCGAGGTTATCCAATCCATGCGGCGCCGCTGCCGACCCTACGGTCACCAATTACTCAGTTGGCCTTTCGCGGGTAGTACCGGAATGTGGCTCGTGTGTCGATGGGCATATCCGTTTGATGCAGTGGCGCTACTGGCTGGTTTCGCCTTTACGGCGACCCACTTTTGTCGGGGCAAAAGTGGGCAAAACCCCCTGTCCCTGCATTCGGCCCTACGCTGCGCTCCGGGTTCCCTCATTCCACCCTTGCTCCCGCGGGGACCGCGCCGAAGGGCCATCCATGGCCGTCGCCCCACTCCGCAAGGGTTCCATTCGGCCTGCTGAAGGGACGATTTGTGGCGTCTGCACGATTTGTGTAGGTAGAAGCACAGCAGCGGCAACGGCAACAGCGAGGTGCTGGTGTGCAGCTTTTGCTTTTGATCTGGCTCTTCGTACATCGCCAGCCCAGACACCCTGGATCGTCCCTTCAGTAGGCTGAGTGTAGGTATTGCGTAGTCGGGTGCAGGCCATGGATGGCCTGCGAGCACCGTAGGGCCAGGACGGCCCTTCGGTGCGGTCCCGACGGGAGCAATGCCGGAGCGAAGGGACCCGGAGCGCAGCGTAGGGCCGAATGCAGGGACACACGGTTTTGGTTCCTTTTGCCAAGACAAAAGGGACCCGCCGTAAGGGCGGAAGGGGCCAACAGCGGCGCCGCATTGAATGGATAAGCTCGCAGACTCAAATCCCAGCCCAGCCTAGACCAGCCCCAAGATCATGCCCCCGGGACTCCGTGAAGAACCAATAAAAAGCCCCACCCGAAGGTGAGGCTCTGTGTGGCAATTGCGCTACTTACAGGAATACAAACTTGGCAATGAAGATCGCGGTCAACACCCACAGGCTCGCCGAGATTTCGCTGAAGCGACCTGTACCTGCCTTGAGCACCACGTAGGTGATGAAGCCCAGAGCAATACCGTCGGCAACCGAGAAGGTCAGCGGCATCATGATCGCGGTGACGATCGCCGGGATGCTGTCGGTGGCTTCATCCCAATTGATGTGGGCCATGCTGCCCATCATCAGCATGGCCACATAGATCAGGGCACCTGCAGTAGCGTAAGCGGGGATCATGCCGGCCAGCGGCGCGAAGAACATTGCGGCAATGAAGAACAAGCCAACTACAACTGCAGTGAGACCGGTTCGTCCACCTGCGGCTACACCGGCAGCACTTTCCACGTAGCTGGTGACGGGCGGCACACCCACCACGGCGCCGAATACGCTCGAAGCACTATCAGCCTTCAAGGCCCGCGAAAGGTTTTCGATGCGCCCGTCAGCTTTCACCAGATTGGCCCGTTGCGCTACACCCATCAGAGTGCCGGCGGTATCGAACATGTGCACGAAGAGAAACGCGAACACTACGGCAATCATGCTGACGTTGAATACGCCTGCCACATCCATTGCCATCCAGGTCGGCGCCAGGCTCGGTGGCAGTGAGAACACACCGCCATATTCGACCAGGCCCAGGCCCCAGCCCGCCAGGGTGACGCTGATGATGCTGATCAGGATCGCACCGAACACGCGGTGGTAGCTAAGCACCGCGATCATCAGAAAGCAGATTGCCGCCAGCAGCGGGCCAGGTTCATGCAGGGAGCCAAGCTTGATCAGGGTGGCAGGGCTGTCGACGACAATCCCGGCAGTTTTAAGACCGATCAGTCCGAGGAACAATCCGACGCCGGCACCCATTGCATGACGCAAGCTTACGGGAATGCTGTTGAGCAGCCACTCACGTACGCGCGACAGCGTCAGCAGCATGAACAGCACCCCGGAGACAAACACTGCGCCCAGCGCGGCTTCCCAGGTGTAGCCCATGGTGCCAACCACGGTATAGGTAAAGAAGGCGTTGAGCCCCATGCCTGGCGCTAGACCCACCGGCCAGTTGGCATAAAGGCCCATCAACAGGCAGCCGAGGGCGGCGGCAATACAAGTTGCGACGAATGCAGCTCCATGATCTATGCCGGCGTCGGCCATGATGTTGGGGTTGACGAAAATGATGTAGGCCATGGTGATGAAGGTGGTCAACCCGGCGATCATTTCGGTTTTGACGGTAGTGCCGTGTAGCTTGAGTTTGAAAATCCGCTCCAGCCAACTCGTTTCGAGTGGTGGGGCAAGATCCAGCGTAGGGGCTTCGGATTTGCGGCTTTCCACAGCATGTACTCCTCAAGTCTTTTCTTGTTTTTCAGAGCCAGTCCTGCGCACGCACTGGGGAGCTCTGTGAGGCGGATGGGATGGCAGGCTACCGGACTTTTGTTGACTTCTGGGTCAGGAAGTTGCACGCATGGATTATGCGTTTGTATACAAAGAATGCAAATAATGTTTTCGTTGCTGTGCGCAAATAATTTGCCTGAGCAGCTATAAAGGCCATCACCCCTGCAGAAATCGCTGCGCCTGTGTACAATGTGCCCATACCTTAATCGTTTAATTTTCTTATCAAGACTTGCCTTCGCCCCACTGGCTGGTATTACAGTCAGGGTCCGACCGGCCGATCCCTGTGCTCGAGTGCCCATGAACGAACAGCTGCAACCTCTCAAGAAACCAGTGCGTACCGGCAAGGCTGGACGCAGCGGAACCCAGGACGACATCGTCTACGCGCATATTTTCGAGGCCATTCTCGAGCAGCGATTGGCGCCGGGTACCAAGTTGAGCGAGGAAGCGCTGGGCGAGATCTTTGGCGTCAGTCGCACTATCATTCGTCGTGCGCTGTCGCGTCTGGCTCACGAAAGCGTGGTGCTGCTGCGACCTAACCGCGGCGCGGTGGTGGCCAGCCCTACAGTTGAAGAGGCGCGCCAGGTGTTCTTCTCTCGGCGTATGGTCGAGCGGGCGATCACCGAGCTTGCGGTCGAGCATGCCACTGGCGAGCAATTGAACGAATTGCGCCAGATGGTGCGCGATGAGCGCGACAGTTTTTCCCGTGGCGACCGTGGCGCCGGCATTCGCCTGTCTGGCGAGTTCCACCTGAAACTCGCCGAAGCCGCTGGCAATGCACCCTTGATCAGCTTCCAGCGCAGCCTGGTGTCGCAAACTTCCCTGATCATCGCCCAGTACGAAAGCGGCAACCGCTCGCACTGCTCCTACGATGAACACATGCAACTGATCGATGCTATCGAAGCCCGTGATGTCAACCAGGCGGTTAGCCTGATGATGCACCACATGGATCACATCGACAGCAAGCTCAACCTCGACGAAGACAGTGCCTCGGATGACCTGCATGCGGTGTTCTCGCATTTGCTGCAGACCAAGAAGCGCGGTAGCCCTGCACCAGTGAAGGGCTGAGACATTTCTTGGGGCTGCAACGCAGCCCCATTGGATACTGGCACTTCATCCAACCTCTGCTAGATTCTCAGCTGATCCACCCCGCAAACCTTCATCAAGCAGTTGGGCTTGCGCGCATTGCGTGAAACGTCAACGACTTGAGGATAGGCACATGTCATCACCTCTGGGTACACGTATGGGTGCTGAGTTGGTCGGCACGTTCTGGTTGGTGTTGGGCGGTTGTGGGAGTGCGGTGCTGGCGGCGTCTTTACCCGCCGGAATCGGGCTTGTCGGTGTGGCCATGGCCTTTGGTCTCACCGTTCTGACCATGGCGTTCGCTATTGGTCATATCTCCGGATGTCATCTCAATCCGGCCGTGTCGCTCGGTCTGGTAGTGGGTGGGCGATTCCCGGCCAAGGAGCTGCTGCCTTACGTTGTCGCACAGGTGGCTGGGGCGATCATTGCCGCAGGCGTGATCTATTTCATCGCCAGTGGCAAGGCCGGGTTCGATATTGCTTCCGGGCTGGCCTCCAATGGCTATGCCGAGCATTCCCCGGCGGGTTATTCGCTGGCGGCAGGCTTTGCCAGTGAAGTCGTGATGACCGCGATGTTCATCCTGATCATCATGGGCGCTACCGACCGTCGTGCACCTGCTGGTTTTGCCCCGATTGCCATCGGCCTGGCTCTGACCCTTATTCACCTGATTTCGATTCCGGTGACCAATACCTCGGTCAACCCCGCGCGCAGTACAGGCCCGGCGCTGTTTGTCGGTGGTTGGGCGTTGCAGCAGTTGTGGCTGTTTTGGGTGGCGCCGCTGATCGGAGCAGTGATCGGCGGCGCGTTGTACAAGGGGCTTTTCGAGGGGCTTAGCGCTGATGAACGCAGCGGCCGGCAGCAAAGGTCTGCTTGACGGTCCGGTCATCGCCCAGGGTCATCAGCACGAACAGCGTCTCGTCGATGCTGTTCGACTGCTGGATGCGGTAGTCCATCAGTGGTGTGGCCTTGTAGTCCAGCACCACGAAGTCGGCGTCATTGCCGGGCTTGAGGTTGCCGATACGATCGTCGAGATACAGTGCCTGGGCGCCGCCCAGGGTGGCGAGGTACAGCGACTTGAACGGACTCAGTCGTGCGCCTTGTAGCTGCATGACCTTGTACGCTTCGTTGAGCGTATTGAGCAGCGAGAAGCTGGTGCCTGCCCCCACGTCGGTACCCAGGCCCACCTTGACTTTGAACTTCTCGGCTTGCGGCAGGTTGAACAGGCCGCTGCCGAGAAACAGGTTGGAGGTGGGGCAGAAGGCGACCGCCGAACCGGTTTCGGCCAGACGCTGGCATTCCTCGTCGCACAGGTGCACACCGTGGGCGAACACGGAGCGTTTGCCAAGCAGTTTGAAGTGATCGTAGACGTCCAGGTAGCCCTTGCGCTCTGGAAACAATGCTTTTACCCAGTCGATTTCCTTGAGGTTTTCGCTCAAGTGGGTATGCATATACAGGTCTGGAAATTCACTCAGCAGTTGGCCGGCCAGGGCCAGTTGCTCCGGGGTGCTGGTCGGTGCGAAACGTGGCGTGACCGCATAATGCAGGCGAGCCTTGCCGTGCCAACGTTCGATCAATGCCTTGCTTTGGGTATAGCCCGATTCGGCGGTGTCGGTCAGGTAGTCCGGGGCATTGCGATCCATCATCACCTTGCCGGCGATCATGCGTAGATCCAGGCGCTCGGCTTCTTCAAAGAAGGCGTTGACCGATTCAGGGTGCACGCTGCCAAACACCAGGGCAGTGGTGGTGCCGTTGCGCAGCAGTTCTTCGACGAAGATTTTCGCCACCTTATCGGCATGCGCCTTGTCGGCAAACTGCTTTTCGCAGGGGAAGGTGTAGGTGTTGAGCCAATCCAGCAGTTGCTCGCCGTAGGAGCCGATCATGCCGGTCTGCGGAAAGTGAATATGGGTGTCGATAAAGCCAGGGGTGATCAGCGCATCCTGATAATGCTGCACTTCGATGTCGGCTGGCAGGGTCGGCAGCAAATCGCTGGCGTGGCCTAGGGCGCTGACCTTGCCGTTGTCGACCAACAGCAGGCCATCTTCGAAATACTCGTAAGACGCTTCGATGCCTACCTCGGCAGGGTCGGCGACACTGTGCAAAATGGCGGCACGGTAAGCTTTGCGGGTTGCGCTCATAGGGCTCTCGTCATATGGCTTGGCTGCGCCGAGAGGGCGGCAGCAATTGGGCAATGGGGCCGGCGTTGACAGCAGTATCGTGCTGGCCAAAGCTGGCGTTGTAGGTGGCGATGATTTCCGCGGCGATGGAGACAGCGATCTCGATCGGTAGCTTACCTTTGACCTCGGCCAAGCCCATCGGGCAGCGCATGCGTTGCATGCGCTCCTCGGTAAAGCCGCGGTCTTGCAGGCGGTGTTCGAACTTGACCCGTTTGGTTTTCGAGCCAATCAAACCGAACCAACTGAAATCATTGCGCTTGAGGATTGCAGCGGTCAGTTCCAGGTCCAGTTGGTGGTTGTGGGTCATGACGATGCAATAACTGCCCGCGGGCAGGTCGTCGACTTCATCGACCGGCTCTTCGCTGACAATCTTGCTGACCCCGGCTGGAATATTTTCGGGAAATTCCTGCTCGCGCGAATCGATCCAGCGCACCCGGCAGGGCAGCGCGGCGAGCAAGGGTACCAGAGCGCGGCCGACATGACCTGCACCGAACACGGCGATTTGTGCCTGCACCTGGCCCATCGGTTCAAACAGCAACACGGTGGCGCCGCCGCAGCACTGGCCCAGGCTGGCACCGAGGCTGAAACGTTCAAGATGTGGCGATTCGCGACGCTCGGCGAGCATTTCGCGGGCGATCTTCATCGCCTTGTACTCAAGGTGTCCGCCGCCAATGGTATCGAACAGTTGCTCGGCGCTGACCACCATCTTCGAACCGGCATTGCGCGGTGTAGAACCGCGCTCTTCGATGATGGTCACCAGCACGCAGGCTTCGCCACGGGCTTGCAGGTCGGCGAGGGCATTGATCCAAATGTGCATAGCTGATTTGCCTCGTTGATCGCGGGGCAATTGAGCTCCCACAAGGTGGGAGCTCAATTGCCCGTGATATCACCTTACGGTGTGACGGTCTCGACCTCGGTAGCCGGCTGCTGCGCCGCCACCACCTTGCGCATCTGCTCGCAACCCCACAGCACCCGCTCAGGTGTAGCCGGGGCGTCGACCTTCGGCTGCACACGGTAGTCGGCAAGGCTGGCCACGGCGTCCTTGATCGCGCACCAGGCAGCGATCCCCAGCATGAACGGCGGTTCGCCGACAGCCTTGGAATGGAAAACGGTGTCTTCCGGGTTCTTGCGGTTCTCCACCAGCTTGACCCGCAGGTCTATTGGCATGTCGGCCACCGCCGGGATCTTGTAGCTGGCCGGGCCGTTGGTCATCAACTTGCCCTTGGCGTTCCATACCAGTTCTTCGGTGGTCAGCCAGCCCATGCCCTGAATAAAGCCACCTTCGACCTGGCCAATGTCGATGGCCGGGTTAAGCGAAGCGCCGACATCGTGGAGGATGTCGGTGCGCAGCATCTTGTATTCGCCAGTCAGGGTGTCGACGATCACTTCGGCACACGCGGCGCCGAACGCGAAGTAATAGAATGGGCGGCCGCGGGCCTGGCTGCGGTCGTAGAAGATCTTCGGGGTCTTGTAAAAACCTGTGCTGGACAACGATACCTGAGCGAAATAGGCCTGCTGTACCAGTGCTTCGAAGCTGAGAATTTCGTCACGCACGCGCACATGGCCATTGCGAAACTCGACGTCCTCTTCGCTGACCTTGTAGTGACGAGCGGCAAATTCAGTCAGGCGCTTCTTGAGAATTTCGGCAGCGTTCTGCGCCGCCTTGCCGTTCAGGTCAGCGCCGCTGGAGGCCGCGGTGGGGGAGGTGTTGGGCACTTTGTCAGTGTTGGTCGCGGTGATCTGGATACGCTCGAAGTCGACCTGGAATACTTCGGCAACCACCTGGGCAACCTTGGTGTTGAGGCCTTGGCCCATCTCGGTGCCGCCGTGGTTCAAGTGAATGCTGCCGTCGGTGTAGATGTGCACCAGTGCGCCGGCCTGGTTGAGAAAGCTGGCGGTGAACGAGATGCCGAATTTTACCGGTGTCAGCGCCAGGCCTTTTTTCAGAATTGGGCTGTTGGCGTTGAAGCGGCGGATGGACTCGCGACGCTGCTGGTAGTCACTGCTGGCTTCCAGCTCCGCGGTGATTTCCTCGAGCATGTTGTGCTCGACGGTCTGGTAGTAGTGGGTGACGTTGCGATCGGTCTTGCCGTAGTAGTTGGCCTTGCGCACAGCCAGCGGATCAACGGCAAGATGGCGAGCGATATGATCCATCACCTCTTCGATGGCGACCATGCCTTGCGGACCGCCAAAGCCGCGATAGGCCGTGTTGGAGGCGGTATTGGTCTTGCAGCGGTGGCCATGGATAGTGGCATCGCCGAGGTAGTAGGCGTTGTCGGAATGGAACATGGCGCGGTCGACGATCGAGGCCGACAGGTCAGGCGAGCAACCGCAGTTACCGGCCAGGTCGAAGTTGATCCCATGCAGGCGACCGCTGTCGTCAAAGCCGACGTCGTACTCGATGTAAAAAGGGTGACGCTTGCCGGTCATCAGCATGTCTTCGACCCGCGGCAGGCGCATCTTGGTTGGCTGGCCGGTCAGGCGAGCGATGACAGCACACAGGCAGGCCGGGCTTGCGGCCTGGGTTTCCTTGCCGCCAAAGCCGCCACCCATGCGGCGCATGTCGACGACGATCTTGTTCATCGACACGTCGAGGACTTCGGCAACCAGCTTCTGTACTTCGGTGGGGTTCTGAGTGGAGCAGTAAACGATCATCCCGCCGTCTTCGGTAGGCATCACCGAGGAAATCTGGGTTTCCAGATAGAAGTGTTCCTGACCGCCAATGTGCAAGGTGCCTTGCACGCGGTGCGGGGCGCTGGCCAGGGCGCTCACCGAGTCGCCGCGCTGATGGGTGTGGCTGTCGAGCACGAAGTGTTTCTTGCGCAGCGCTTCAACGACATCCAGCACCGGCTCCAGGTCTTCGTATTCGATGATGGCGGCCATTGCCGCACGACGTGCGGTATCCAGGTCGCGCGCGGCAACGGCAACCACCGGTTGCCCGACGAACTCCACCTTGTCGATAGCCAGCAGCGGATCACCGGGCAGCAACGGGCCGATGTCCTTAAGGCCGGGGATGTCCTCATGAGTGATGGCAATACGCACACCCTCAAAGGCATAGCAGGGGCTGGTGTCGATACTCAGGACCCGAGCGTGGGCGCGATCGGACAAGCGCGCGTAGACGTGCAACTGGTTAGGGAACTCCAGCCGGTCGTCGATATACATTGCTTCGCCGGACACATGTTTGTCGGCGCTGTCATGCTTGAGGCTGCGACCGACACCGGTGGTCAGGTCCTGGCTGAACAGTTCGGCCATTTGCGCCTGGCTTTTGGCGACGTGATGGTTAGACATAAGCGGTCACCCGAGTCTCGATGTGCGGCGTTTGCAATTCGATGAAGTATTTGCGCAGCAGGTTCTGTGCGCTGAGCAGGCGATATTCCTTGCTGGCGCGGAAGTCCGACAGCGGGGTGAAGTCTTCAGCCAGGGCCTGGCAGGCGCGCTCGATGCTGGACGAGTTCCAGGCTTTGCCGATCAGTGCCGCCTCGCAGGCGCGGGCGCGCTTGGGGATAGCAGCCATGCCACCGAAGGCTATGCGCGCAGCTTCGACCACACCGTTTTCGATACGCAGATTGAACGCGGCGCAGACGGCAGAAATATCGTCATCCAGGCGCTTGGACACCTTGTAGGCACGGAACGTCCAGGCACTGCGGGCGCGCGGCACAATGATCTTCTCAATGAACTCGCTTTCCTGGCGTGCGGTGATGCGGTAGTCGATGAAATAGTCTTCCAGCGCCAGGGTGCGAGAGCTGTCGCCCTTGCGCAGGACAATTTGCGCATCGAGGGCAATCAACAGGGGTGGGGAGTCGCCAATCGGCGAAGCATTGCCAATATTGCCACCCAAGGTGCCCTGGTTGCGGATTTGCAGGGAGGCAAAGCGGTGCAGCAGTTCACCGAAGTCCGGGTACTCGCGACTCAACGCGTCATAACAATCGGTCAACGGGGTGGCAGCACCGATCTCCAGGTGCTCGTCGAAGCTGTCGATGCGTTTGAGTTCGGCGACGTTGCCAACATAGATCATCACCGGCAAGGTTTTGTGAAATTGAGTCACTTCCAGCGCTAGGTCGGTGCCGCCCGCGAGCAGGCGGGCCTCCGGATGCGATCCGTAGAGGTCGGCGAGATCGGCCACGGTCAGCGGCACCAGGCAGCGCTTGTCGCCACTGTTGAGCTCACCGGTTTCGCTTGGCGCAATGGCTTTGAGGCGAGCGATGGTCTGGCTTTGGTTGCTATCGAACTGGTCAGGCTTGGCCTGGCAGCAGGATTGCTCGGCCGCGGCGAGAATTGGGCGATAGCCAGTGCAGCGGCAAAGGTTGCCAGCCAGTGCTTCCTGGGCCTTGTGCAGGTCCGGTGCATCGCTGTTCTTTTGCAGGGCAAACAGCGACATGACAAAACCAGGCGTACAGAAGCCACACTGAGAACCGTGGCAATCGGCCATAGCCTGTTGCACGCTGTGCAACTGACCTTGGTGCTTGAGACCTTCGACGCTGATCAGTTGTTTACCGTGCAGGGACGAGACGAAAGTCAGGCACGAGTTCAGGCTGCGGTAGCGAATGAGTTCGCGGCCGCTGTCGTCTGCGGCCAATTCGCCTACTACCACGGTGCAGGCGCCGCAATCGCCGCTGGCGCAGCCTTCCTTGGTACCGGACTTGCCCAGGTGCTCGCGCAGGTATTGCAGCACCGTCAGGTTGGGATCCAGGGCATGCTCACTGCGCAGCTCCTGGTTAAGTAGAAACTGGATCACGGAAGGCCTCACACGCGGTTTATTGTTGTTGAGCGGACTGTAAGCAGACTTGATTTTTAGGTCAACAATTTTCTGACTTTTGGGTCAGGAAAAATTACGCAATGTTTCCGACCACCTCAGGCGCTCCTCTATTGAGCATAGTTGGTTGTGACGTTGGACAGTTTTTTGCTTCATTTATGCCAACTTCTCGCTGCAGGCCCCTGCGCGGCGCAGAGGCAAGTGCGCTACAATTGCGCCCTTTGCACTGTTCAATGATTTTGAAGGAAAACCATGACGTTCAAGGCTCCGGACAGCCTCTCCGAGCAAATTGCCCACTACCTCGCCGACCGCATCATTCGCGGTGAGCTCAAGCCTGCCGAGCGTATTCAGGAGCAAAAGGTCACCCAGGCTTTGAACGTCAGTCGTGGTTCAGTGCGCGAAGCACTCCTGATCCTTGAGCGACGGCACCTGGTAACTATCCTGCCGCGCCGTGGTGCGCATGTGACCGAGCTCGATGAGCACGGGGTGCGCAGCCTGTGCAACCTCATGGGTGAACTCTACATTCTGCTCGGCAATGCAGTAGCGCAGAACTGGCAGGTAGAGCGCGACTTGCTGGCCTTTTTGAATATTCAGCAGCGCCTTACCGTTGCCTTGGAGCGTCAGGACATCAAGGTATTCGTTGAAGAAAGCTTTTCGGTCATGCGTGCTGCCTATCCGTTTGCCAACAACCCCTATCTGGAAGAAACCGTAGAGAACTTGCACCCGGCCATGAGCCGCGCCTATTACCTGGCGCTGGATCAGCGCAAGGCTGAGATGAACGACTTTCTTGCGTTGTTCGCCAGCCTGCTGGAAGCCGTCGTTGCGCGTGATCTGGTGCGCATTCGCACGGTGCTGACTGAATATTGCCAGCGCAGCTGCGAGCTGGTGCTGGCGGCATTGGCGTCTGCCTGAGCATGCGCCTCAAGTGCATTCGCCTGGCCGGGTTCAAGTCGTTCGTCGACCCCACCACAGTCAACTTCCCCAGTAACATGGCGGCGGTCGTCGGGCCCAACGGCTGCGGCAAATCCAACATCATCGATGCGGTGCGCTGGGTGATGGGCGAAAGTTCGGCAAAAAACCTGCGCGGCGAGTCGATGACCGACGTCATCTTCAACGGCTCCACCAGTCGCAAGCCAGTGAGCCAGGCCAGCATCGAGCTGGTGTTCGACAATTCCGACAGCACCTTGGTCGGGGAGTATGCCGCTTACGCGGAAATTTCCATTCGCCGCAAAGTGACCCGCGACGCACAGAACACTTACTACCTGAACGGTACCAAATGTCGGCGCCGCGATATCACTGATATCTTCCTCGGCACCGGTCTGGGTCCGCGAAGCTACTCGATCATCGAGCAGGGGATGATCTCCAAGCTGATCGAAGCCAAGCCGGAAGACTTGCGCAATTTCATTGAAGAAGCAGCAGGGATTTCCAAGTACAAAGAACGCCGGCGCGAGACCGAAAGCCGTATCCGTCGCACCCATGAAAACCTCGAGCGTCTGACTGACCTGCGTGAAGAGCTGGAGCGTCAGCTTGAACGCTTGCATCGCCAGGCCCAGGCCGCCGAGAAGTACAAAGAGTACAAAGCCGAGGAGCGCCAACTCAAAGCGCAACTGGCCGCCTTGCGCTGGCAGGCCCTGGATCAACAGGTTGCTCAACGCGAAGTGGTGATCGGTGATCAGGAAGTGGCGTTCGAAGCTTTGGTGGCTGAGCAGCGCAATGCCGATGCCAATATCGAGCGCTTGCGTGATGGCCATCATGAGTTGTCCGAACGCTTCGGCCAGGTGCAGGGGCGCTTTTATTCGGTGGGTGGCGATATCGCCCGCGTCGAGCAAAGTATCCAGCATGGCCAGCAACGTTTGCGTCAATTGCAGGATGACTTCAAGGAGGCCGAGCGTTCGCGCCTGGAGACCGAGTCGCACCTGGGCCATGACCAGACGTTGCTGGCGACCTTGGGCGAAGAGCTTCAAATGCTCGAGCCCGAGCAGGAAATGACGTTGGCCGCCGCTGAAGAGTCGGCGGCTACTTTGGAAGAAGCCGAAACCACCATGCACGGCTGGCAGGAGCAGTGGGATAGCTTCAACACCCGTTCCGCCGAGCCACGCCGACAAGCCGAAGTGCAGCAGGCTCGCATCCAGCAACTCGAGCAAGTTCTCGAACGCCTGGCTGAGCGCCAGCGCAAATTGGCAGAAGAGCGTGACGTGCTCAGCGCCGATCCCGAAGATGCCGCCATTCTCGAACTGGGCGAGCAAGTCGCTGCCAGCGAGTTGGTGCTGGAAGACCTGCAACTGCAAGAGCAGCAGGTGATCGAGCAGTCTGAAACCTTACGTGAGCATCTGCAGCAGGCCACCCAGGCACAGCAGCAGGCGCAGGGCGAGTTGCAGCGCCTGGGCGGGCGCCTGGCCTCGCTGGAAGCCTTGCAGCAAGCTGCGTTAGACCCTGACGCCGGGACCGCACAATGGTTGCGTGAGCAAGGCCTGGAACAGCGCCCGCGCCTGGCCGAGGGGCTGCGTGTAGCGCCGGGCTGGGAGCTGGCAGTAGAAACTGTGCTGGGCGCCGATTTGCAGGCTGTGTTGGTCGATGACTTCAGTGGTCTTGATCTGGCAGCGTTCCGTCAGGGTGATCTGCGGTTGCTTGAAGCGAGCACCGACACTGCGCGCGCACCGGGTAGTTTGCTCGACAAGGTTGAAGGGCGGATCGATCTGGCACCCTGGCTGGGTCAGGTGTTGCCGGTGGAAAGCCTGGAGCAGGCCCTGGCTCGGCGCGGTAGCTTGAAAGACGGCCAGAGCCTGGTCAGCCGCGACGGCTATTGGCTTGGGCATCACTTTTTGCGGGTCTGCCGCGCCAGCGATGCCCAGGGTGGTGTGCTGGCCCGGGGGCAAGAGTTGGAGCGATTGGCACTTGAGCGTCTGGAACAGGAGGCGGCGCTGGAATTGCTGGATGTGCAACTTCAGACCAAGCGTGAACAACTGCAAGCACTTGAAGAACGTCGCGAGCAGCTGCGACGTAACACTCAGGGCGAAGCGCGTCAGCAGAGCGATCTCAATGCGCGCCTTAGCGCCGTAAAGGCGCGGGCCGAGCAGTTGAGCCTGCGGCGCCTGCGACTGGAAGAAGAACTTGCGGAAGTGCTCGAACAGCGAGCATTGGAAAGCGAAAACCTCGGTGAGTCGCGCTTGCAACTGCAGGATGCCCTGGAGCTGATGGCCCAGGACACCGAGCAGCGAGAGCTGCTCATGGCCCAGCGTGACAGCCTGCGCGAGCGTCTCGACCGGGTGCGCCAGGAGGCTCGCCAGCACAAGGATCACGCCCACCAGTTAGCCGTGCGCTTAGGGTCATTGCGAACCCAATACGACTCTACTCGTCAGGCCCTGGAGCGCCTGGAGCAGCAGTCGGAGCGCCTGGCGCAAAAGCGCGAGCAGCTCAGCTTGAATCTTGAGGAGGGCGAAGCGCCTCTGGAGGAATTGCGCCTCAAGCTCGAGGAACTGCTGGAAAAACGCATGAGCGTGGATGACGAAATGCGTTTGGCGCGCTTGCACATGGATGAGGCCGACCGTGAGCTGCGCGACGTGGAAAAGCGTCGAACCCAGGCCGAGCAGCAAGCGCAATTACTACGCGGTCAGTTGGAGCAGCACCGGCTTGAGTGGCAGGGCTTGAACGTACGGCGCAACACGCTTCAGGAACAGCTGCAGAGCGATGGTTATGACCTGCAAGGGGTGCTTGCGACCTTGAACGAAGCGGCTAGCGAACAAGAGGCCGAGCAGGAGTTGGAGCGCATCGATGCGCGCATCCAGCGTTTGGGTGCGATCAACCTGGCGGCCATTGATGAGTATCAGCAGCAGTCAGAGCGCAAGCGCTACCTCGATGCCCAGAATGATGACCTGGTCGAGGCTCTGGATACCCTGGAAAACGTTATTCGCAAGATCGACAAAGAAACCCGTAACCGCTTCAAAGATACCTTTGATCAGATAAATGCCGGATTACAGGCACTTTTCCCAAAAGTTTTCGGTGGTGGCAGCGCTTATCTGGAACTGACGGGCGAAGATCTACTCGATACAGGGGTGACAATTATGGCGCGGCCACCGGGCAAGAAGAACAGCACCATTCACCTGCTCTCCGGCGGGGAGAAAGCGCTGACTGCCCTGGCCCTGGTTTTTGCCATTTTCAAATTGAATCCGGCACCGTTCTGCATGCTCGATGAAGTCGATGCACCGCTGGACGATGCCAACGTCGGACGCTATGCCCGACTGGTCAAGGAAATGAGTGAGACGGTGCAGTTCATCTATATCACCCACAACAAGATCGCCATGGAGATGGCGGACCAGTTGATGGGGGTTACCATGCACGAGCCGGGTTGCTCTCGTCTCGTAGCTGTGGATGTGGAGGAGGCGATGGCTATGGTCGACGCCTGATTCGAGGCGATAAGGCCTGAACCTGAGGTAAATGGCCCTGTCAGTTGCGACAGACGGTGTAAAGTTATCTTTGGTCGTGCTAGCTTAATGTCACTTATTTTTTGCGTGGGTAAAACGCCTGTCAGAACATAGAGTTGGCGCCACGTTTTAAAGGGGTTTAAACCCTTTATTTTTCAGCATTTTTTACAGAGGCACAGGATTACATGGAAATCGGTCTGCGCGAGTGGCTGATCGTCATCGGCATAATTGTCATTGCCGGTATTCTTTTTGACGGCTGGCGCCGTATGCGCGGCGGCAAGGGCAAGCTGAAATTTCGCCTGGATCGCAGCTTTTCCAATGCGCCGGATGACGACAGCAGCGCCGAGGTAATCGGCTCGCCACGGGTATTGGACACCCATCAGGAGCCTGAGCTGGATGAGCACGATTTGCCGTCGATGAGTGCGGGGCGCGAGCGTGACACCAGCAGCAAGCCTAAAGCCTCCAAGCGCAAGCGTGGCAACGAACCGCATCAGGGCGACCTGAACCTGGCGGCTGAGCCGCGTGAGCGCGAGCCGGATCTGTTCGCTAGCGTCGACGATGACTTTCCCGATGAAACTCGCAGTACCGGGACTGCCTTTGGCACCAGTGAAGCGCGCGATCTGCCACCGGTTGAAGAGGTGCTGGTGATCAGTGTGATCTCCCGTGATGAAGGCGGCTTCAAAGGTCCGGCACTGCTGCAGAACATCCTGGAAAGCGGTTTGCGTTTCGGTGAAATGGATATTTTCCACCGTCACGAAAGCATGGCCGGTAATGGTGAAGTCCTGTTCTCGATGGCCAACGCCGTTAAGCCAGGCGTGTTCGACCTGGATGACATCGACCATTTCAGCACCCGCGCGGTAAGCTTTTTCCTGGGGCTGCCAGGCCCGCGTCATCCCAAGCAAGCCTTCGATGTCATGGTGGCTGCGGCGCGTAAGCTGGCCCACGAGCTCAATGGCGAGCTTAAAGATGATCAGCGCAGTGTAATGACTGCCCAGACCATCGAGCATTACCGTCAGCGCATTGTCGAGTTCGAGCGTCGCGCCCTGACCCAGAAACGCTAAGGCATCGCAGGGCAAGCCCACTCCTGTAGGTAGGAGCGGGCTTGCCCCGTGATAAGGCCCCGAAGGCCCGCCCCGAACACGCAAGAGCAGCCCAGGCTGCTCTTTTGCTTTGCAAGAGAATATGAAAATGACCGCCGAATCCCGAATCCTTGAACTGCGTGCCGAGCTCGACCAGCACAACCATCGCTACTATGTGCTTGATGAGCCCAGCGTTCCGGACGCCGAGTACGACCGTCTGTTCAATGAACTCAAGGCACTGGAGGCCGAGCACCCTGAGCTGGTAACGCCTGACTCGCCGACTCAGCGGGTCGGCGGTGCGGCATTGTCGGCATTCAGTCAGGTGCGCCACGAAGTACCGATGCTCAGCCTGGGCAACGCCTTCGAGGAGAACGACCTGCGTGAGTTCGACCGGCGCGTGGTCGAGGGTCTGGACCTGCCAGCAGGCGACCTGTTCGGTGATGCAGCGGCAGTGGACTACAGCTGTGAGCCCAAACTCGATGGCCTGGCTGTCAGTCTGCTGTATCGCGACGGGCAACTGGTGCAGGGCGCCACCCGAGGTGATGGCACCACGGGCGAAGACATCAGCGTCAATGTTCGTACCGTGCGCAACATTCCCCTGAAGCTACAAGGCGAGGGCTGGCCTGCCGTGCTGGAAGTGCGCGGTGAGGTGTACATGTCCAAGGCCGGGTTCGAGCGCCTGAACCTGGCGCAGATCGAGGCGGGCGCCAAGACCTTCGCCAACCCGCGCAACGCCGCGGCGGGCAGTTTGCGCCAGTTGGATTCGAAGATCACCGCCAGCCGCCCGCTGGAATTCTGCTGCTATGGCTTGGGCCAGGTTTCGGCGCCACTTGCTGATACACACATCGGTACCCTCGAGCAGCTCAAGGCCTGGGGCTTGCCGATCAGTCGCGAGCTGCGTCATGCCGCAGGCGTGGCCGAGTGCTTGGCGTACTACCGCGATATCGGTGCGCGTCGTAACGACCTGCCTTACGAGATCGATGGCGTCGTGTTCAAGGTCAACAGCCTGGCTTCCCAGCGCGAGTTGGGTTTTCGTGCCCGCGAACCGCGTTGGGCCATTGCCCACAAGTTCCCGGCAATGGAAGAGCTGACTGAAGTGCTGGATGTTGAATTCCAGGTAGGTCGCACCGGCGCGGTAACTCCGGTAGCTCGGCTGAAACCAGTGAAGGTGGCTGGTGTTACGGTCTCCAACGCGACATTGCACAACATGGACGAAGTGGCGCGCCTGGGCCTGATGATCGGCGACACGGTTATCATTCGCCGCGCGGGCGACGTGATCCCGCAGGTCATGCAGGTTGTGACCGATCGACGTCCGGACCATGCGCGTCCCGTGCACATACCCACGCAGTGCCCGGTATGTGGTTCCCAGGTTGAGCGCACCCAACTGATCAAACGCAGCAAAGGCAAGGAAACCGTCAGTGAGGGTGCGGTGTACCGTTGTGTGGGCCGCCTGGCCTGTGCCGCGCAACTCAAGCAGGCGATCATTCACTACGTTTCGCGACGGGCCATGGATATTGAGGGTCTTGGCGAAAAAAGCGTCGAACAACTGGTGGATGAAGGCCTGATTCGTTCTCCGGCAGACCTCTATCAGCTGACGTTCGAGCAGATTGTCGACCTGGAAGGATTTGCCGAACTGTCGAGCAAGAATCTGCTGGCAGCCATAGCCGCCAGCAAACAGCCTGGCCTGGCACGCTTCATCTATGCCCTCGGCATTCCTGATGTAGGCGAAGAGACAGCCAAGGTGCTAGCGCGCTCTCTGGGCTCGTTGCAGCGGGTTATGGCGGCATTGCCGCAGGTACTCACTTACTTGCCGGATATTGGCCTGGAAGTGGCGCATGAGATTCACAGCTTCTTTGAAGACGAGCACAACCGCACCGTCATTGCGCAATTGCTTGAGCGTGGACTGCAATTGCAGGATGAAGGCGAGTTGGCGGCGGAGTTCGCTGCAAGCACTACCCTGGCCGGCTTGATCGCCAAACTGGATATTCCTTCGGTAGGGCCGACGGGCGCCGAGAAGCTGGTGGCCAAGCTCGACAGCCTGGAGAAGATCATCGCTGCCGACGGTATCGACTTACGTCAGGCATTGGCTGCCAAGCAGGCGGAGGCAGTGCGCAATTATTTCCAGGTGCCGGCAAACGCGGCGCTGGCCTTGGCCATCGAAGCGCAGTTGCGTGACTTTGGCATGCATTGGACGAGTGAGAAAAAGGTTGCTGCCGGCTTGCCGCTGGCTGGTCAGACCTGGGTGTTGACTGGCTCGCTGGAGCGCATGAGCCGCGATATTGCCAAGGACAAGCTCGAAAGCCTGGGTGCCAAGGTGGCCGGTTCGGTGTCGGCCAAGACTCACTGTGTGGTCGCTGGGCCCGGTGCCGGCTCCAAGTTGGCCAAGGCCAACGAGCTGGGTCTGAAGGTGTTGGATGAAGATGCATTCGTGACCTTCCTGACCGAGCAGGGAATTGCTGTGTAAGCGTAGAAACTCGTGGCGGTACCTGTGGTCTAGTCCTGAGAGTAGCCAGGAGGGCCATCATGTACCGTTTTTTCGAGCAATTGAGCGGCAGGATCGCCGCCGTACTAGCCGGTCGTGAACAGCGCGCGGCAAGGGTTTGGCAATGCCGTTGCGGGCAGTCGGTATTTTTTCGCAACAGCCGTTGTCTGGCGTGTCAGGCCGCGTTGGGTTTTTGGCCGCCAGACCATCAGATCAGCAGCCTGTCGGCGGGTGCTGGTGAAGGCCTCTGGCTACTCGATGGTGCGCCTGAGGCGGGCGCTCAGCGCCGGTGTGCTAATCTCGATACCCCGGCGGCCTGCAATTGGCTACTGAGTGCTGATGAGCCGCACAGTTTGTGCCTGGCTTGTCGCTTGACTCAAACGCTTCCTGACCTGTCTATTGCCAACAACCCTGCGCGCTGGTGCAAGCTGGAGATGGCCAAGCGGCGCCTGGTCGCGCAACTGCTGGACCTGGGGCTTACAGTTACGCCGAAAAGCGCCATCCACACACAAGGCTTGGCGTTCGACTTCATTGGCGTCGACCTGGAGGGCAATGCGCCTACCACGGGTCACGCCGATGGGCTGATCACCCTGGATGTGCGTGAGGCCGACGATGACTGGCGCGAGCGGGTGCGGGTGCAGTTGCATGAACCCTATCGAACCTTGCTGGGCCATATGCGCCACGAAGTCGGCCACTACTACTGGGATCGCTTGATTGCCCAAGCAGACTGGTTGGAAGATTTTCGCGCCTTGTTCGGTGATGAGCGCCTGAACTACGCCGAGGCGCTTGAGCGTCATTATCAGCAAGGCGCGCCCGCAGATTGGGCGCAAGCCCATGTCAGCGCCTACGCAACCATGCACCCATGGGAAGACTGGGCGGAAACCTGGGCCCACTACCTGCACATGAGCGATGCTCTCGATACCGCCTTGGCCCTGGGCATGAACGCTAAAAGTCTGGACCTTGACTATCCACCGTTCCAGCATGAAGACCTGTATTGCCCAGACGACCCCAGCGCGGATCGCTTCCTGGCATTTCTCAATGCCTGGGTCGAACTCTCGGCGATGCTTAACGAACTGTCACGCAGCATGGGACAGGCGGATTTTTATCCCTTCGTGTTGAGCAAGCCGGTGGTGGCCAAGCTGCACTTTATCCACATGCGGATTGCTCGCCAGACGCCATGAGCGCGGTGTGAGGGTTGCCTCGCCACCCACGAAAACGAGCCAAGTCATTGAGTGGCGATGGTTTTTTTTGAATTAATGGTTGTATCTTCACTTGATGCCGGTACAATGGCGCGGCTCGTCGCCAGATGAGCTGCGTTATGGTGACCCCATCGGTCCCCCCGCAACGATTACCCGTGAACCTGGTCAGATCCGGAAGGAAGCAGCCACAGCGGGAACATTGTGTGCCGGGGTGTGGCTGGTGGGGTCGCCACCTATCTCTAAGTCCTTGGTTCTACAAGGATCTCTCGCTTAAGAAAACTCGAATTGGAACAGCGTCTGGGATCACCTAAGTGGTGCACTCTGCCTAGTATTCTAGTTTTCTCCGACCCTCTCTCCAATAGGCTTTTTCATCGGCTTGATCCTGGCATTGAGCGTCCCTCGCGCATCTGCTGATTGCCGGTGTTTGGCCTGGCGTGATTTGCAATTGCCAGTACTGCCGGCTGCTACTAGGATGTGGCATCTGAGCGAGGAGCGAGATATGGAATTCGTAGAGCGACTGAACGCGTTATCAGCCAAAATCCGCCAGCAAGGTCCAGCAATCCAGACGGAAGAGGCGACCAAGATCGCTTTTGTCATGCCCTTCATCAACTCCGTCCTGGGTTACGATGTCTTCGACCCTTCTGAGGTGACGCCAGAATACGTCTGCGATGTGGGGACGAAGAAGGGCGAGAAGATTGACTACGCCATCATGAAGAATGGCGAAATCCAGATTCTGATTGAGTGTAAGAAGATCGGAGAGCCGCTGCACATCAATCACGCCAGCCAGCTCTTCCGGTATTTCCACGTTACCAGTGCTCGCATCTCGATCCTCACTAACGGTCAGGTATACCGCTTCTTCACTGACCTCGATGCTCCCAACAAGATGGATGAGAAGCCCTTCTTGGAGTTGGACCTTCTGGACATCGATGAGCATGCTCTACCTGAGCTTCAGAAGCTGACCAAATCTGCATTCGACGTTGATTCGATCATCAGCGCTGCTGGCGAACTTAAGTACGTTGGGCAGATCAAGAAAGAGATGGCTACCCAGTTCAGTCAGCCCAGTGATGACTTTGTGAAGTTCTTCGCTACTCGTGTTTATGACGGGATCATTACGCAGAAGGTTCGGGAGCAATTTACTACCTTGACCCGGAAGGCAGCAATTCAGTTCCTGGGTGATCAAGTCAATGATCGCCTAAAGTCCGCAATGAGCGGGGCTGTTGAGCCCTCATATGCTATGGCTGCTGTCCAGCCTGCTGCGGAAAGCGAGTTGGCTGAGGACGCTGGGGAAGATCGAGTCCAAACGACACTTGATGAGTTGGAGGGCTTCCATATCGTCAAGGCGATAGTCAGGGCGGTTGTAGACGCCAAACGAATCTTTCATCGCGATACTCAAAGTTACTTCGGTGTTCTGCTTGATGACAACAACCGCAAGCCGATTTGCCGACTTCACTTCAATCGTAGTCAGAAGTACATAGGCATCTTCGATGCTGAGAAAAACGAGACACGCCATCCAATCGCGTCTTTGGATGATATCTACGGATTTGCAGAGCAGCTGAAGGGAACCATCTCGTTATACGAGTAGGCACTTATTGCTCGCACTCAAGACTCTAAATCTAGGGTGCGAGCCCCTTCTTAGCCGCCTGTACTTCCCTGACCACTGATATTGGATTTCAGCTTCGCGTTAGGCAACGCGCCTGCGGCTGACACCTTTAACAAGCGCTGAAACGTCGGGCAGTTCAAATGATCCTCTTGCGGACATTGAGCTGCATGGCGCAGGCCTTTGCTCATCGCTTGCAGACGTCTAGCGCTGGCTTCGAGTTCTTCGGCCTTTGCCACCAGCATCTGTCGATCGACGCGCAGGTGGATCAGCATGCTGCTCACTTCGTCCAGGGAAAAGCCGGACGCCTGCCCCAGTGAAATCAACGCCAGGCGCTCGATGACATCGGCGGCGAATTGGCGTCGCTGACCCGGGGCTGCCAGTGAGGTGATCAGCCCTTTTTTCTCGTAATAACGCAATGTCGAAGCGGGAACTCCGGTGCGTTTGGCGACGTCGGCAATGTCCATGTCTGACCCTTGACTTGAAGTTGACTTCAACTTCTATGCTGCGTGGCAGGTTTCATGACGTCAATAGCGCGAGGGTTTCACATGCCTATCTCCACTTTTGTTATCGCAAGCTTAGTGATCGGTGCCGGGGCCACGCTGCTCATCGATCTCTGGGCGATGGTGCTTAGGCGTCTTGGGGTGCCTACGCTTAATTTCGCCATGGTAGGGCGTTGGGCGGGGCATCTGCTGCAAGGTAGATTGCGTCATGTTGCCATTGCCAAGGCCCAGCCGGTTCGTGCCGAGCTTATGTGGGGCTGGATCATCCACTACGCCATCGGTGTGCTGTTCGCTGCCTTGTTGCTGGCAGCTTGTGGTAGCGATTGGTTGCAGTCGCCGCTGCTGTGGCCCGCCCTGGTCGTGGGTGTGGGTTCGGTGGTGGCGCCACTGTGCATCATGCAGCCGGCGATGGGGGCAGGGTTCGCGGCCTCGAAAACACCGACGCCGTTGTGCAATTGTCTGCGCAGTCTGGTAACGCACACGATATTTGGCCTGGGCTTGTACCTGTCGGGATTGGGGTTTTCTGTGTTTGCGGCGTGAGCTGCGTCAGTTGGGGGGTAGGGGCGAGGTGGGCTGGCTGCCGTAGCGCTGGAAAATTCGCTCGATTTCTCCCGACTGCTTCATTTGCGCCAATGCCCGCAGCACGGTTTGTGTAGGGACAGGCGGGGCGTTGAGTACCATGCACCCCAATTGTTGCTCTTCCAGTACCGCCAAGCCTTTCAGGCGCTGCTCGGCGGGGAGTTGTCGATTGAACCAGTCCAGGCTCAGCTGGCTGCTCACCGCGTAGCTGTAGCGACCGGCCTGGAGCTTCTGCAGCACTTGCAGCTGGTTGCGCGCATCATCGCGCTCGAAGTGGCCATTATCGAATTGTGGCTGCAGCACAGGATATTTGAAGCCAAGTACGGTGCCGATAGCCTGCCGAGGCATTTGTGCCAGGTTTGTGGGCACCGTTTTTGGGTTCAGGGTAACCAGGAGGTCGCGCTGTTTGAACAGTGGCTGGCTCCAGCTGTAGTTGTTGTGTGCATCGTCGGCCCAGGCCGGCATGACAAAGCAGCGCACGTCTACGCTGCCACGCTCCATGGCCATTGGCAGGCGCAAGCGGGGGATCACCACAAACTCGGCGCGATGTCCGGTGTGCACGGCCAACGCATTCATCATGTCAAACATGATGCCGTCGACCGGTTGGTTGTTCTCGATGTGGACCAACGGCATGGTCCAGCTATCGGCAACGGCAAAGCGCATAGGCGGTAGCTCATTTGCCGTAAGCTGGCCGATGTACAGTATCAACAGGTTTAAAACCCAGCGCATCCACTTCTCCCTGTGTCGCCTCAGCATCCCGGCGAACAAAGCTTATACGTTAGGCCGCATAGCGGATGCAATTTCAGGGCTGCTCCGCTAGGATTAGCGGTCTTTGATCTAGCTATTTGACGGTTTTCGATGAGTTATCAGGTTCTTGCACGTAAATGGCGTCCGCGCTCGTTCCGCGAAATGGTCGGCCAGACCCATGTGCTCAAGGCCTTGATCAACGCGCTGGACAACCAGCGCCTGCACCACGCCTACCTGTTTACCGGTACCCGCGGCGTGGGCAAGACCACGATTGCGCGAATTATCGCCAAGTGCTTGAACTGTGAAACCGGGATCACGTCCACGCCGTGTGGTACCTGTTCGGTATGCCGGGAGATCGATGAGGGGCGCTTTGTCGATCTGATCGAGATCGACGCCGCCAGCCGTACCAAGGTCGAGGATACCCGCGAGCTGCTTGATAACGTGCAGTACGCACCGAGCCGTGGTCGCTTCAAGGTCTACCTGATCGACGAAGTGCACATGCTTTCCAGCCACTCGTTCAACGCCTTGCTCAAGACCTTGGAAGAGCCGCCGCCTTACGTCAAGTTCATTCTCGCCACCACTGATCCGCAGAAGCTGCCGGCAACCATTCTTTCTCGCTGCCTGCAGTTTTCGCTGAAGAACATGACGCCGGAGCGGGTGGTTGAGCACTTGAGTCATGTGCTGGGCGCCGAAAACGTTCCTTTCGAAGATGATGCGTTGTGGTTGCTGGGCCGTGCGGCTGATGGCTCGATGCGAGATGCCATGAGCCTTACCGATCAGGCTATTGCTTTCGGCGAAGGCAAAGTATTGGCCGCCGATGTGCGGGCCATGCTCGGTACGCTCGATCATGGGCAGGTCTATGGCGTGCTGCAGGCGCTGCTCGAAGGTGATGCGCGTGCTTTGCTTGAAGCGGTGCGTCATCTGGCCGAGCAGGGGCCGGATTGGAGCGGTGTGCTGGCCGAGATGCTCAATGTGCTGCATCGCGTCGCCATTGCCCAGGCGCTACCTGAGGCGGTCGATAACGGCCAGGGCGATCGTGACCGAGTACTGGCCCTGGCGCAGGCGCTGCCCGCCGAAGATGTTCAGTTCTACTATCAAATGGGGCTGATCGGTCGCCGGGACCTGCCATTGGCGCCCGAACCGCGCAGTGGCTTCGAAATGGTCCTGTTGCGCATGTTGGCGTTCCGTCCAGCCGATACCGATGATGCGCCGACTCCGGTGCTAAAGCCGGTGGGGATCAGCCAGGCCACAGCTGATTCGGCAACAGCGGTGGCAGCACCTGGCGTCGTTGCGCCTGCGGTGACGCCTATAGCGGTTGTCGAAGCTGCTCCTATCGTTGCGCAGCCGTTACCGGTTGCGGAGCCTGTACCCGAGCCCGAGCCCGAGCCCGAGCCCGAGCCCGCTGCGGTCGACACCGAGGAAGCGGCGCCTGAGCCGGTGATCGATCTGCCCTGGAACGATGCTGTGCCGGTCGAGCCCGACGCTGCGGCTGAGCCGATAATCGAAACCCCACAGCCGGAGCCCGTACCGGCGCCAGCACAGCCTGCTGCTCGCCAGGATGAGCCGCCTCTCAACGACCACATCGGCTATAGCCCGGCAGGTATGGATCGGGACGACGAGCCGCCGCTGGATGAAGATTACTACGAGCCGGAGATGGATCCGGCAAGTTACAGCTACCTGGACGAGCTGGCCATCGAGCATGTCCATGAGGACACCTCGGCCGTTGCCCCCGAACCGTTGCCGGCAGCCATGCCGGCCACTGGCCTGGCGTTGCAATGGCTGGAATTATTCCCGCAGTTGCCGATTTCCGGGATGACCGGCAGTATCGCCGCCAACTGTACGTTGATCGCCGCCGAAGGCGATGATTGGCTGCTGCACCTGGACCCGGCCCACAGTGCCCTGTTCAACGCTACCCAGCAGCGCCGCTTGAACGACGCCTTGAACCAGCATTTCGGGCGTGCGCTGAAGCTGTCTATCGAATTGATCCGCCCGGAGCAGGAAACCCCCGCTCAGGCGGCGGCGCGCAAGCGTGCAGAGCGCCAGGGAGAAGCCGAGGCGTCGATTGACGCCGATCCGCTCATCCAGCAGATGATCAAGCAGTTTGGTGCAATGGTTCGACACGATACCATTGAACCTGTAGACGCCCCGGTAACCCAGGGCGAATGACCGAATGACACAAGCGGCCCGGGTCGAGCCCGCGCCGCATCCCGTAAGTCTAAATTTGAGGTGATCCCCATGATGAAAGGTGGCATGGCCGGCCTGATGAAGCAGGCTCAGCAAATGCAGGAAAAAATGGCCAAGATGCAGGAAGAACTGGCCAATGCCGAAGTGACCGGCCAATCGGGCGCTGGCCTGGTGAGTGTGGTGATGACCGGTCGTCACGACGTCAAGCGCATCAGCCTGGATGACAGCCTGATGCAAGAAGACAAAGAAGTCCTGGAAGACCTGATCGCTGCCGCCGTCAACGACGCCGTGCGCAAGGTCGAGCAGAACAGCCAGGAAAAAATGGGCGGCATGACTGCTGGCATGCAGTTGCCACCTGGCTTCAAGATGCCATTCTGAGTCGATACTTGTAGTACCTTCGGTGGGAGCGCGACTGTAGGGTCGTTGCTCCCATCGTCGTTTTTCCCGCTTTTTTGAAATTTCAGGCTAACCACCATGAGCTTCAGCCCACTGATTCGCCAATTGATCGATGCCTTGCGCACCTTGCCCGGTGTCGGCCAGAAAACCGCTCAGCGCATGGCTCTGCAATTGCTTGAGCGCGACCGCAGCGGCGGTCTGCGCCTGGCTCAGGCGCTGAGCCAGGCCATGGAAGGGGTTGGCCATTGTCGTCAATGCCGAACCCTGACCGAGCAAGAGCTGTGCCCGCAATGTGCTGATCCGCGCCGTGACGATACGCTGCTGTGCGTGGTTGAGGGGCCGATGGATGTCTATGCGGTAGAGCAGACCGGCTATCGCGGTCGTTACTTTGTGCTCAAGGGGCACTTGTCACCGCTAGATGGCCTGGGGCCCGAGGCCATCGGCATTCCGCAGTTGATGGCGCGAATCGAGCAGCAAAGCGCCTTTACTGAGGTCATCCTGGCCACCAACCCGACGGTGGAAGGCGAGGCGACTGCTCATTACATCGCCCAGTTGCTGGCCGACAAGGGGCTTGTGGCTTCGCGTATTGCCCACGGCGTGCCATTGGGTGGCGAGCTGGAATTGGTGGATGGCGGTACGCTGGCGCATTCATTTGCCGGGCGTAAGCCGATTTCGTTGTGAGCTGCAGTTATTGAATGTGGGTCAAGCCCGCTCCCTCTGCCGGTGGTCCAAGCGATGGGAGCGAGCTTGCCTGACGATGCGCTCTAAAGGATTACCGCTCGCTCAGCGAGAATTCGGTCAGGCAGAAGGTCGGTACGCCGGCAGCGTTCAGGCGCTGGGAGCCTTCCAGTTCGGGCAGGTCAATAATTGCCGCCGCCTCGAACACTTGTGCACCCATGCGGCGCACCAGGTTGGTGGCTGCCAGCAAGGTACCGCCAGTGGCGATCAAGTCGTCGAAAACCAGCACCGAGTCACCTTCGCACAAGCTGTCTGCATGCACTTCCAGGAATGCTTCGCCGTATTCGGTCTGGTAGCCTTCGGCAAGGACATCGGCCGGCAGCTTGCCCTGTTTGCGGAACAGAATCAGTGGCTTGTTCAGTTGGTGGGCAATGATCGAACCGATCAGAAAACCGCGCGCATCCATGGCCCCGATATGGCTGAATTCAGCCTCGACATAACGTTCGATGAAGGCGTCAGCCACATGACGCAGGCCCCGTGGCGACTGGAACAGCGGGGTGATGTCTCGGAAGATTACACCGGCTTTCGGAAAGTCGGGAACCGGGCGGATAAGGGCTTTGAGGTCGAAAGTGTCGCTGTGCATGGGGGCGGGTGTCCTGAGAAACGAATACCCGCCAGTATACCTTTATCCTGCGGGCTCAGCTCTCTATAGCGCCGCCGGCCAGCGCACACAGCTGGATCGGATCAAGAATGTGGATTTCCTTGCCTTCGGCGGCGATCAGGCCGTTTTGCTGGAAACGGGTGAAAACGCGTGAAACCGTTTCCACGGCCAGGCCCAGGTAGTTGCCGATTTCGTTGCGCGACATGCTCAGGCGGAACTGGTTGGCCGAATACCCACGCGCACGGAAGCGTGCGGACAGGTTGACCAGGAACGTCGCGATGCGCTCGTCCGCGGTTTTCTTCGACAACAGCAGCATCATTTGCTGGTCATCGCGAATTTCGCGGCTCATCACCCGCATCAGCTGACGACGCAGTTGTGGTAGTTGCACCGACAGTTCGTCGAGGCGTTCGAAGGGAATTTCACAGACCGAAGTGGTTTCCTGGGCCTGGGCCGACACCGGGTAGGCTTCGGTGTCCATGCCGGACAGGCCGACCAGCTCGCTTGGCAGGTGAAAACCGGTGATTTGTTCTTCACCGCTGTCACTGAGGCTGAAGGTTTTCAGGGCGCCGGAACGCACTGCATAGACCGAAGCGAAATTGTCACCCTGGCGGAACAGAAACTCGCCTTTTTTCAGCGGACGCCCGCGTTTGACGATTTCATCCAGTGCGTCCATATCTTCCATGTTCAATGACAATGGCAGGCATAGAGGCGCCAGGCTGCAATCCTTGCAATGGGCCTGGTTATGAGGGCGCAGTTTGACTGGCTCGGACATTTCTTCATTCCTTGGTGTAAAGCACACATAAGCCGTAAGGGTAACTCAGGGCATGGGGTTTCGGCCAGCCCGCGCCTGGGTAAGGTGGGCTGGTTGAGGTGCGGCTTATCGTCCGACCTCACTCGGAACAATAGTGTGCTTAACAAGTATTACTGTAAACAGTACCCGCATTTGAACCGTCAGATCACCCGGGAAAAACGCTGTTGGTTGTGCATGCCGAGGTAGGCGTCAAACACCATACACACCGAGCGTACGAGCAGGCGCCCGGCCGGACGTACCTCGATGCGCTGGTTGCTGAGGCTGATCAAGCCATCGTTGTGCATGGCTTGCAGCGCGGGCCATTGGTCTTTGAAGTAACCGCGAAAATCGATAGTGAATTGCTGTTCGATGGTTTCGAAGTCCAACTCGAAATGGCAGATCAACTGTTGGATCACTGCGCGGCGCACGCGATCATCGCTCGTGCAGAGCAGCCCACGACTGGTGGCCAGCTGAGCCGTCGACAGTGTGTCCTGATAATTATTCAGGTCGCTGGTGTTCTGGCAGTACAGCTCGCCGATCTGGCTGATGGCAGACACGCCAAGGCCGATCAGGTCGCAGTGACCGTGGGTGGTGTAACCCTGGAAGTTGCGCTGAAGGGTCGATTCTTCCTGGGCGATGGCCAGTTCGTCATCAGGTAGTGCGAAGTGGTCCATGCCGATGTAGCGGTAACCTGCTGCTGTCAGCTGCTCGATGGTGTTGTGCAGCATCTCAAGCTTAGTGGCAGGGCTTGGCAAGTCGTTGCTGTCGATGCGCCGCTGGGGCATGAAGCGTTCCGGCAAGTGCGCATAGTTGAACACCGATAGCCTGTCCGGTTGCAATTTGATGATTTCATCGACGGTGCGCGCGAAACCTTCCGGCGTCTGTTTGGGTAGGCCATAGATCAGGTCGATATTGATCGAGCGAAATTGCAGCGTCCGTGCAGCCTCGATGATCGCGCGCGTCTGTTCCAGGCTTTGCAAGCGATTGATGGCGCGCTGTACCGCGGGATCCAGGTCCTGGACGCCAAGGCTGACACGATTGAAGCCCAACTCTCGCAACAGACCCATGGTTGGCCAGTCGGCCTCTCGCGGGTCGATCTCGATGCCATAGTCACCGGAGTCGTCGTCCAGCAGGTTGAAATGCTGGCGCAAGTGAGCCATCAGTTGACGTAATTCAACGTGGCTTAGAAAAGTTGGAGTACCGCCACCAAAATGCAGCTGTTCGACAGTCTGCTTGGGGTCCAGGTGGCAGGCGATCAGCTGGATTTCCTGCTCCAGGCGCTGCAGATAAGGCTGGGCGCGAGCGCGATCCTTGGTGATGACTTTGTTGCAGGCACAGTAGTAGCAAATATTGGCGCAGAATGGCACATGCACATACAGCGACAACGGGCGTACCGCACGGCGGCTGTCTCGCAGAGCGTGCAGCAAATCGAAGGAACCGACTTCGCTGTGCAGTTGCACTGCGGTCGGATACGAGGTGTAGCGTGGACCGGACAGGTCGTAGCGACGGATCAGGTCGGAGTCCCAACGGAGTGCGTCGAGCATGTGGGCAATCCCCAGAATAGGCAGCAATGGGCGAAGTCTAGGGGGTGGTGAATATGCCGTCTTGATTTGCATCAACGGCGTTTTTGTTTGCATCTGGCAGGTGTGTCAGTGGCCCATCAGCCAATGTTGGTGCGGGCCGGGAAGGGTCCAGAGGCCAAACAGAATCACCAGCAAGCCTCCAGCGACACGCACACCACGTTTGCGCAGCAAGGCATTGGTGCGTTCGGCGGCAAGGCCTGTGGCAAGCAACACCGGCCAGGTGCCAAGACCAAAGGCCAGCATCAACAGGGCACTGTTGCCGGCATTGCCCTGACTCGCTGCCCATAGCAGCGTGCTGTAGACCAGGCCGCAGGGCAGCCAGCCCCACAGGGCGCCAAGTAGCAGGGCGCGGGGCAGGCTGGAAACCGGTAGCAGCCGGTTGGCCACGGGCTGAATATGTCGCCACAGGCCGCGTCCCAGGCTTTCAATACGGGTTAGACCGCTCCACCAGCCGGCCAGGTACAAACCCATGCTGATCAGCAGTAGTGCCGCTACCACGCGCATGGCAACGGCAACCGGACTGTTGGCTACGGCCCAACCGGCCAGCCCGAGCAACAGGCCGGCCAGGGCGTAGCTCAAGATGCGGCCGAGGTTATAGGCCAGCAGCAAGCGAAAGCGGCGGCTGCGCTGTTCCTTGGGAATGGCCAGGGTCAGGGCGCCCATCAAGCCACCGCACATACCCAGGCAGTGTCCGCCACCCAACAGACCGAGAATCAATGCCGAGCTGAGCAACGGGAGCAGATCAAGCACGAGGAGGCGCGCCGTCTTCGGGTTTCTTGCCGTCGGCTTGGTCCATGGCAGCGGTGTGCTGCGGGTCTTGGTCGTCGAACAGAATGCTGTGCGCCGGGCCGTCGAGGTCGTCGTACTGGCCGCTGTCCACTGCCCAGAAGAAGATGAACACAGCAATGGCGACGATCAGCAGCGCGGCCGGAATCATTACATATAACGCGGGCATGGAGGCTCCTGATCAGGCCGTGGCCGGGTGTGAGTCGCGGGCCGCTGCGTCGGCGGCTACGGGATCGCTGATACGGGTAAGGCGCAGCGCGTTGAGTACTACGATCAGCGAGCTGACCGACATGCCCACGGCCGCCCATATCGGTGTGATCCAACCCAGGGCTGCAAAGGGCAACATCAGGCCATTATACAGCGCTGCCCAGAGCAGGTTCTCGATAATGATCCGGCGTGTGCGACGCGCCAGGCTGAAGGCCTGGACCAGCGCGTCGAGGCGGTTGGACAACAGTACTGCGTCGGCGCTGGTCTTGGCCAGGTCGGTGGCCGAGCCCATGGCGATACTGATATCCGCGGCAGCAAGCACTGGCACATCGTTGACGCCGTCGCCGAGCATCAGCACTTTGCGTCCCTGTTGTTGCAGGGATTTGAGCTTTTCCAGCTTGTCATCAGGGCGCAGGCCACCGATGGCCTCGTCGATCTGTAGTTCGGCAGCGACGCTTTGCACCATCGGCGAACTGTCGCCAGACAGCAACAAGGTTTGCCAGCCACGGGCGCGACACGCTGCGAGCAGATCGGCGGCATCGCTGCGCAGGCGGTCATCAAGCACTAGCCAGGCCAACGGGCCTTGGCTGTTGCCGAGGAGCAACCATTGCCCTGGCTCTGCTGGCATCGGCGGAACCGGGGCTGCGCTCAGGGCGCAGACGAACCCGGGTTCGCCGATGCGCAGGCGTTGGCCTTGTACCAACCCTTCGAGCCCCAGGCCAGGCTCGGCCTGCACCTCTTCGGCGGCCACGCTGGCACGGCCGAAGGCGCGAGCAATCGGGTGCTCGGAGCGATTCTCCAGCGCCGCGGCGAGCATCAGGCACTGATCGGCATCGCTGCTGGCCAGCGGGCGAATGGCGCGCAAGGTCAAACGACCTTCGGTAAGGGTGCCGGTCTTGTCGAAGATCACCGTGTCGATCTGGTTCAGGCCTTCAAGCACATGACCGCGGGTGAGCAGGAGGCCGAGCTTGTGCAGCGTGCCGGTAGCGGCGGTCAGTGCAGTCGGGGTGGCCAAGGACAGGGCACAGGGGCAGGTGGCGACCAGCATGGCCAGGACAATCCAGAATGCGCGCGATGGGTCTAGCTCCCACCACAGCAGGCCGATGACGGCAGATGCAACCAGGGAGAACAGCAGGAACCACTGTGAGGCGCGGTCGGCGATTTCTGCCAGACGCGGCTTTTCCGACTGCGCGCGCTCCAGCAAGCGGACGATGGCGGACAGGCGCGTATCCTGGCCCAGGGCCAGGACTTCGACGGTTAGTGCGCTTTCGACGTTGAGGGTGCCGGCTGTGACAGCGTCGCCCGGTTGGCGGGGCTGCGGCAGATATTCACCGGTCAGCAGCGATTCATCGACACTGGATTGGCCACTGACGATCCGCCCGTCGGCGGGAATCACGTGGCCGGGTTGAATCAGGACACTGTCACCCAGTTGCAGTTCTCGAAGCAGGATTCGTTCGCTCTGGCCCGCTGCGCCCAGACGCAGGCACGAGGCCGGCAGCAGGTTGACCAGTTGCGCCGTGGCCGCGGCGGTACGCTCACGTGCGCGGCGTTCCAAATAGCGACCTGCCAGGAGGAACAGGGCGAACATGCCCACCGCATCGAAGTACAGTTCGCCGCTGCCGGTGATTGCGGTCCAGATACCCGCACCATAGGCAAGGCCGATGGCCAGAGATACCGAGACATCCATGGTCAGGTGGCGCGTGCGCAAGTCGCGGGCGGCGCCTCGGAAGAAGGGCGCGCAGCTATAGAAAACGATTGGAGTGGTAAGGAACAGCGCGACCCAACGCAGGATGGTGTGTAGTTCCGGGCTAAGGTCGATGTTGAATTCAGGCCATGTGGCCATGGTTGCCATCATGGCCTGAAACCATAACAGGCCGGCCACGCCGAGTTGGCGCAAGGCTGTGCGGTTTTCATTGGCCAGTTGTTCAGCTGCGCGGTCGGCCTGATAGGGGTGGGCCGCGTAACCGATGTGGCGCAACTGTGCCAGTAACGTGGACAGCGGCAGTTGGCTGTCGGCCCAGTTCACGTGAAGGCGGTGGTTGGACAGGTTAAGCCGAGCTTCGGCGACCCCAGGCAGGCTGCGCAGGTGCTTTTCGATCAGCCAGCCGCACGCGGCGCAACTTATGCCCTCGATCAGTAAAGTGGTTTCGGCCAGTTCACCGCTGTGGCGAACGAAGGGCTTCTGCACGTCAGCTCGGTCATACAGGGCCAGTTCGTCGACCAGTTGCTGGGGCAGCGCTTCGGGGTTGGCGCTGGCTTCACTGCGGTGCTGGTAATAGCTCTCCAGATTGCCAGCGACAATGGCTTCGGCCACGGCCTGGCAGCCGGGGCAGCAAAATTCGCGGACCTGGCCGAGTACCACGGCGGTGAAGTGGCTGCCGGCGGGAACGGGCAGGGCGCAGTGGTAGCACGGCGTGGGGCTGGTCATGGCAATCTATCGCAAGGTCTTGGGTGACTCTGATCGCGGGGCTGTTGGGGCGGGCGTGCGCCGCGATCAGGGACGACTTATTTTTCGAGGTGTTCAGCCCCTTGCAGCGCTTCGTCGCCCAACTGCAGGGTTTTGTCGTGGCCGACCTGTTCTTCTTCGAACAGACGCCATACATGTTCATCCTGGCTGCCGAGCAGTTCGACGAAACGACGACCTTCTACTTTGTCGTTGAGTTGGCCAATGTAGCGTCCGGCTTCGCTTTCGCTTTGAGTCAGGACAATTTTCCGGTCCTTTTCCGGCTGGGTGGGCGAGATCAGATTCAGCTCAAGGGTTTTCGGCAGGCTGTCGCCAGTGAGGCGCAACTCGACTTCGCCGGTCAACTCATCAAGGTGCACGCTCGCCTTGAGGTTCAGGGTCTGGGCCAGCAGTTCGCGGTCCAGCGCGCGGTTGATGCCTTTGCCTGCCTCGTAGTAGTTGTCGTTGACCAGGTTGTCCGGGTTGTTCACCGCGATCGTCACCATGGTCAGGCTGAGGGTCACCGAGGTGGCCAGCACCCCGATGATGATCCACGGCCATAGATGCTTGTACCAAGGGCTTGCGGCGGTAGCAGAAGGCATAAAGGCAGTCTCTTATCTAATTTGTGGGCCAATGAATCGGCTCTTGGCTTCAACCTGGGTGGCGCTGTCGTCAGCGTCCCTGAGGATGAAAGTAACTTCGTTGGTGCTGGATGGCAGTTTTTCCGGGGCCATCGACAGTTGTACCGGCAAGCTGACAATGTCGCCGGCCGCTACGCGGATTTCCTTCGCACCATCGAGCTTGAGATCCGGAAGACCGGCAGCTTCAAGCACATACACATGATCTTGCTGGTCTTTGTTCATCACTTTCAGGCTGTAGACGTTTTCGATCCAGCCCTGGGCATTTTCGCGGTACAGGACGCGGTCTTTACTGACGTCGAAGCCTACCAGCGAGCGCATGATGAAGGCACTGGAAAGCAGGCCGATCATGGCCAGCAAGACCAGCGCGTAACCGATCAGGCGAGGGCGCAGCATATGGGTTTTCTGCCCGGAAAGGTTGTGCTCGGTGGTGTAGCTGATCAAACCTTTGGGGTAGTTCATCTTGTCCATGATGGTGTCGCAGGCATCGATGCAAGCGGCGCAGCCAATGCATTCGATCTGCAAGCCGTCGCGAATGTCGATGCCGGTCGGACAAACCTGGACACACATGGTGCAGTCGATGCAATCACCCAGGCCCTTGGCCTTGTAGTCGATGTCCTTTTTGCGCGGACCACGGGTTTCACCGCGGCGAGGGTCGTAGGAAACAATCAGGGTGTCCTTGTCGAACATCACACTCTGGAAGCGCGCATAAGGGCACATGTAGATGCACACCTGTTCGCGTAGCCAGCCGGCATTGCCGTAGGTGGCCAAGGTAAAGAAGCCGACCCAGAAATACGCCCAACCATCGGCCTGGCCGGTAAAGAACTCCACCACCAGTTCGCGAATCGGTGAGAAGTAGCCGACGAAGGTCATACCGGTCACAAAGCCGATCAGCAGCCATAGGCTGTGCTTGGCCAGCTTGCGCAGGAATTTATTGCCGCTCATGGGTGCTTTGTCGAGCTTCATGCGCTGGTTGCGGTCACCTTCAGTGACCTTTTCGCACCACATGAAAATCCACGTCCAGACACTTTGCGGGCAGGTATAACCGCACCAGACACGACCGGCGAATACGGTGATAAAAAACAGACCGAAGGCTGCAACGATCAACAAGCCGGAAAGCAGGATGAAGTCCTGGGGCCAAATGGTTGCGCCAAAGATGTAGAACTTCCGCTCTGGGAGGTTCCACCAGACTGCCTGGTGCTCACCCCAATTCAGCCACACCGTGCCGAAATACAGGAGGAACAGGACGGCGCCGCCGACCATGCGCAGGTTACGGAAAATACCGGTAAAGGCCCGGGTATAGATTTTTTCCCGAGCGGCGTAGAGATCGACGCTGTTCTTGTCTTTATTGGCAGGCGGGGTGACATCATGTACTGGAATCTGCTTGCTCATCATTGAGTCCCACGGCAGTGGAATTACGCCGCGATCAGTGCGTGCCGACCGCAGTCAGAAGTTTATGCTGCTCTAGACCGGATGATACGCCTGTAGTGGCAGTATGGGGCATGGCTGCGACCTTTAGCCGCGTTGGGTTTGCCTGATGTTTAGTGTAGTGGGTGTGTCAATTGATCTGGGTCAAGCCCACGGCGCGCGGGCTTACGACCGCCTCAGTTGCTATAAAAAAAGCCCCGCCGTTTGCACGTGCAGGGCTTCGGGCTTGCCGTACGAATTACTTCGCGTCGGCAGTCTTTTCAGCCTGGTGTGACAGGCTGTAGACATAGGCGGCCAGCAGGTGGACCTTGTCGTTACCCTGAATCGCTTCCTGTGCAGGCATCTGGCCCTGGCGGCCGTAACGGATGGTCTGCTGCAGTTGGGCGAAGCTTGAACCGTAGATGAAGGCTTGCGGGTGAGTCAGGTTAGGCGCGCCCATCGCTGGAGTACCTTTGCCTTCTGGGCCGTGGCAAGCCACGCAGTTGGCAGCGAAGATCTTCTGGCCATTGGCTACGTCAGCTTTTGCACCCTCTGGCAGCTTGCGGCCATCGAGGTTGGTCAGTACAAACGCGGCAACGTCGGCAACGCCTTGCTCACCAATGACTTCCGACCAAGCCGGCATTACGCCATGACGACCGCCCATGATGGTGGCCTTGATGGTCTCGGGCTCGCCGCCCCAGCGCCAGTCATTGTCGGTCAGGTTAGGGAAGCCGTAGGAACCCTTGGCGTCGGAGCCGTGGCAAACCGAGCAGTTGGAGGCAAACAAGCGGCCGCCCATCTTCAAGGCTTGTGGGTCCTTGGCGACTTCTTCAATTGGCATCGAGGCAAACTTGGCGAAGATCGGACCAAACTTGGCGTCCGAGCGGGCCATTTCCTTTTCCCATTCGTGAACACCGGTCCAGCCTGGCTGACCGTTGGCGAATTCGGTCTTTTTCTCGTTATCTACGTACTGGTAGCCCGGCAATACACCTTTCCAGTTGCCCAGGCCCGGGTACAGCACCAGATAGCCCAGCGCGAAAACGATAGTGCCGACGAACAACCAGAACCACCACTGCGGCAGCGGGTTGTCGTACTCCTCGATACCGTCATAGACATGGCCGACGGTTTCATCGGTGATATCGCTGCGTTGGCCCTTGCGGGTGGACAGCAGCAGCCAGGTCAGGGCAAAAATGGTGCCCAGACTCAAAACGGTGACGTACAGACTCCAGAAGGTAGTCATTCGTTGTTACTCCTAGACGCTTTCGCTTGCGCTTGCTCGACGTGCTTGCTGGCTTCGGGATCATCCGCGAAGGGCAGCATGGTCGCTTCGTCGAACTCAGACTTGCGTCGAGAACTGAACACCCACAACGCCAGGCCGATAAAGGCCACCATCACCACGACGGTGCCCAGGCCACGAATCATCCCGATATCCATCAATATCACCGTTTGCTTTTGATGATGGTGCCCAGGCCCTGCAGGTAGGCCACCAGAGCGTCCATTTCAGTCTTGCCCTTGACTGCGTCGCGGGCACCGGCGATGTCTTCATCGGTGTACGGCGTGCCTAGGGTGCGCAAGACTTCCATCTTCTTGATCGTGTCTTTGCCGTCGAGCTTGTTCTCTACCAACCATGGATAGGCAGGCATCTTCGACTCAGGCACGACGTTGCGCGGGTTGTACAAGTGCGCACGGTGCCAGTCATCGGAGTAGCGACCGCCGACACGGGCCAGGTCCGGACCGGTACGCTTGGAACCCCACAGGAACGGGTGGTCCCAGACGCTTTCACCGGCTACCGAGTAGTGGCCGTAGCGTTCGGTTTCGGCACGGAACGGACGAATCATCTGCGAGTGGCACTGTACACAGCCTTCGCGGATGTAAATGTCACGGCCTTCCATTTCCAGTGCGGTGCGTGGCTTCATGCCCTCGACCGGCTTGTTGGTAACGTCCTGGAAAAACAGTGGGACGATCTGGGTCAGGCCGCCAATGCTGACGGCAATGACCATGAAGAAGGCCAGCAGGCCGATATTCTTCTCGACTACTTCGTGCTTCATCAGTGGGCTCCAACTACAGCGATCTGTGCAGCAGCTTCAGCTTCGGCCGGCTTCGAGGCACGGACGGTGCGGAACACGTTGTAGGCCATCAGCAGCATGCCGGAGGCGAAGAACGCACCGCCCAGGGCGCGGACGATAAAGCCTGGATGGCTGGCCTGCAGGGCTTCAACGAAGGAATAGGTGAGGGTGCCGTCGTCGTTGATTGCACGCCACATCAGGCCCTGGGTGATGCCGTTTACCCACATCGAGGAGATGTACAGCACGGTACCGATGGTAGCCAGCCAGAAGTGCGCGTTGATCAGGCCGATGCTGTGCATCTGCTCGCGACCGTAGACTTTCGGGATCATGTGGTACAGCGCACCGATCGAAATCATCGCTACCCAGCCAAGAGCGCCGGCGTGTACGTGACCTACGGTCCAGTCGGTGTAGTGCGACAGCGAGTTGACGGTCTTGATTGCCATCATCGGACCTTCGAAGGTCGACATGCCGTAGAACGCCAGGGAAACCACGAGGAAGCGCAGGATCGGGTCGGTGCGCAGCTTATGCCAGGCGCCTGACAGGGTCATCATGCCGTTGATCATGCCGCCCCAGCTTGGTGCCAGGAGGATGATCGACATCGCCATGCCCAGCGACTGCGCCCAATCTGGCAGCGCGGTGTAGTGCAGGTGGTGAGGACCGGCCCAGATGTACAGAGTGATCAGTGCCCAGAAGTGCACGATCGACAGGCGATAGGAGTAGATCGGACGCTCGGCCTGCTTGGGTACGAAGTAGTACATCATGCCGAGGAAGCCGGTGGTCAGGAAGAAGCCCACCGCGTTGTGGCCGTACCACCATTGAATCATTGCATCGGTTGCGCCCGAATAAGCCGAGTAGGACTTGAACAGGGTGACCGGCAGGGATGCGTGGTTGACGATATGCAGCATCGCGGTAACCACGATGAACGCACCGTAGAACCAGTTACCGACATAGATGTGCTTGGTCTTGCGCTTGACGATGGTACCGAAGAACACCACACCGTAGGTGACCCAGACAATGGCAAGCAAAATGGCGATCGGCCATTCCAGCTCTGCGTATTCCTTGGTCGTGGTGTAACCCAGGGGCAAGGTGATGAGCGCACCCACGATGACCGCTTGCCAACCCCAGAAGGTGAAGGCCGCAAGGCTATCGGAGATCAGTCGCGCCTGGCAGGTACGCTGCACGACATAGTAGGAGGTGGCAAACAGCGCACAGCCACCGAAGGCGAAAATCACCAGGTTGGTGTGCAGTGGGCGAAGGCGTCCAAAGCTCGTCCATGGCAGGTCCAGGTTCAGCTGGGGCCATACCAGTTGCGAGGCGATGAAGACTCCAAGCCCCATGCCAAGGATCCCCCAGACCACCGTCATGATGGCGAACTGGCGGACGACCTTATAGTTATAAGCAGTCGGACTGATTGCTGTGCTCATTCTAAGGTTCCACGGTTTGGGTGTTTTTGTAGGTTAAAAAATCGGCGCAAGTATGTATAAACCGTGTGGTTATTGCAACGCGATGGCTGCACTGCCGACCTCTGCCAAAGCCCGCTCCGACGCTGTTCCGAGCGCTTTCGGCGAGCAAAGTGTACACAATTATCTTGTTGATATGTGTACCGTTGTTAATGTTTTCTTGTCCAATCGGTCAAGCTTGCTGTGATCTTTTTTTCCTGCAAAGAAGACGAGATGAAGAGGTCGAGCCGGTCCCATCTACCTTTTCACGCATTCTTCAATAGCCACAGTCGGGCAAGGGAATTAACAGGCCCCTGGTGGCGGTTGCCGTGGCAACAAGCTTAGTTCCGATCAGGGCAGGTGCAAGGTGGGGTGGCGGGGGAGGTGCGACACTTGGTCGCAAGGCGTAAACGGAACCGCCGCATTCAATGGAATGCGGCGGGTTGAGTCAAGGCTCAGTTACGCGAGGATTTTACTTGGCAGAAAGGTCGTTGCTTTGCGCGGGCTCATCCTGGGACAGGCTGTAGACATAGGCCGCCAGCAGGTGGACTTTGTCATTGCCCTGAATGGCTTCCTGTGCAGGCATTTGCCCCTGGCGACCATAACGAATGGTCTGTTGCAGTTGGGCAAAACTTGAGCCGTAAATGAAAGCCTGAGGGTGAGTCAGATCAGGTGCACCCATCGCTGGCATACCTTTGCCTTCCGGGCCGTGGCAGGCCACGCAGGTGGTTGCGAAGAGTTTCTCACCGTTGCTGGCATCGGCCTTGGTGCCCTCAGGCAACTGCCGTCCATCAAGCTTGGTCAAGACAAATGCGGCAACATCGGCAACACCTTGCTCACCAATTACCTCGGCCCAGGCCGGCATTACGCCGTGACGGCCGCCCATGATCGACTGCTTGATGGTTTCAGGCTCGCCGCCCCAGCGCCAATCTTTGTCGGTGAGGTTGGGGAAGCCATAGGCGCCCTTGGCATCGGAACCGTGGCAGACCGAGCAGTTGGACGCAAACAGACGGCCGCCCATTTTCAGCGCTTGCGGGTCTTTCGCTACTTCTTCCACCGGCATGGCAGCAAATTTAGCGAAGATCGGCCCGAACTTGGCGTCAGCCTTGTCCATTTCCTTCTGCCATTCATTGACCTGGGTCCAGCCGTTTTGATAACCCGGCAGGATGCCTTTCCAGTTGCCCAGGCCCGGATAAAGGATCAGGTAGCCGACCGAGAACACCAGGGTGCCAACGAACAGCCAGAACCACCACTTGGGCAGCGGGTTGTCGTATTCCTCGATGCCGTCGAAGCTGTGACCCATGGTCTGGTCGCCAGCTCCGGGTTTTTCACCCTTGCGCGTGGCCAGCAGCAGCCAGGTCAAGCCGATCAGGCTGCCAATGGTCAGTACGCAGATGTACGCACTCCAGAAGGTGGTCATTGCCCGTTACTCCTCGATGCGGGTTCGTTGGCGGCAGGTACTAGGCGATCATCGGCAAACGGCAGCAAGCTTGCTTCGGCAAACTCGCGGTCGCGCCGACCGTTGAACACCCACAGCGACAGGCCGATGAAGGCGATGGCCACCAGCAGGGTGCCCAGGCCGCGCAGTTGGCCTATATCCAGTGTGAAGTCCATGGCGCTTACCTCTTGTTCTTGATCGCGGTGCCGAGCACCTGCAGGTAGGCGACCAAGGCATCCATTTCGGTCTTGCCCTTGATCGACTCCACTGCACCGCTGATATCCGCATCGGTGTAAGGCACGCCCAGGGTGCGCATGGTGCGCAACTTGGTTTCGGTATGGCTGCTGTCGACTGGAGCGGCCACCAGCCATGGGTAGGCAGGCATCTTCGACTCAGGCACGACGTTGCGCGGGTTGTACAAGTGCGCACGGTGCCAGTCATCGGAGTAGCGACCGCCGACACGGGCCAGGTCCGGACCGGTACGCTTGGAACCCCACAGGAACGGGTGGTCCCAAACGCTTTCACCGGCTACCGAATAGTGGCCGTAGCGTTCGGTCTCGGCACGGAACGGACGAATCATCTGCGAGTGGCACTGCACACAGCCTTCACGGATGTAGATGTCACGCCCTTCCAGTTGCAGCGCGGTATAAGGCTTCATGCCTTCCACCGGCTTATTGGTGACGTCCTGGAAAAACAGCGGGACGATCTGGGTCAGTCCGCCGATGCTGACGGCAAAGACCATCAACAGCACCAGCAGGAAGACGTTTTTCTCAATGACTTCGTGTTTCATCTGGATCTCCTCAGGCCAACTGCGCGGTGGCAGGGGCGGTCGCGGCCACTGGGGAACGCACGGTGCGCCAGGTGTTCCAGGCCATCAGGAACATACCGGTCAGGAAGATCGCTCCGCCGACAAAGCGCACGATGAAGCCAGGGTGGCTGGCTACCAGGGTTTCGACGAAGGAGTAGGTCAGGGTGCCGTCGGCGTTGACTGCGCGCCACATCAGGCCCTGGGCGATACCGTTGACCCACATCGAGGCGATGTAGAGCACAGTGCCGATGGTGGCCAGCCAGAAGTGAGCGTTGATCAGCCCCAGGCTGTACATTTGCTCGCGACCGAAGACTTTCGGGATCATGTGGTACAGCGCACCGATCGAAATCATCGCTACCCAGCCAAGAGCGCCGGCGTGTACGTGGCCGATGGTCCAGTCGGTGTAGTGGGACAGGGCGTTGACGGTCTTGATCGCCATCATCGGACCTTCGAAGGTCGACATGCCGTAGAACGCCAGCGAGACCACGAGGAAACGCAGGATTGGGTCGCTGCGCAGCTTATGCCATGCGCCCGAGAGGGTCATCATGCCATTGATCATGCCGCCCCAGCTTGGTGCCAGGAGGATCAGCGACATGACCATGCCCAGTGATTGGGCCCAGTCTGGCAGTGCGGTGTAGTGCAGGTGGTGAGGGCCGGCCCAGATGTACAGGGTGATCAGTGCCCAGAAGTGCACAATGGACAGGCGATAGGAGTACACCGGACGTTCGGCCTGTTTAGGCACGAAGTAGTACATCATCCCCAGGAAGCCTGCGGTCAGGAAGAAGCCTACGGCGTTGTGGCCGTACCACCATTGCACCATGGCGTCGGTTGCGCCGCCGTACAGTGAGTAGGACTTGGTCAGGCTGACCGGAATTTCCATGTTGTTGACGATGTGCAGGATCGCAACGGTGATGATGAATGCACCGAAGAACCAGTTACCCACATAGATGTGCTTGGTGGTGCGCTTCATCAGGGTGCCGAAGAACACCACGGCGTAAGCGACCCAGACAATGGTGATCAGGATATCGATCGGCCATTCCAGTTCGGCATACTCCTTGGAGCTGGTGAAGCCCAGAGGCAAGCTGACTGCCGCCAGTACAATCACCAACTGCCAGGCCCAGAAGGTAAAAGCGGCAAGGCGTGGAGAGAACAGGGTGGTCTGGCAGGTACGCTGGACCGAGTAATAGGACGCGGCAAACAGTGCGCAACCGCCAAAGGCGAAGATCACTGCGTTGGTGTGCAGTGGACGCAAGCGCCCAAAGCTGGTCCAGGGGAGGTCGAAGTTGAGTGAAGGCCAGACGAGTTGCGCGGCAAGAAAAACGCCGAGCCCCATCCCGACGATTCCCCACACCACCGTCATAATGGCGAATTGGCGGACCACCTTGTAGTTGTAGGCGGTACTGCTGGTTGTGTTCATGTATGGGTTCCCATCCACGGTTATAGGCAGGCTAAATAGCGAGGCAAGCATGAGTAATGGGCAAGTGGCCGGTATTGACGGGGATCAATGGGCACGGCTGATCGAAAGTCGCGGGTGGCGCTGGAATGCCCCGCAAAATCAGGGGGATGGCGAGCATTCAGGGTGTCTGATTCTGGCGCATGGCGCGGGCGCGCCAATGGACAGCGAGTTCATGGAAGAAATTGCGCAAAGGCTGGCTGCACAAGGGCTGGGGGTAGTGCGTTTCGAGTTTCCCTACATGGCACAGCGACGCTTGGATGGTGGCAAAAGGCCTCCAAATCCGCAGGCCAAACTGCTGGAGTGTTGGCGCGAGGTGTATCAGCAAGTGCGACCATTGGTCACTGGGACGTTGGCCATTGGCGGTAAGTCCATGGGCGGGCGCATGGCCAGCTTGCTGGCTGATGAGTTGGCTGCCGATGCGCTGGTATGCCTGGGTTATCCGTTCTATGCCACTGGCAAGCCGGAAAAACCACGGGTGGCGCATTTGGCTGAATTGAAAACCCCGACGCTGATCCTTCAGGGGGAGCGGGATGCCTTGGGAAATCGGCAGGCAGTGGAGGGCTATGCACTGTCACCGGCAATACAAATAGCTTGGCTGGAAACGGGGGATCACGACCTGAAACCGTTGAAGGCCTCAGGATTCACCCACAGCGCTCACCTGGCGACGGCAGCGCAGAACATTGTGGCGTTCGTGAATAAATCAGAGCCCTAATGGCGCACGTTTCGTGCAGCGGGCCTCGTCTGGCGATAATCCTGGGTGCGGAACGAGCGCTTTATGGCAGATTGCCGCGCCCGCCCGCTTCCATCGACTAGCGTCTCAGCCGCGGTACTCGCAAAGGTAAGCGGTATCCACAGCGACCTTCAGTTGGAACTTGCTGTTGGCTGGCACGTTGAACTGGCTGCCTGCAGAAAAGGTTTCCCAGTTGTCGCTGTCAGGCAGTTTTACGGTCAGTGCGCCGGAAACCACATGCATGATCTCGCGCTGCGCGGTACCGAATTCGTACTCGCCAGGGGCCATTACGCCGACAGTTGCTGGACCTTCGGCGCTTTCGAATGCAATCGATTTGACCGTGCCATCAAAGTACTCGTTGACCTTAAACATGGGCGACTCCTGAAAAGGGGCTGAAAAGGCTGGCCAGTATGCCCAAGGCATCTGGCGCCGTCATCCGCTTTCAGGCGCCGCTGGCCGGCAGGCTCAACGGTAACAAACGTGCGGTGTTGCGCGCGTCTTCCAGGGCCCGATGTTGCTGCCCGCAAAACTGCAGGCCGGCCAGCTGCAGCGCACCGTTCAGGCCTAGCGGGCGCTGGAGTTGGCGAGCCTTGGCGAAGCGCTGTTTGAGGTTGATATGTGGCAGGTCGGCAAGCAGGCTGTGCATCTGATGCAACTGCCACTCCTGGACAAGTTGCTGGCGGTCATAGTCGCCCCAGCTGACCCAGGCTTGCAGATGCTTTTGATGGTGGCCGATCCAGCGCTCGAACTGCGTCCAGACCTCTGTGAACGAGGCTGCTGTATCAACGCTCGCTTGGCCGATGTGGGTAAGCTCGCGGCAGAAGGGGGTAAGCTGCGGACGTCGCCGTGGTTTGACGAAACGCTGGAAATGATCGATTTCCCGACCCTGTCGGTTGACCAGGGTTGCGCCAATTTCGATAACTTCCATATCTGTGACCGGCCAACCTCCGTCATCTGTGGTTGCTTCCAGATCGATCACCAGCCAATGCCCCATAGTAGGCTCCATTCCAAGAGTTGTTAGAGCGTAGCCAAACTTCAGCGTGGGCGGTATCCCCTGGCGAATTGCCTGTAAGCGCCATTTGGCGCAATCGAAGGTTGTGCAGCGCCGGGAAAACGCCTAGCTTAGGTTGATTCCGGTTAGAACCCGTAAAGAGTGTGTTGCTTTGACTCCAACGCCCATGCCGCAGGTCATGTCCTTGCTGTTGATGCTCGCCACGCTGTGGCTGGCGCCGTTGGCACAGGCAATCGAGGTCGTCGAGGTCAAAGTCGGCGCTGCGCATTTCCCGCCCTATACCATGCGCCCCGAAAAGGGGGCAGATACCGGACTGTTGCCACAGCTGATCGACGCGTTGAACAACGCTCAGCAGCGTTACCACTTTATTTTGGTGCCTACTTCCATACCGCGTCGATTTGGCGATTTTCGCCAGGGGCGTACCGATATGGCGATTTTCGAGAACCCCGAATGGGGTTGGCAGGACATCGACCACGAAGCAGTCGACATGGGACTTGAAGACGCCGAGATATTCGTCACTCATGTTCAAGCCGACCGTGATGAGCGCTATTTTTCCGATCTCACGGGCAAGCGTCTGGCCCTGTACAACGGTTATCACTATTCCTTCGCTGATTTCAATCCCGATCCGCAGTACTTGGCCGAACGTTACAATGCAACGCTGACCTATTCCCACGACAGCAACCTGCTGATGGTTCAGCGCGGCCGGGCAGATGTTGCCTTGGTGACTCGCTCCTACCTCAGCGATTTTCTCAAGCGTAATCCAGGCAGCGTTGGGCAATTGCTGACCTCTGAACGGGTGGATCAGGTTTACCGTCATTACGCCTTGTTGCGCCCCGGTGCGCCGATCAATGGAGCTCGATTCGCTGCGTTGCTGCAAAAGCTGTACGACAATGGTGAATTGTTGCGCATTTTCCAGCCCTATCGCATCGGCGTTACCTCGCCCCTGGCTAACTAAATTTGCGCACCCTGGCTACGTTCTGAAGGTTAAGCCACTTTCCTTTTCGAGCTCAGACCATGCCCTTCGACCTTGCTTCGCAAACGCTGTCATTACCCCGCTGGCACAGCCTGGAGGCCGATGAAAGCGACGGTCGCCTGAGCCTTGAGCTTGAGGGGCGCGCGCTGATACGCGTGCGATTGGTGCGCGGCGACAGTTTCGACATTCATCTTGAGCAGTGTGATCAAGAGCGGCGCCAGCAAGCGCTGTGGGCGGCCTGCTATTGGTTGTTCGCCCGCGATCCCGATTGCCAGCGTTTGACCTGGTATTTGAGTGCCGAGCCTGTTGAAGCGTTGGCAGACGGCTTGTTGATAACTCAAGCCCAGGCGGGCGTGTACAGCTGTGAAAGGATGCAGTTCTGGCAGCTGCCGCATCCTTGGCTTATGCGCACTGCGAACGGCGTGTACCCACAGCAGATGCAGCTCACCGAGGGCAAGCGGCACCCGCGCCGCGCACCCAAACCGCACGGGGAGGTGTACCGGCGGTTCGATCCACGCCTGGGCGCCTGGGTGTCATTGCGCACCGTGGACATCGATACCGACCTGGAGCGCTTCAATCGCTGGCAGAACAATCCACGGGTTTTGAATTTCTGGCAGGAAGGCGGCAGTCTTGAACAGCACCGCGCGTACCTGAACAAGTTGCAAGTCGATCCGCACAGCCTGACCTTGATAGGTTGTTTCGACGATCAGCCATTTGCCTATTTCGAGGCCTATTGGGCCAAGGAGGATCGTATCGCGCCGTTTTATGCTGTTGATGATTACGATCGAGGCATTCACATGCTTGTAGGTGAGGAACATCACCGTGGCCCGCACAAAGTGGCGAGCTGGATGGCCGCATTGGTGCACTACTTGTTTCTGGATGACCCGCGGACGCAGCGAGTGGTAGCCGAGCCGCGTGCCGACAACAGCAAGATGATCGGCTACATGCAAGCGCGGCGTTTTTACCGTGAAAAAGAATTCGATTTCCCGCACAAGCGCGCGGCACTGATGGTGCTAGGGCGAGAGCAATTCTTCGAGAGTTGCGAACTTTAAACTTCAAGTTTCAAGCTGCGCGTTGACCACCACCAACTTGCAGCTTAACGCTTGCAGTTTGCCGCTCAGGTCCGCCGATTGGACACTTTGCGGCAATGTACCAGGGCGTCGCGAATCATGAAGTTGACCAGGGTTGGGGAGACGCCCAACTCCTTGGCAATATCCTTTTGCGCCACCCCATGCAGGCGGTACATTTCAAACGCGTAACGAGTACGTTCTGGTAGTTCGTTCAGTGCATCGGCAATGTTTTCCAAGGTGGCGAAATTCATGTGCGTGGCTTCGGGCGAGGCACCCTGGATCACCACATTCAGGCCCTCTTCTTCGCTGCCGGAATACCTGAGCTCCATGGACTGCTTGCGATAGTGATCGATCGCCAGGTTACGCACGATCTGGAACAAGTAACTCAGTTGGGCCTTGAACGAGGAAGTAATCGGCGGGGCTGAACTGAGCCGGAAGAAGGCGTCCTGCACCACGTCTTCAGCGCGTGAGCGGCAGCCGGTGATGCGAGCGGCGATCTTGACCAGAATACTGCGGTTGTCGACAAACGCCTGGAGTAACGGTGAATCGCACTTACTTGTGGATTGTTGTTCCGCCATGGAAATCACCTTAGCTCTAAGAGGGAGGGGGAGCGCTCCTGTTGGGGAGGCTTCCTACGACGTGCGACAAATTATTCTTAATGATAATTATTGTCAAATGAGAAAAGTAATGTATACGCGGGTATTTTGGTTATAAGCCGCAAAGTGTGATTGGCTTCAAAAACTCCTCGCCCAAGCCCCTGAACGCAAAGCTCTCAGTCGCTAATTATTTGCCCAGGCCATCCGTTCCTCTGTGTACATCCCTGGGCGCTCGGCAAGCGCTTGGTGCTACCGCTGAGCCGGTACGCATCACTACCGAGCCCTGATTTAACGCATAGACTCTGGCAGGAACCTCCCATGACGGACGCCTTCGAACTTCCGGTTACGCTGGTCCAGGCATTGGCACAGCGCGCTGCGCAAACGCCGCAGCGAATCGCCCTGCGCTTTCTTGCCGACGACCCGCAACAGGAGGCCGTGCTGGATTATCGGGAGCTGGACTTGCGTGCCCGAACCATCGCCGCAGCACTGCAGGCACGTACCGACTTCGGTGACCGCGCTGTGCTGTTGTTTCCCAGCGGCCCGGATTACGTGGCGGCTTTTTTCGGTTGCCTGTATGCCGGAGTGATCGCGGTGCCGGCTTATCCGCCGGAGTCTTCGCGCCGTCATCACCAGGAGCGCCTGCTGTCGATAATTGCCGATGCACAGCCGCGCCTGCTGCTGACCTCCAGCGCCTTGCATGACAGCCTGCAGGCACTGGAAGTGTTGAGTGAGGCAACAGCACCGCAGTTGCTGGCAACCGATCAGTTGTCGGGAAGCCTCGCCGACGCCTGGCAAGCACCAGCGCTGCAGGCTCACGACATCGCTTTCCTGCAGTACACCTCAGGCTCTACGGCTTTGCCCAAGGGTGTGCAGGTCAGTCATGGCAACCTGGTGGCAAACGAGGTACTGATCCGTCAGGGCTTTGGTATCGATCTCAACCCTGATGATGTCATCGTCAGTTGGTTGCCGCTGTACCACGACATGGGCCTGATCGGTGGCTTGCTGCAGCCCATCTTCAGTGGGGTGCCTTGTGTATTGATGGCGCCAACCTATTTCCTTGCTCGGCCGCAACGCTGGCTGCAGGCGATCAGTGATCATGGCGGCACCATCAGTGGCGGACCCGATTTCGCCTATCGCCTGTGCAGCGAGCGTGTCAGTGATGCAGCCCTGGCCAATCTTGACCTCAGTCGCTGGCGGGTGGCGTACTCCGGGTCCGAACCGATCCGCCAGGACAGCCTGCAGGCGTTTGCCGAAAAATTTGCCAGCTGTGGCTTCAATGCCCAGAGCTTCTTTGCCAGCTATGGCCTGGCTGAGGCGACGCTGTTTGTCAGTGGCAGTACTCGTGGCCAGGGAGTTGGCGCGGTGAGCCTGGATGCCACGGCGCTGGCGCGCAACTGTGCCGAGCCTGGCAACGACATAGTGCAGATGAGCTGTGGGCGCAGCCAGCCGGAGCATGATGTGCAGATCGTCGATCCACACCAGCTCACGGTGCTGGACGACAACCGCGTTGGCGAGATCTGGGCCCGTGGCCCGAGCATTGCCACCGGCTACTGGCGCAACCCACAAGCGACGGCGCGTACCTTTGTCGAGCAAGGTGGGCATACCTGGTTGCGTACCGGCGACCTGGGTTTTCTGCGTGAGGGCGAGCTGTTCGTAACCGGCCGCCTCAAGGACCTGTTGATTGTGCGAGGGCACAACCTCTACCCGCAGGATCTGGAAAAAACGCTGGAGCGGGAAGTGCAGGTATTGCGCAAGGGGCGAGTGGCCGTGTTTGCCGTCGACAACCTGGGTGAGGAAGGTATCGGTGTTGCAGTCGAAGTCAGTCGCAATGTGCAAAAGACCATCTCGGCGCAGCGCTTGATCAAGGCCCTGCGCCAAGTGATCGCCGACGCCTGTCAGCAAGCCCCGGCAGTGGTCTTGCTGCTCAATCCTGGCGCGTTGCCCAAGACTTCCAGCGGGAAGCTGCAGCGCTCGGCTTGTCGCGTGCGAATGGACGACGGCAGTCTGGATTGTTATGCGCGCTTCCCTGAAGCGCAGCATGCGCCGGCGCTTGACCAAAGCATGCATGGGACCAGGCTGCACGGCCTGATCGCACGGGCATGGTGCGAACAGCTGGGCATTGAACAGGTGGCGCAGGATGATCACTTCTTTCTGCTCGGCGGCAACTCGATTTCCGCCACTCAGCTGACTGCGCGCCTGGCGGATGAACTGGGTTTGCAACTGAGCGTGCGGTTGCTGTTCGAGTGCCCGCAGCTGGATACCTTCAGCAGCGCTGTGGCGGCACTGCAACAGCAGGGGGGCGCGGCGCATGACGCCATCGAGCGTCTCGACCGGCACCAGGCGTGGCCGCAGTCTCTGGCGCAACATCGTATGTGGCTGCTCTGGCAACTGGATAAGCACAGCGCCGCCTATAACATACCCGGAACCCTGCGACTGCGCGGTGAACTTGATCATGCCGCTGTGCAGTCGAGCTTCCAGTCGCTGGTCGAGCGGCACGAGTCGCTGCGCACCGTATTCAGCGAGGTCGATGGGCAGGCGCTGCAGCAGGTGTTGCCGATGCTTACACTCGAGGTGCAGCATCTGGACCTGAGCGAGCTTGAGCTCGACCCTGTCATGACTCGGCGCGAAGCCGAAGCGCAGCAGCCGTTCGATCTGCAAGCCGGTCCGTTGCTGCGAGTGACCCTGGTGCGTCTGGCAGATGAGGAACATCAACTGTGGGTCACCCTGCACCATATAGTTGCCGATGGCTGGTCGATGAACATTCTCATCGACGAGTTTTCGCGACTGTATGCCGCTCACAGCCAGGGGCAGCAAGCTGAGCTGCCTGCGCTGGCCCTGGATTATCTCGACTATGGCAATTGGCAACGACAGTGGCTGGTCGAGGGCGAGGCGGCGCGGCAATTGAACTATTGGACAGCTCAGTTAGGTGGTGAGCCGCCTGTGCTCGATCTGCCCATCGATCATCCCCGCTCCAACCAACAGCGCAAGTTGGCCGCGCGCCTGAGCCTGCGCGTGCCAGCGACGTTAAGTGAGGCACTGCGCACTACCGCCCGCCAGCATGACAGCACGCTGTTCATGATCTTGCTGGCCGGTTTCCAGAGCCTGCTGCATCGCTACAGCGGACAGTGCGATATTCGCGTCGGGGTGCCCAACGCCAACCGGGCGCGGCTGGAAACCCAGTGCCTGGTGGGCTTTTTCATCAATACCCAGGTACTGCGGGCCGAGCTGAATTCGTGCATGCCTTTTGCCGAACTGCTGGCCCAGGTGCGTGAGGCCACCGTGCAGGCTCAGGCCCATCAGGACCTGCCGTTCGAGCAACTGCTCGCAGCCTTTCCCGAGGCGCGCGAGCAGGGTTTGTTCCAAGTCATGTTCAACCATCAGCAACGTGACCTCGGCGCGTTGCGACGCCTGCCGGGCCTGCTCGCCGAAGAGTTGCCATGGCACAGCCGCGAGGCCAAGTTCGACCTGCAGTTGCACAGCGAGGAAGATCACCAGGGGCGCCTGTCGCTGTCCTTCGACTATGCCAGTGAGTTGTTCGATGCTGACAGCGTGCAGCGTCTGGCAGCGCACCTGATCAGCTTGCTGGAACAAGTGTGCGCAGCGCCGAGGCTGAGCATTGGTGACGTGCAGTTGCTCGATGTCCAAGGTCGCGAGCAGCTTCTGCAGTGGGGGCAGGCTCCGGCTCCGGCGGCACAACAGTGGGTGGTGGAACAGCTCAACGAGCAAGCCCGCACGACACCGCAGCGCGTTGCCCTGGTGTGGGACGGCGGCAGTCTCGACTACGCCAGCCTGCATCAGCAGGCCAACAGGCTGGCGCATTATCTGCGCGACAAGGGGGTCGGTCCGGATGTGTGTGTGGCGATTGCGGCTGAGCGTTCGCCGCAATTGCTCATTGGTATCCTGGCCATTATCAAGGCGGGCGGTGCCTACGTGCCGCTGGATGTCGACTACCCACCGGAGCGTCTGGCCTACATGCTGGCCGACTGCGGCGCCGGATTGTTGCTCAGTCATAGCGATATGCTGGAACGCTTGCCGCACGTAGCAGGCGTCAGCACCCTCGCCATGGATCAGCTCAAGCTCGACAGCTGGCCGAGCCAGCCCCCGGGCCTGCACCTGCATGCCGAGAACCTCGCCTATGTGATTTATACCTCAGGCTCCACCGGGCAGCCCAAGGGCGTGGGCAACACCCATGCAGCATTGGCTGAACGCCTGCAATGGATGCAGCAACGCTATGGGTTGGATGAAACCGATGTGCTGATGCAGAAAGCCCCCATCAGTTTTGATGTGTCGGTGTGGGAATGTTTCTGGCCACTGATCAATGGCTGCCGGCTAGTGCTGGCAGGTCCCGGCGAACACCGTGACCCGCAGCGGATCGCTGCCTTGGTGCGTGAGCATGGCGTGACGACTTTGCACTTCGTTCCCGCTTTGCTGCAGGTGTTCATTCAAGAACCGCTGGCGGCCGCCTGCACTAGCCTGCGTCGATTATTCTCCGGTGGTGAGGCGCTGTCTGGCGCCCTGCGTGACCGCGTGCTGCAGGTGTTGCCAGAGGTGGCGCTGGATAACCGCTATGGCCCGACCGAAACGGCGATCAACGTTACTCATTGGCGCTGCAATCAAGCCGATGGTGCGCGCTCACCGATCGGGCGGCCGCTGGCCAACGTCGTGTGCCGGGTGCTGGATGAACAACTGCAACTTAGCGCCGTCGGTGTGCCAGGCGAGTTGTACCTGGGCGGGGCGGGGCTGGCGCGAGGTTATCTTGCAAGGCCTGGGCTCACCGCCGAGCGTTTCGTGCCGCAACCAGATGGCGATGGTCAGCGCCTCTACCGCAGCGGCGACCGGGCACGTTGGGTGGGGTCACTGGGCGCCCTGGAGTACCTGGGTCGGCTGGATCAGCAAGTGAAACTGCGCGGCTTTCGCGTAGAGCCTGAAGAAGTCGAGGCCTGTCTGTTGAACCAGTCGGGAGTGGACCAGGCCGTGGTTGTGATTCGCCAGACCACGGCTGGCGCGCAATTGGTGGGCTACTACAATGGCAGTGAAAACAACGCCGGGCTGATGACTGCATTGATCCAACAACTGCCGTCCTACATGGTTCCTGCGTTGCTGATGCACATCCCCCAGATGCCCCTTGGCCCGAGTGGCAAGGTCGAGCGCAAGGCGCTGCCGGAGCCGGTCTGGACCACCGGCGAGCACATCGAACCGAGTACTGCACTGGAACAACAGATAGCCGCGATCTGGCGTGAAGTATTGGGGTTGCAGCAGATCGGTCTGCAGGACGACTTCTTTGCCCTGGGTGGGCACTCGTTGCTGGCTACCCAGATCGTTTCCCGCACGCGTCAGGCCTGCAACGTCGAGGTACCGTTGCGGGTGCTGTTCGAGGCCAGTCAACTGCGCGCATTCGTGCGCGAAGTCGAGGCCATCCAATGCAGCGGCTCACACAACCTGCAAGGCGCAATTGCTCGCGTCGATCGTCACCAGGCGGTACCACTGTCGTACTCCCAGCAGCGCATGTGGTTCCTCTGGCAGATGGAGCCAGACAGCCCAGCCTACAACGTTGGCGGCATGGCACGGTTGCGTGGTGTGCTGGATGTCAGCCGCTTCGAGCAGGCGCTGCAGTCCTTGATCGTACGCCATGAGACCCTGCGCACCACCTTTCCGAGCATCGACGGGGTGCCGTACCAGTGTGTGCACCGCGACAGTCAACTGCACATGGACTGGCAGGATTTCTCGGCCCACAACCCGGCACAGCGTGAATCGCTTCTACAGGTATTCGCCGACCAGCAGGCGCACCAGCCGTTCGATCTGGAGCGCGGCCCGCTGCTGCGAGCGTGCCTGGCCAAGACCGGTGAGCAAGAGCACTACTTTGTGTTGACCCTGCATCACATCGTGACCGAAGGCTGGGCCATGGACATCTTTGCCCGCGAACTGGGTGAGCTGTATGAGGCGTATGTCGATGAGCGCGAGTCGCCGTTGCAGGCTTTGCCGGTGCAATATCTGGACTACAGCGTCTGGCAGCGCCAATGGCTGGAAGGTGGGGAGGGGCAACGTCAGCTTGATTACTGGAAGGCCAAGCTGGGTGCAGAGCATCCGGTGTTGGAACTCCCCAGCGACCGCCCTCGGCCTGCGGTGCAGAGCCACCGTGGTGAGCTGTATCGCTTTGACTTGAGTCCGCAACTGGCCGCGCAGGTACGTCAGTTCAATGCTGAGCGCGGCTTGACGCTGTTCATGACCATGACTGCGACCTTGGCGGTGCTGCTCTATCGCTACAGTGCCCAGCATGACCTGCGTATCGGTGCGCCGGTGGCCAACCGTATTCGCCCGGAAAGCGAAGGGCTGATCGGCGCCTTCCTTAATACCCAGGTATTGCGTTGCCAGCTCGATGGGCACATGCGCGTCAGCGAGCTGATCGACCAGGTGCGCCAGACGGTGATCGAAGGTCAGTCACATCAGGACTTGCCCTTCGATCAACTGGTCGAAGCACTACAGCCTGCACGCAGTACTGCTTATAACCCATTGTTCCAGGTGATGTGCAACGTTCAGCGCTGGGAGTTTCAACAGCACCGGCAATTGTCGGGCATGCAGGTGGATTACCTGGTCAACGATGCCCGGGCGACCAAGTTCGATCTCAACCTCGAAGTCACCGACCTGGACCGACGTCTGGGCTGCTGCCTGACCTACAGCTGCGACCTGTTTGACGAGCCACGGATCGCCATGATGGCTGAGCATTGGCAGAACCTGCTGGCGGCAATGCTTGATAACCCAGAGCAATATCTGTGCGAATTGCCGATGCTGGCCAGCGGCGAGCAACGCGCCTTGCGAGCAAGCCTTGAAGGGGACCTTGAGGCAGACCTCGGCCAGACCATCGAAGGCTTGTTCAGCGCCCAGGCGTTGCGGGAACCGCAAGCGATTGCCCTGACTTTTGCCGGCGAGCATTTGAGTTACGCTGAGCTGGACGCCCGATCCAATCAGTTGGCCCGTGTACTGCGCGAGCGTGGTGTCGGCGCGCAGGTGCGAGTCGGCCTGGCACTGGAGCGCTCACTGGAGATGGTGGTGGGCCTCCTGGCGATTCTCAAGGCCGGTGGGGCCTATGTGCCGCTGGACCCGGAGTACCCGCGGGAACGTTTGCTCTACATGATCGAAGACAGCGGCATCAGCATATTGCTGGGCCAGCGCAGTCTTTTCGAGGCATTGGGCGAACTGTCCGCTGATCTTGTCTGCTGGTGCCTGGAAGATGACGTGGCAAGCCTGGCAGAGGTCAGCCGCGAGCCGCTGCGCGCTACCAGCCTGCCGGGGCATCAGGCTTACCTGATATACACCTCAGGTTCCACCGGCAAGCCCAAGGGGGTGGTCGTCAGCCGGGGTGAAATCGCCATGCATTGCCAAGCGGTGATCAACGACTTCGGGATGCGCAGCGATGACTGCGAACTGCACTTCTATTCAATCAACTTCGACGCTGCCACGGAGCGCCTGCTGGTGCCATTGTTGTGCGGTGCGCGGGTGGTATTGCGGGCGCAGGGGCAGTGGGACGCGCAAGAGATCTGCACGTTGATTCGTGAGCAACAGGTATCGATTCTTGGTCTTACCCCAAGCTACGGCAGTCAACTGGCGCAGTGGCTGGCCAGTCGCAACGAAACCTTGCCGGTGCGCATGTGCATCACCGGTGGCGAAGCGCTGACCGGCGAGCACCTGCAGCGGATTCGCCAGGCGTTTGCGCCACAGCAGTTCTTCAACGCCTACGGGCCAACCGAAACCGTAGTCATGCCCCTGGCATGCCTGGCACCTGATCAGTTGCAAGCCGGCTTCGCTAGTGTGCCGATTGGTCGCGTGGTCGGTGCCCGGGTGGCGTACATTCTCGATGCCGATCTGGCCTTGCTGCCCCAGGGCGGCATTGGTGAGCTGTATGTCGGTGGCGCCGGCCTGGCCCAGGGGTACCACGAGCGCCCGGGGCTGAGCGCAGAACGCTTTGTCGCCAACCCCTTCGCCGCTGACGGTGGTCGTCTGTACCGTACTGGCGATCTGGTTCGCCAACGTCCCGATGGACTGGTCGAGTACATGGGTCGTATCGACCATCAGGTGAAAATTCGCGGTTTCCGCATCGAACTGGGCGAAATCGAAACGCGACTGCTGGAGTACCCGGCAATCCGCGAGGCAGTGGTGCTGGCGCTGGACACGGCCGCAGGCAAGCAACTGGCTGCTTATCTGGTCTGTGATCAGGCGCTCGCCGATACCGCCACTCAGGTTGCACTGCGTGATGCACTCAAGGCACATCTACGTTCGCACCTGCCGGACTATATGGTGCCAACCCACCTGATGTTGCTTGAGCAAATGCCCTTGATGGGCAATGGCAAACTCGACCGAGGCGCACTGCCGCCAGCGCATCTGGAACACGCTCATGAACATTACCAGGCACCGCGCAGCGCGCTGGAGCAGCAATTGGCCAATCTCTGGCAGGATGTCCTGAATGTGCAGCGCGTTGGCCTGCAGGACAATTTCTTCGAGCTAGGTGGTGATTCTATCCTGTCGATCCAGGTGGTTAGTCGCGCTCGCCAGTTGGGGCTGCAATTCACCCCGCGTGACCTGTTCCAGCACCAGACGGTCCAGACCTTGGCCTCCGTGGTTCGGTGCAGTGACGACAGTCAGGTTGATCAAGGCCCGTTGAGCGGCCGTGCTGCGTTGACACCCATTCAACACTGGTTCTTCGACAGCGATGTAGTGCAACCACAGCACTGGAATCAGGCTGTACTGCTGGCTCCGACCGAGCGCTTAGTAGCCAGGGTGTTGGAGCAGGCCTTGCAGCGACTGGTCGAGCATCACGACGCATTGCGCCTGCGCTTTACTGTGCAGGATGGCCAGTGGCAGGGCGAATATGTGCTGGGCGGCAGTCGCGAATTGCTCTGGCAGGTGTCGGTGAGCAGTTTTACCGAGTGCCAGGCGTTGTACAGTGATGTGCAGCGCAGTCTCGACCTGGGCAACGGGCCGCTGCTGAGGGCCTTGCTGGTTGAAGACAGCAGCGGCGAACAGCGTTTGTTGCTGGCAATACATCACCTGGTGGTCGACGGTGTGTCGTGGCGGGTGCTGCTGGAAGATTTGCAAGCGCTGTACCGCGCACAGACGTTGGCGGCCAAGACTCGCGCCATGAGTGATTGGGCCGCGCGTCTGCAGGCGTACGCCAGCAGTGACTCGCTGCGTGACGAACAACGCTGGTGGCAAAGCCAACTGGGCGCGGCTCACCAGGAGCTACCATGCGATCATCCGCAAGGAGCGAACCTGCACAAGCAGGCGCGTAACCTCAATGTGCGCCTGGATTCGAACCAGACCCGACAACTGCTCAAGGACGCACCGGCGGCCTACCATACCCAGGTCAATGACCTGCTGCTGACGGCACTGGCACAGGTATTGTGCCGTTGGAGCGGTCAGCCGTCGGTGCTGGTGCAGCTTGAAGGCCATGGCCGCGAACACCTGTTCGACGACATGGATCTGACCCGCAGTGTAGGTTGGTTCACCAGCGCTTATCCCTTGAGCCTGAGCCCTTCGACGGCTGAAGGAGAAGCTGGGCAGGGGGCCTCGATCAAGGCCATCAAGGAGCAATTGCGCCAGGTGCCACACAAGGGCCTGGGCTATGGCGTGCTGCGCTACCTGGGCGATCCGTCGGTACGCGAAAGCATGGCCGCTTTGCCACAGGCGCGGATCACCTTCAATTACCTCGGCCAGTTCGACCAGCAGTTCCAGGGTGATGCCCTGTTCCTGCCAGTGGATGAATCGGTCGGCGAGGCCCATGACCTGGACGCGCCACTGCCTAACTGGATGAGTGTCGATGGTCAGGTGTACGGGGGTGAGCTACAACTGCGCTGGACCTTCAGTGGCGAGCGCTACGACGAGCACACCATCGAACATCTCGCCCAGGCTTACAAAGTGCAACTGCTTGCTCTGATTGAACATTGCCTGGACGATAACAACGGAAGCTTCACGCCTTCGGACTTCCCGCTTGCGCAACTGTCCCAAGAGCAGATCGACAACCTGCCCGTGCCGGCGGCACACATCGAAGATGTGTACCCACTGACGCCGATGCAGGAGGGTTTGCTGCTGCACACCCTGCTTGAACCCGGTACTGGCATTTACTACATGCAGGACCGCTACCGGATCAACAGTGCCCTGGATCCGCAGCGCTTTGCCCAGGCCTGGCGGGCCGTGGTCGGGCGTCATGAAGCGCTACGTGCGTCGTTCAGTTGGAATGCTGGCGAAGCCATGTTGCAGATCATTCATAAACCAGGCACTACAGCGCTCGATTATCAAGACTGGGCCGACCTTGGCGATGACGAACAGGAAGCGCGCTTGCAGGCTTTGCATAAGCAGGAGCGCGAAGCAGGTTTCGATCTGCTGCAGCAGGCACCGTTCCACTTGCGTCTGATCCGCGTGGGTGCAGACCGGTACTGGTTCATGATGAGCAACCACCACATTCTCATCGATGCCTGGTGCCGCTCGCTGTTAATGAATGATTTCTTCGAGCTGTATATGGCCCTGGGCGAGGGCCGCGAAGCTCAACTGGCAGTACCGCCGCGTTACCGCGACTACATCGGCTGGCTGCAGCATCAGAATCTGGATGAAGCGCGCCAGTGGTGGCGGGAAAACCTCCAGGGCTTCGAACGCAGCACGGCGGTGCCGAGTGATCGTCCCCTGCTTCGGGATCACGGTGTCGAAAATGCCGGGATGATCGTCGGCGATTGTTACACCCGCCTGGATGCAGCCGACGGCGCGCGCCTGCGGGAGCTGGCCCAGGCCCATCAACTGACCATTAATACGTTCGCCCAGGCGGCCTGGGCGCTGGTATTGAGCCGCTACAGTGGCGAGCGTGATGTACTGTTCGGGGTCACCGTGGCCGGTCGTCCGGTCAGCATGCCGCAGATGCAGCGCACGGTAGGGTTGTTTATCAACAGCATCGCCTTGCGCGTGAAGTTGCCAGCGGCGGGTGAGCGTTGCAGCGTGCTGCATTGGCTCAAGGGCTTGCTCGAACACAACATGCAATTGCGCGAGTATGAATACCTGCCATTGGTGAGCATTCAAGAGTGCAGCGAGCTACCGAAAGGACAGCCGTTGTTCGATAGCCTTTTTGTGTTCGAGAACGCGCCCGTAGAAGTCTCGGTGCTGGATCGGGCGCAAAGCCTGAATGCCAGTTCCGACTCGGGCCGTACTCACACCAACTTCCCACTGACTGCGGTTTGTTACCCGGGTGATGACCTGGGCCTGCACCTGTCGTTCGATCAGCGCTATTTCGATACCGCGACGGTCGAACGCATGCTGGCCGAGTTCAAGCGTCTGCTGCTGGCCCTGGCCGACGGTTTGTTCGCCGACATCAGCGAGCTGCCATTGCTCGGTGAGCACGAACGGCGCTTTTTGCTCGATGAGTGCAACCGCAGCGAACAGGCCTACCCCCTGGAGCAGAGTTATGTGGCGTTGTTCGAAGCCAGGGTTGCGGCCCATCCGCAGCGTACGGCGGCCCGCTGTCTCGAGGCGACGCTCAGCTATGCTCAACTCAATCAGCAAGCCAATCGTCTCGGGCATGCGTTGGTTGCAGCTGGGGTGACGCTGGACCAACCGGTGGCGCTGTTGGCAGAACGTGATTTGTCATTGCTGGGCATGATCATCGGGAGCTTCAAGGCCGGTGCCGGTTACTTGCCTCTGGACCCCGGCCTGCCGACGGCACGCCTGCAACGCATCGTCGAACTCAGTCACACGCCGGTGCTGGTGTGTACCCAGGCCTGTGCCGAGCAAGGGCGAGCGCTACTGGATGAACTGGGGTGTGCGGGGCGTCCGAAATTGTTGATCTGGGAGCATGTGCAGAGCACGCAAGGGAGGGATTTCGATCCGGGTATCTATAGTGCTCCGGACAACCTTGCATATGTGATCTACACCTCCGGTTCTACCGGCTTGCCCAAGGGTGTGATGGTCGAGCAGCGCGGCATGCTCAACAACCAACTGAGCAAGGTGCCGTACCTGCAATTGGACCAGCAGGATGTGATTGCCCAGACCGCCTCGCAGAGTTTCGATATCTCGGTCTGGCAGTTCCTTGCCGCACCGCTGTTCGGCGCGCAGGTGGCGATTGTGCCCAACGCCATTGCCCACGATCCACAAGGCCTGCTTGAGCATGTCCAGGCCAGCGGCATTACGGTGCTGGAAAGCGTACCGTCGCTGATTCAGGGCATGCTCGCCAACGAACATCGGCAACTGGACAGCCTGCGCTGGATGCTGCCGACTGGAGAAGCGATGCCGCCGGAGCTGGCCTGGCAATGGCTGCAGCGTTACCCGCAGGTTGCGCTGGTCAACGCCTATGGCCCGGCGGAGTGCTCGGATGATGTCGCCTTTTTCCGCGTCGATGCTGATTCGACCCGTGGCAGCTACTTGCCTATTGGTACACCGACCGACAATAACCGTTTGTACCTGTTGGATGACGATCAGGCTCTGGTGCCTATGGGGGCGGTAGGTGAGTTGTGCGTGGCAGGTACCGGCGTCGGTCGAGGCTATGTCAGTGATCCGCTGCGCACGGCCCAGGCGTTTATTCCACACCCCTTCGGCGCGCCTGGGGAGCGTTTGTACCGCACTGGCGACCTGGCGCGTCGACGCGTGGATGGCGTGCTCGAGTATGTGGGGCGTATCGACCACCAGGTGAAGATTCGCGGCTATCGCATTGAGCTGGGTGAAATCGAGGCGCGTCTGCATGAGCAGGCCGAGATTCGCGACGCCGCCGTGGGTGTGCAGGAGGGCGTCAACGGCAAGCACCTGGTGGGTTATCTGGTGGCCAGCGATGCAGGCGCCTACCTTGCGGCAGTGCTGGAACGGATCAAGCAACGTCTGCGCGCCGAGCTGCCTGAGTACATGGTTCCATTGCACTGGGCCTGGCTCAAACAGCTACCGCTCAATGCCAACGGCAAGCTCGATCGCAAGGCACTGCCGAGTATCGATTTTGCAACTCAGCAGCGTCAGGACTACCTGGCGCCGCGCAGCGAGCTGGAACAAACCCTGGCGCTGATCTGGGCCGACATACTCAAGGTTGAAAGGGTGGGTGTGCGCGACAACTTCTTCGAGTTGGGCGGCCATTCCCTGCTGGCGACTCAGATTGCCTCACGGGTGCAGAAGACATTGCAGCTAAATGTGCCATTGCGGGCGATGTTCGAGTGCAGCTCGGTCGAGGAGTTGGCCATCTATGTCGACGGTCTCAAGGGCAGTGAGCTGAGCGATGACAAGGTCGACCGTTTGAGTGATCTGATGGCGGCGCTGGAATCGTTGTAAGGGCTGAAAACCATCGTGGGGCAAGCCTGCTCCCACCGGGTGTGATGATCCCGGTGGGAGCAGGCTTGCCCCGCGATCGCGTTCGCCGAAACCTCAGCGTTTGCCCAGAATTTTCCCCAGCATGTCTGGCCGTGGTGCACCTTGCTGCGCCTGCATTTGCTGTTGTTCATCCAGATAGAAAATCGCCGGCGTTGCCGACAAGCCCAATTCCTCCATCAACGCCAGGTTGGCGTCGAGTTTGGCTTGCACTGCGGCAGGAATCTTATCCAGTGCCTTGAGGGTGCTGGCCTTGCCGGCGCTCTCGTGCTTGTGCAGAGCCTGGGCCGGGTCATTGCTGGCCATCAGCGCTGCCGATTTGCCCGGGCTGTCTTCGCGAATGATGCCGACCATGATATGGCGCAACTGTACTTTGCCCGACTCCACCCATGGCCGGGCCTGTTGCCAGAACATGTTGCAGTACGGGCAGTTAGGGTCGCTGAACAAGTAGACGATGCGTGGCGCATCAGCCTTGCCGTCGGCGATCCAGGCGGTCTTTTCCATTTTTGCCCAGGCTTGCTTGGCCATCGGCGCATACACCAGCTTCTGCAGTGGTGCTTCACTCAGGTCCTGGCCTTGTTCATCGAACAGACTGCCGACCAGCACATGCTTGCCGTCGGGCGTCAGGTACAACGCCATGCCGCGGTTCTGATATTCGGCGGCGTAACCACGCAGGCCGTTGGGAGCATCGAAGCTGCCTTTGACTTTTACGCCCTTGGCCTCGATTTGCTGCACAGCCTTGGGCAGCGGTTCGGCCGCGATGACCTGGCTGGCCAGCAGGCCGAAAGTGAGGCTAACAGGCAGTTTCAACAATGGGTGCATGCGTCGTTCCTTGAGGAGTTGGAGACGGCGGGCGCAGGTGCGCGCTCGAAGGATTGCAGGGCGTGACTGAGGCTGGCCCGCGACAGCTCGCCCAGGTGGCTGCCGACAAGACGGCCGTCGGCGTTGTAGAACAGCGTGGTAGGAAGCGCCATGGAGCCGACTTTCTGCGCCAGTTGGCCACCGCCATCAAACAGCACATGTGACAGGTTGAGGCCGGTGGTGGCGAGAAAGGTGCTGACGGTCTGTGGGGTTTCTCCCTGGTTGACGAACAGGAAGGTGATGTCCGGGTGTTCATGCTGCGCTTGTTGCAGTACCGGCATTTCTCGACGGCACGGTGGGCACCAGGTAGCCCACAGGTTGATAACCAGCGGCCGGCCACTGTAGGTGGTGAGTTGCACCGCTTCGCCGTTGGCCTTCTTCAGGCTGACTTCGGGCAGTTGCGTGCCTTGTTCGTAGAGGTGACTGGCCAGGCTGCCAAGCAACCAGAACAAGGCGCCGCTAAACAGACCCCAACCCAGCGGCCGGCGCAGCGCGGTGCGGCGCCAGCCTTGCCACAGTGCACCGATGATAACCACCAGCAGGCCCGGCCAGAGCAGGAAACCGCCATCGCGCAGGTCGATGATCTGCAGGGGATCTTCGCGGTACATCGACCAGTAGCTCAGTACAAAGCCCAGGCGAGCCCCCAGCAGGCCGAGCAGGAACAGGCTGAACAGCACCGACTCCGGGTTGTCGCCGCCGCGCTTGGCAACCCGCCAGCCAACGACGGTGGCCAGGGTCAAGGCACAGATAAGCAGCAAATGGTCGACGGCCATGGTCAACGGCCCGAGGTTAACGGTCAGCATCAGCCTTGACTCCGGGTCTGGGCCCACTGTTCGAGAAAGTTTTGCGCATCGATTTCGCCGGTGATACGGCGGCTGCGTCGCTCGTTACCTTCTGGTCCGATCCAGATAATCGTCGGTGGGCCGGGTACCTGGTAGCGTTGCAGCAATTGGCGGCTGGACGCTGCATCGGCGGTCACATCCAGGCGCAGCAAGCGAATGCCGTTCAATGCGTCCAACACATCGGCGCGGCCGAACACTTGTTTTTCCATGACTTTGCACGACACACACCAATCGGCATAGTAGTCGAGCATCACCCATTGGCCTTGGGCTTTGGCGCTATCGAGTTCGCGTTGCAGGTCGGCCGGTTGACTGACGGTGATGAAGGCATCCTCGTGGACCGCACTGGCAACAGTGCCGCTGCCTGCGCGGAAGGGTTGCAGTGGCTGCCAGGGATCACTGCCGCCGGCGGCTGCGCCGATCACTAGCAGACTGCCCCAGAAACCCAGCAATACTGGCAGTGCGCGGATTGCCTGCAGTCCATGCAGTGCAGGCCAAGCGGCCCAGGCCAGAGCGATCAGCCAGGCCCCGCCCAGGCCCAGCCACAGCGAAGGTTCGAGTACCGTGCGCAGTGTATACAGCGCCATGGCCAGGAACACGAAACCGAACAGGCCTTTGATCAGATTCATCCACGGGCCCGGACGTGGCAGGTAGCGATTGCCCAGAGTGACTAGGAGCAACAGCGGCAAGCCCATGCCGATGCCTAAGGTGAACAACACCAATGCACCCTGCACAGCATTGCCGCTTTGGGCGATGTACAACAAGGCACCGGCCAGGGGCGCGGTCATGCATGGGCCCATGAGCAGACCGGAAAGGGCGCCGAGCAGCGCCGCCCCATAGACATTGCCGCCACGAGTGCCGTGCCCCGCGCGTTCCAGGCGGTCGCGCAACCACGCCGGCAGTTGCAGCTCGAAGGCACCGAACATCGGCAAGGCGAGCAAGATGAACAGGCCCGCCAGGGTGCCGAGCAACCAGGGTTGTTGCAGCCAGGCCTGCAGACTTCCACCCAGCAAAGCTGCAATTACACCGAGCGCGGCATACACCAGGGCCATGCTCAGCACATAGACGCAGGCCAACAACCAGCCGCGCCGCGCACTGACGCCGTTACCCAGGACCAGTCCGGCGAGAATCGGCAGCATCGGAAGCGAACACGGTGTAAATGCCAACAGCAAGCCCAGGCCGAAGAAGGCCAGCAGGCTCCAGGCCAGAGTCGATTGCTGCAGGTTGCCCGCCAAGGCCTGGTCGCTGGCTTGCTCATCCACAGGCACATTGCTCAGACTGACCAGATTGGTCTGCGGCGGATAGCACAGGCCAGCATCAGCGCAACCTTGCCAGCCCATGCGCAATTGGCCACTGGCGTCTGCCGGCAATAGCAACTCAAGTTCACCTCGATATACCTGGGTATCGCCGAAGTATTCATCATGGTAAGGCAAGGCGTTCGGCAGGGTCGGGTGCTGTTCAGGCGGCAGTCCGTCGAACTTCAGGCGTTTCTGATACAGGTAATAGCCATCGGTTATTTTCCAGTGCAGGCGCATCTGTCCCGAATCCAGCCGCTCACTGCTGAATACAAAGGCCTTTTCTACTGGCAGGAAGTCGCTTTGGGTAAAGGGATTTGCCTGAGCCAGACCGCTGAACAGAAGCATCAGGGCAATCAATAATCTACGCATGTCGAAACCTTGGCAGTGCGATAAGTGTTCGATCCTGGCCGAGCGCGATTAACCGAGTGTTAACCCATAAGCGTCAATTGTCGCCCCGGCCGCGACGATCCGGCGCTGGCACGGCATAATCCTGAGTTAATCCGCCTGCGCTTCACTGTCACTTTTAGTATTGAGACCCATCATGCACGTATTGCTCTGCGAGGATGACGACCTGATTGCCAGCGGCATCGCTGCGGGCCTGACTGCTCAGGGCATGACTGTGGACAGGGTAGCCACGGCAGCTGCGGCGCAGGCCATGCTCCAGGCAGCGGCCTTCGATGTCATGGTGCTGGACCTGGGACTGCCCGATGAAGATGGGCTCAAGTTGCTGCAGCGCCTGCGCCAGCAAGGTGAGAGCCTGCCGGTGCTGGTGCTTACCGCGCGCGATGCAGTCACCGACCGGGTCGATGGCCTGCAAGCGGGTGCCGATGACTATTTGCTCAAACCCTTCGACCTGCGTGAGCTGGCCGCACGCTTGCATACCTTGTTGCGCCGGTCTGCAGGTCGGGCGGTGAATACCATTGAGCACGGCCCGCTCAGTTACGACCCCAGCAGTCGTGAAACCTGCCTGGGCGGCATACCGGTCGACCTGTCGCGCCGCGAGCAGGCATTGTTGCAGGCGCTCCTGCACAACCGCGGTCGAGTGTTGTCCAGCGAGCAGTTGAAGGACAGTGTCTATGGCTTCGGTGACGAGGTGGAAAGCAATGCCCTTAATGTGCATATCCATCATCTGCGGCGCAAGCTGGGCAACGGGATCGTCGAAACTGTGCGCGGGTTGGGCTATCGCCTGGGGCCGGCGCAGTTGCCAGGGGAAGCACAGCAATGAGTTTGCGCGTACGCCTGACGTTGATTCTGGGCACCGCCTTTGTGCTGATCTGGGCGCTGGCGGCAGCCTGGATGCTGCGCGACCTGCGTTACCAAATGATGTTCTCTCTGGACCAGCGTCTGGTGGCTTCGGCACGCATGGTTGCCGGGCTGATCGATCAGTTGCCACAACCACTGGTTGCCAAGGGCGAAGGCACGCAACTGAGTGCCGATCAGCTCAGCGTCCCGGATGGCATGGCCTGTCAGGTCAGTTCCCTGCGCGGTGAGATCATTGCCCGCAACCACGGTCAGGAGCACGCCCTCAATGATGACCGCAGCGGCTTTCGTGACCAGACTATCGAAGGCGCGCGGTGGCGCACCTTTACCTACTACCGCGGCGATGTGCGCATCACCACCGCGGACCGTCATCAGGAGCGCGAGGCTTTGAACCGCTCGATCCTGCTGGCGGCCTCGGCACCGGTGCTGGTGGCATTGCTCGGCAGCCTGGGCTTGCTGTGGATCGGTATCGGCAAGGGGCTGGCGCCGCTCAATCGTATGCGCGATGCCTTGCGCCGGCGTCGGCCGGACGCTCTGGAGCCCTTGCAGGTGCGTGCCTTGCCCAGTGAGCTGCAACCGCTACTGGACACCCAGAACCAGTTGTTCCTGCGTATTGCCCAGACCATCGAGCGCGAACGGCGTCTGACCGACGATGCCGCCCATGAGCTGCGCACGCCGTTGACCGCTATCAAGACCCATCTGCAGGTAGCGCGGATGACCGACGGCGCGGCGCGCGAGCAGGCCTTGGAACATGCAGAACAGGGTGCTGATCGCTTGCACCGGACCTTGGAACAGTTGCTCTTGCTGGCCCGGGTCGAAGGCAGTCTGTCTTTCGAAGACGGTGTGCAGTGCAGTGCCGAGCAGGTGGCGCGCCAGGCCATCCAGGACACCGGCTTGGGTGATTCGCAGCGCATAGCCCTGCAATTGGCCCCGGAGGCTGCCCAGGCATATCTGGATATGCCTTCACCCTTGGCCGTGACGGCCTTGCGCAACTTGCTCGACAATGCGTTGCGCCATACCCGTGGTCCCGAGCCTGTGGATCTGGCGGTGCAGATGGAAAAAGGGCAGGTGGTCTTTCAGGTGCGCGACCACGGCGCGGGCATTGCCGAACAGGATCTGGAGCGACTCACCGAGCGTTTCTGGCGTAACGGACAAAGCGGCGGTTGTGGTCTGGGCCTGGCCATTGTCCAGGCCATTGTCCAGCGTTGCGCGGGCTCGCTGCACTTCGACAATCGCAGCGACGGCCTACGGGTACAGTTGAATATCCCTACGCGCGCTGTGTAACCCATCGCGGGGCGGGGCAGATCGACGTTTCATCGCTGAAGCGATCGCAGCCCCGCGATAAAAGTATTTTTTTGGCCTAAATCCACTCGCACCTGAAGCGTTTTTCAAGCGATAACACCCCGACACACATCTGCGAGCAGGCGCGTGACGGGTACATCCGCTTGCTTGCGAGGGTTCCCCCCGATGTCAGTCGCTATCAGCCTTGCCCAGCCGTTGCCGGTGTCTTCAGACGTGGCCGCGGTCGAAACGCTTTATCACTTCCAAGAGTCGCCCTTGCTGACTCGCCAAAGCCAGCAGGAGTCCAATGCCCGTAGCTACCCGCGACGCATCCCCCTGGCGTTGAAAAAAGCTCGCGGTCTATATGTCGAGGACGTTGAAGGTCGGCAGTTCATCGATTGTCTGGCGGGTGCCGGGACGCTGGCCCTGGGGCACAATCATCCGGTAGTGATCGAGGCCATCCAGCAAGTGCTGGCCGATGAATTGCCCCTGCATACCCTCGATCTCACCACACCCGTCAAAGATCAATTCGTCCAGGATCTGTTCGGACTGTTGCCACCGGCCTTGCGTGATGAGGCAAAGATTCAGTTCTGCGGACCGACCGGTACCGATGCAGTGGAAGCGGCCTTGAAGCTGGTGCGTACCGCCACCGGCCGCAGCACGGTGCTGTCGTTTCAAGGCGGTTATCACGGCATGTCCCAGGGTGCGTTGAGCTTGATGGGCAGCTTGGGGCCGAAAAAGCCATTGGCGGCACTGTTGAGCAATGGCGTGCAATTTCTGCCCTATCCCTACGATTACCGCTGCCCGTTCGGCTTGGGCGGCGAGGCGGGGGTCAAGGTCAACCTGCATTACCTGGAAAACTTGCTCAACGATCCGGAAGGCGGCGTGCAACTGCCGGCGGCGGTGATTGTCGAGGCAGTGCAAGGCGAAGGCGGCGTCATTCCGGCTGATCTGGAATGGCTGCGCGGGGTGCGACGCATTACCGAGAAGGCCGGCGTGGCATTGATTGTCGATGAAATCCAGAGTGGATTTGCCCGCACTGGTAAAATGTTTGCCTTCGAGCACGCAGGGATCATTCCTGATGTCGTGGTGATGTCAAAGGCTATCGGCGGCAGCCTGCCGCTGGCCGTAGTGGTCTACCGCCAGTGGCTCGATACCTGGCAGCCAGGCGCGCATGCCGGTACCTTCCGCGGCAACCAGATGGCCATGGCCGCAGGCTCGGCGGTCATGAAGTACATCAAAGAACACGACCTGTGCGCCCACGCCCAGGCAATGGGCGAGCGCCTGAGTGGGCATTTGCGGCGTCTACAGGCGCGCTTTGCGCAATTGGGGGACATCCGGGGTCGCGGCCTGATGCTGGGTGTCGAATTGGTCGACCCGGCAAGTGCGAAGGACGCTCAAGGGCATCCGGCGGCATGTGCGCGACTGGCTCCCCTGGTTCAGCGCGAATGCCTCAAGCGTGGGTTGATTCTTGAGCTGGGGGGGCGACAGGGTGCTGTCGTGCGTTTCTTGCCGCCTCTGGTTATCACTGCTGAACAAGTTGACGAAGTGGCCGTTCGATTCGAGCGTGCTCTGGGCGCGGCGGTGGCAAGTCTGTAGTAGATCGCTGGGCAAGCCCGCCCTACCAAACGGTGCACAACCGGTAGGTACGGGCCTGCTCCCGAATTTGAGAATCTGCTGGTCGATGTCCTTGCCTAGAAAGAATTCACCTTGGAAACCCATGCTCGTGCGTATGGATTAGCTGTCACCCCGGCGCTTAAATTTCCTTCGGCTCGATACGTTTTAGCTTGGATACCGCCTGCTTTGATGGCGCAAACGGGTAGAACAATGACGATATCGCGGCGAGGTTTCATGGCGGGGCTGGCAGTAGCAGGCGCAGCGGTGCCCGCAGCCTACTATGCGCATAAGAAACTGAACCACGATCCTGAGGACGATATCGTTACCCCAGGTGAAGCCAGTGTCGAGTTGGCCGACCTTGCCGGCCAGCAATTGGCAGATCAGTTGCGTGGCGTGTGGGACTTGCGCTTGTCCGGCAGCCAGGCTGCGATTGCAGGCTTGCCCGAACACGGCCTGCAACTTTACCTGGACGTTGCCACCAAAGGTCGAGGTTTGCGCGGCTTCGTCGATGAGAAGAGCCGTCTGGAAGGGCCGGGGCCAGTGGCTTACCGAGTGCTGGGCGATCTGGTTGGCGCCTCCAGTGCGCAGATTCGTTGGCGTCTGTTGAGTAATCAGGGCGGCCCAGGCTATGAGTGTGTCGCCACGTTGGATGAAGTGTGGGGAAATTTCGCCAATGCCGGCAGCGCCAGCTTGAGTGGTCACCTTCAGCCTTTGCAGCGTTCTCTGGCGTTGCCGCTGTTGGACAGCCATTTTGTCGCGGTCAAACGGCCGTTTCCCGAGGCGCGCGAGCGGTTGCCCTATACCCCGGAACTCCAGGCTTGGGTGGTGAGTGCCGAGCATCGTTTGTTTCACCAGCTCTGGCATGCGACACGTGACAAGTGGCACAACCTTTCTGAACGAAAACAGGGGGCCTTGCGCGGGCTGGGATGGCAGCCCGGACCGCGCGACCATGAGCGCGATGCCCGCGGGCCGCGCAAGCATCGCAACGGCTCGGGTATCGATTTTCTGTTCATGCACCGGCATATGCTCGGTGCCGCGCGCACCCTGCAGGATTTGCCATCCTGGCCACATTTCCCCAGGCCAAGGCCTGCGGTCGAGCAGGACCGCCAAGGTTTTGCTCGCTACTTTGACAACCATGACGGAAATTGCGTACCGCCCACCTGGCTTGCGCCGGACGATGAGGCGTATGGGCAATGGGTATCTGCGATCAAGGCCGGGGAAACCTACTGCAGCAATTTTCAAGTCTGGGAATCCCAGTATCAGGATCCGCACTACCTGTCGAAGCTGACACTCGGTGCGTTTGGTTCGGAGCTGGAGATGAACCTGCATGACTGGTTGCACATGTGCTGGGCCTCAGTGCCCCGTGATCCGGTCAATGGTGCGCCAGTGCCGTTTGCGCGTGATCCTTCCGATTTCGGTTCACGTTGGTTCGCAGCGCAGAACGACTTTCTCGGCGACCCGTTTTCGTCCCATGTGAGTCCGGTGTTCTGGGGCTTTCATGGCTGGATCGATGATCGTATCGATGACTGGTATCGCGCCCATGAACGCCACAATCCAGGCCAGGTTCAACGGCTTGAGGTCAATGGTGTCCAATGGTTTGCCCCTGGGCGTTGGGTCGAGGTGGACGACCCGTGGCTTGGGCCCGCGACTCATGGTTGCAGCACTGTGCCAGGAACGTTCCCGGGCAAGTCGGTGGAGATGGATGTGGAAACCATGAAGCTTGCCTTGCGCATCACCTTTGGCGATGAGGACAATATTGGCAATTGGGTCCGGCGTGTGCCGCAGCGCCCGTGGTATGCCCGCCACTTGTCACTGCGCGGGATCGTTTCCTGAAGCAATTGCGGGGCACAGGTTTGCCCCGCGAAGGCCTGTCAGCGACTGACTTGCCAACCGCCTCCCAACGCTTTGTACAGCGCCACGCTGCCTTGCAGCCGGGCCAGGCGCAATTGCACTTGTTGGTCTTGCGCCTGGTAGAGCGTGCGCTGCGTTTCCAGAACAGTCAGCAAGGTTTCGGCCCCGACCTGGTAGCGGCTTTCGGATAGCGTGAAAGCGGTGCGTGCCTGTTCGACTTCTTGATCCTGCCACTGGCGCTGCTCGTCTACACCGCTAATGCCATTGAGCGCCTTTTCGACGTCTGCAAAGCCGGCAACGATGCTGCTGCGATAGTCCTGCAACAACTCCTCCTGCCTGGCGCTGGCCTTGTCCCGTTCGGCGCGCAGGCGGCCATTGTTGAAGATCGGCGCGGCCACGCCCGCGGTCAGTGCGTAGTAGGGGCTGCGCAGTATCTGTGAAAAGGTTTCAGCTCCCGAGCCAAGGTCGGCACCCAGGGTAAGACTGGGCAGCATGGCTGCGCGTGCTACCTGGACATTGGCCTGGGCTGCAGCCAGGCGCGCTTCGGCTGCGGCGATATCGGGTCGGCGGGCTAACAGTTGGCTGGGAACGCCGCTTCCAATTTCGGGCCAGCGCACCGCGTGCAACGACTCCTGAATCGGTGCCAGCTCTTGCACAGGCTCGCCAAGCAAGGTGGCCAGGGTGATGCGCGCTTCCTGCAATTGCTGCTCGAACAATGGCACCTGACGTGCTTGACCGGCCACCAGGCTGCGTTGTTGAGCCAGTTCCAGGGCCGTGGCTGAACCTGAGTCGTAGCGGGTCTGTACCAGGCGCAGCACGTCACGAGCGTTGGCCAGGTTGAGCTGGGCAATACGTACCTGTTCGGCCAGCGCCAAACTCTGCAGGTAGCTGTCTGCAACCCCGCTCAGCAGGGTCAGTTCCACCGTCTCACGGTCGTATTGGCTGGCATCCAGATCGAGCAGGGCGCTGTCGCGCGCGGCGACTTTGCCACCCCAGAAGTCGACTTCGTAGCTGGCACTCAGGCGAGTGCTGAACGTGGTGCTGGTGCGTTCACTGTTATTGCCATCGTCCTGGTTGAAATCTGTGCCGCGCATCTGGTGCTGACGACGGCCGTCCAGGCCAAACTTGACCTCCGGCAGCAGCGGTGCGCCAGCGATAACCGCCGAGGCCTGTGCCTGGCGAACTCTGGCCACTGCGGCGGCAAGATCGAAGCTGTTGTGCCGCGCGTGTGCAATCAGTCGATTGAGCGGGGCGCTGGAGAATTGTTGCCACCATTGCTGTTGCGGCAGCGACACAAGCAGATTGCTGCTGGGGCCTTGCCATTGTTTGGGTGCCTCCAGGCCGCTTTGCGGCGGTGTGCGGTTGTAGCTGCAGGCAGCGATAAGCAAGCTGATGGACAACACACTGAGGCGGCTGGGCAGGTTCATTGATTATTCGCTGGTAAGGGCTTTGACTGGGTCGAGACGGGCGGCCTTGCGCGCCGGCATGAAGCCGAACACCACGCCAGTGGCCACTGCGCAGGCAAAGGCGCCGAGTACGGCCGCCAGGGAAAAGGCCACGGCAATGTTGCCAAGCAGCAATACGCCACCAATCATCAGGGCCAGGGCAATACCGGTAATGCCGCCGACCATTGACAGCAGTACCGCCTCGCTGAGGAACTGACGCAGAATATCGCGCTGCCTGGCACCAGTGGCCATGCGGATTCCGATCTCACGCGTGCGTTCGCGTACGGTCATCAACATGATGTTCATCACACCAATGCCGCCAACCAGCAGCGAAATCGCAGCAATCGAGCCGAGCATCAGCGACAGAGTGTTCTGGGTTCGCGCTTCAGCCTGGATCAGAGCGGCGTCGTTGCTCAGCTCATAGTCGTGCTTGCCGTTGTGCAGCTTGCGCATCAGTTTGTTGATTGCAGCTTCGGTTTGCGCAACGCGTTGGGAGTCGCTGGCAGCGATGGTGACGTATTCCGGGTTGCGGCTGCCGAACAGGCGAATGGCAGCCGCGGAGTAGGGCACCACGATACGCTCGTCGCTGTCCTGGTCGCCGGAGCTGGCGCCTTTGCCTTTGAGGATGCCAACGACCTGGAACGGTACGTTCTCCACCAGGATGTACTGGCCGATCGGGTTGATCTGCGTACCGAACAGCTTCTCTTTGACCTTCTGGCCGATCACGGCGACAGCCGCGGCGGCGCGTTCGTCGGCCTCGGTAAAAAAGCTGCCCTCGACCACCGGCCAGTTGAATATTTCGGAGAAGTAGGTGTTGTTGCCACCCACATAAAACTGTTGGTTGTTGTTGCCGTAACGCACCATCAGGGTGTTGCCGATCACCGGCATGATCATCTTGACCTGGGGCAGGCTACCAACCGCAGCCACATCGTCGAGGGTGACGATGCCGGCAGGTTCGCGCAGGGTCGGTGCGCTGCCACTTAGGTAGAGAATGTTGGAACCAAATGCGGCCATTTGCGCCATGACCTGGCGCTTGCTTCCTTCCCCAACCGCGAGCATGACTACAACCGAAGCCACACCGATAACGATGCCGAGCAAGGTCAGCGCGGTGCGGAAGCGATTGATCCACATGACCCGCCAGGCGGCTTGCAGTGACTCGAGCAGCTCGCCTTTCCAGGCACCGCTGTGGGTAGCACCTTGATCCAGACGTTGGCGCAGGTCTTCGGCCTGCAAGCCTTCGTGATGTTCCTGTGCATTGGAGTTTTCATGGGCCGAATCGCTGAGGATCAAGCCATCGCGGATCTCGATGATCCGTTTGGCCCGTGCCGCCACTTCGCGATCATGAGTAATCAGGATAACTACATGGCCTTGGCTCGCCAGTTCATCCAGCAACGCCATGACCTCGGCACCGCTTTGGCTGTCGAGGGCGCCGGTAGGTTCGTCGGCAAGAATGATGTGGCCGCCGTTCATCAATGCCCGCGCAATCGACACTCGTTGCTGCTGACCGCCTGAGAGCTGATGCGGACGGTTGCCGGTACGGCTGGCCAGGCCCAGGCGTTCGAGTAAGGCCGCTGCGCGAGCGTGACGCTCATCAGCGGGGGTGCCAGCATAGATGGCCGGCATCTCGACATTCTCCTGAGCCGAGCCCGAGGCAATCAGGTGGTAGCCCTGGAAGACGAAACCGAAGGCTTCGCGGCGCAGCCACGCCAGTTCATCACTGTCCAGTTCGGCGACATCCTTGCCGGCGAACAGGTACTGGCCTGATGTCGGCCGATCAAGACAACCGAGGATGTTCATCAGCGTTGACTTGCCGGAGCCGGAGGCACCGACGATGGCGACGAACTCTCCGGGATGGATGGCCAGGCTGATGCCACGGACCACCTCGACCTTGGGCGTATCGACGCCGCCGTAGGATTTGCGAATGTCGCACAGCTCGATCAGCGGGGTGCTCATTCAACCTCCGCTGGCAGCAGGTGCGCCGATCAACAGTCGCTCACCTTCATTCAAGCCCTCCAACACCTGTACCCGCAGACGGTCGCTCAGCCCCGTGCGAACCTGGCGTTGCTCGACCTTGCCGCTGGCATCGAGCACCTGGGCAATCTGCAGGTTGTCATTGCTGGCGTCTTCGTCGAGGGCTGCCACCGGTACGGTCAGCACTTTGCTGGCGCGACCGGCAACGAAGAATACCTGGGTGGTCATTTCAGCCATCAGCGCGTTGTCGGGGTTGTCGACGTCCAGCAGCACGGTGTACAGCACCACTTTACCGCCGGCGCTACCACCACTGGCGCTGGCCGGGCTGCCGCCGCCTTGATTGGACTGGTCCAGGGGTTTGGGCGGCACGGGAAGAATCTGGCGCACAGTGCTGGTCCAGCGCCGCTTGCCGCCGGCGAGGGTGGTGAAGTAGGCCGCCATGCCGGGTTTGACATGGCCGATGTCGGCTTCGGACACTTCGGCCCAAACAGTCATTGGCGACAATTTGGCAATACGCAGTATCAATGGTGTCTGCTGCTGGGCGTTGAGGGTTTGACCTTCGCGGGCATCGACAGCGACGACGGTGCCGGACATCGGTGCATAGATGCGCGTGTACCCCAGCTCGGCTTCGTCACTGCGCAGACTGGCCTGGGCCTGGCGGATCTGCGCGCGGTACATGTCGATACGTGCTTGGGTCACCTTGAGCTGTGCCTGGGCGCTTTGCACATCTTCTTCGCGGGTAGCGCCGCCGGCAGCGAGATTGCGCTGGCGCTTGTATTGTTGCTCGGCGAGTAGGTACTGGGCTTGCTGTTCTGCGAGCTGCGCCTTGAGGTTGTCGATCGAGAAGCGCCCTGCATCGAGCTTCGCTTGCTGGGTAGAAGGATCGATCTCGACCAGCAACTGGCCAGCCTTCACCTGATCGCCCACCTCCACATGCAATTTGCGGATCTGTCCGGAAGCCTGTGCACCGACGTCCACATAGCGCCGAGGTTGCAAGGTGCCCAAAGCCGTGACACTGCTTTCGATGTCATTGCGCGTCACGCTGACAGTGCTGAGCGGGTCGGCGCCGGGGGAAAGGATTTTCCACGCAAGCAAGGCGCTCAGGCTGAGCAGGCCGAGGCCGCAGAGTATCAGCCGGCGTTTTTTTGAAGGACGTCTCATGCAGAGTTCCAGCCAAAGGGATGGGGCGTGGCGTCGTGTTGCCAGGCAACCACGACATACACGTAAAGCTTCAGGTAAACGAGATTCTCGCGACAGAATTTACCGCGACGGGAAGGCACGACAGCAAGGCTTGGTTACGAATAATTATAATTTGTATTTGGGTTTAGTGCCATCACTCAAATTTCTCCCAGGCTGTCCTTGATTTATGCGGGTTTCCCTACAACTATCAATGAACACCTTGTGTCTGGCGAAGTGCCTGCCACCAGCCTGAAGTTGATTTATTGGCGCAGTACGGTCGAGGAGTGCCTTTAACGCTTATTTGCCTTGGTCAATGACGATGCCAGACAAATCCCTGCGGATACTGATTGCCGATGAGCATCCGATGCAATTGATGCAGTTGGAAAAAATGCTCAATGGCATGGGCTACTACCGCATAGCGCCTGTGGAGTCTTTCGAGGACTTGCAGCGATTGGTGCAGGGCGCGTTGCAACCATTCAATCTGCTGGTTGGCAATATCGACCTTGCCAGTCATGTCGGGGTCGATCTTGAGCGTTATTGCCAGGTTAATACGCAGATTCAGCACGCCTTGCTTTATGAGTCTCAGCACCTGAAGGTTCCGGCCATTCCCAGTGGTCAGCGCCAGTCGGTCAATGTCAGCCTGCCTAAAGTGCCAGACAACGAAACCATGCAAAGCTTCATGGCGATCATTGATATGCCCAGGGTGATCGGGCAGTTGCCGGGGGTCTATGAGCATGGAAACCATCGCGGCTATGAACCGCGACGGGCAAGCTTCGCGCATTCTATTTTCTCTCGCTGATCGATAGCCGTAGCCTCCGCCAGCACATCCCGATGGGGTGTTTTGCTATCCTCTTGCGTTTGCCCTCGCGCCAGCAAGCGTGCGGATGCCTATCGATTGACGGATTGCTTCTATGACAGCCACCTCGCCTGCGCCTGCGTTACGCCTGACGCGCAGTCATCACAAGACCCTGAGCCTGGCAGCATTGGGCGGTGCCCTGGAAATCTACGATTTCATCATTTTCGTGTTTTTCGCCCTGACCCTGAGCCAGTTGTTCTTCCCGCCAGAAATGCCGGAATGGCTACGTTTACTGCAGAGTTTCGGGATTTTCGTCACCGGCTATCTGGCGAGGCCGTTGGGCGGCATTCTCATGGCGCATTTTGCGGATCATCTGGGGCGCAAGAAGGTCTTCAGCTTGAGCATCCTGATGATGGCGTTGCCTTGCCTGCTGATCGGGGTGATGCCTACTTATGCCGATATCGGCTATTTCGCGCCGCTGATTCTGCTGGCACTGCGTATTTTCCAGGGCGCGGCAGTGGGTGGCGAAGTGCCAAGTGCCTGGGTGTTCGTTGCCGAGCACACTCCGGCCGGCCGCCGCGGCTATGCCTTGGGCTTCCTCCAGGCAGGGCTGACCTTCGGCTATCTGCTCGGTGCCTTGACTGCCACGCTGTTGGCGCAGATGTTTACCGCCCAAGAGATCCTCGATTACGCCTGGCGCTTTCCGTTTCTGTTGGGTGGGGTATTTGGCGTGATCGGGGTGTGGCTACGCCGCTGGTTGAGTGAAACCCCGGTTTTCCTGGCCATGCGCGACCGCCGTGAACAGCCGGTGGCCTTTCCGCTGCGTACGGTGTTGACTGAACACCGCCGTGCTTTGCTTCCTGCGGCGCTACTCACCTGCGTGCTGACATCGGCAGTGGTGGTGTTGGTGGTGATAACCCCGACCGTCATGCAGCAACGCTTTGGCATGAGCGCTGGTCATACCTTCGCCTTGAGCAGTATGGGGATTGTCTTTCTCAATATTGGCTGTGTATTGGCCGGGCTGCTGGTCGACCGCATCGGTGCATGGCGGGCACTGATGATCTACAGCCTGCTGCTGCCGCTGGGTATCGCGGCCTTGTATACCAGTCTGGTGAGTGGCTGGCAGTGGCCTGGGTTGGCCTACGCGGTAGCCGGTCTGGCTTGCGGGGTAGTGGGAGTGGTGCCTTCAGTGATGGTCGGGTTGTTTCCGGCGCCGATCCGCGTTTCGGGCATCTCCTTCACCTACAATATCGCCTATGCATTATGGGCCAGTACTACGCCGCTGATGCTTATAGCGCTGATGCCCTGGAGCCCCTGGGTATGCGTTGGGTTCAGTCTGATTATGGGCGCTGTGGGACTGCTCACGGCATGCTACTTTGCGACACGAGAAACATTGGACTACGAGGCAGACGCGGTGCGCTGCTGAGTAGGCGGGCGTAATACGCAGTCGGAAAAAAGCCCCCTGGCCGTAAGGCGAGGGGGCTTTTTGTTGGGTGCTGACTTACATGTTCGGGTAAGTCGGGCCACCAGCGCCTTCCGGCGTTACCCAGGTGATGTTCTGCGAAGGGTCCTTGATGTCACAGGTCTTGCAGTGCACGCAGTTCTGGGCGTTGATCTGGAAGCGTTTGTTGCCGTCTTCCTGGGTCACCACCTCGTACACACCTGCCGGGCAGTAGCGCTGGGCGGGTTCGTCGTAGAGCGGCAGGTTGGTGCCGATCGGAATTCCTGCGTCGGCCAGTTTCAGGTGGCACGGCTGCTCTTCTTCATGGTTGGTGCTGGAGAGGAACACCGAGCTGAGCTTGTCGAAGCTCAGCTTGCCGTCTGGCTTGGGATAGTCGATTTTCTTCGAATCGGCGGCAAGCTTCAGGCAGGCGTAGTCCGGCTTGGTGTCGTGCAGGGTGAACGGCAGCTTGCCACCGAACCAGTTCTGGTCGAGGTAGTTGAACGCAGCACCGAGCATTGGGCCGAACTTGTGCATTGCCGGGCCGAAGTTGCGGCTGGCGAACAGTTCTTCGTGCAGCCAGCTGGCTTTGAAAGCCTCGACGTAGCTGTTGAGCTGATCGCCACCTTCACTGCCCGCGAGCAATGCATCGGCCACCGCTTCAGCCGCCAGCATGCCGGATTTCATCGCAGTGTGGCTGCCTTTGATCTTGGCCACGTTCATGGTGCCCAGGTCGCAGCCGATCAGAGCGCCACCAGCGAAGACCATTTTCGGCAGCGAGTTCAGGCCGCCTTTGGCCAGGGCGCGAGCGCCGTAGCTGATGCGCTTGCCGCCTTCGAGGTACTGGCTGATCACTGGGTGGTGCTTGAGGCGTTGGAACTCGTCGAACGGCGACAGGTAGGCATTGCTGTAGGACAGGTCGACGATCAGACCGACTACTACCTGGTTGTTTTCCAGGTGATAGAGGAACGAACCACCGGTGTTCTCCTTGGCCATTACATCCAGCGGCCAGCCAGCGGTATGCACAACCAGGCCTTGCTCATGCTTGGCCGGATCGATTTCCCAGATTTCCTTCAGGCCGATGCCGTAGTGCTGCACGTCGGAGTCGCTGTCCAGGTTGAAACGCTTGATCAGTTGCTTGCCCAAGTGGCCGCGGCAGCCTTCGGCGAACAGGGTGTACTTGCCACGCAACTCCATGCCTGGGGTGTACAGGCCGTCTTTCGGATTGCCTTCACGGTCGACACCCAGGTCGCCCGTGATGATCCCGCGCACGACACCGTTTTCGTCGAACAGCGCTTCCTGGGCGGCGAAGCCTGGGTAGATTTCCACACCCAGGTTCTCGGCCTGCTGGGCCAGCCAGCGGCACAGGTTGCCCAGAGAAATGATGTAGTTACCTTCGTTGTGCATGGTCTTGGGCACGAACAGGTCAGGCACCTTGACCGAGCTGCCGGCATCCTTGAGCACGTAGATGTCGTCGCGTTTGACTTCGGTGTTGAGCGGGGCGCCGAGTTCTTTCCAGTCCGGGAACAGTTCGTTCAGGGCGCGTGGTTCGAACACCGCGCCGGAAAGGATGTGGGCACCGACTTCCGAGCCTTTCTCGACCACGCAGACGCTGATTTCGTTACCGGCTTCGGCGGCCTTCTGCTTCAGTCGGCAGGCGGCGGACAGGCCAGCCGGGCCAGCGCCGACAATGACCACGTCGAATTCCATGTATTCGCGTTCCACAGGTTCTCTCCTACTCAAGGCTCATCGGTTTTTCTTTGTTGACGGGTGTCAGGCGGTCATTATTCGGTACGCTTGAGCTGTAGCTCGAGTACTGACGGACTACACCGCTTTCTCTTGGCCGCGCATTATATCTACACCACTGGCGGGGTCCAATACAAACGTTTGTTTGAATTTGCCGCAGGCCAGTAAAATCAAAGACGCGCGGCGTGAATCTGGCCGGATTGCCGTATTGACCGGATTGGGCGTTACGGTCAAGATACGAGCGGTTTTGCGCTCGCCGTAGGCTGACCGCAGGATGCAGGTACACCCCTAAAAACCAGGCGAAAAGCAGGGCAGCAGGGCTTCGGCCCGCTTTGTAGTGGAGTTTACACGCCACGACAGAAAATGACCCATGGGTTTTGCTGCTACATGGTCGAATTGAGACTGCTGGGTCAGGGTTAAATTCTATCGGCTGCAATAGTTTTTAGAGGTGCCCTTGTACCCACGCGCAATCGCCGGGTTTGCCCCAGGCGACATTCTTTTCACCGGAGAGTAACGAGGAATCCATGAAGGTTCTTGTAGCTGTCAAACGAGTGGTCGACTATAACGTCAAGGTTCGCGTCAAGGCGGACAACTCCGGCGTCGACCTTGCTAACGTCAAGATGTCCATGAACCCCTTCTGCGAAATCGCCGTAGAAGAAGCCGTACGCCTGAAAGAAAAAGGCGTGGCGAGCGAGATCGTCGTCGTTACCGTCGGCCCTGCCACTGCCCAGGAGCAATTGCGTACTGCCCTGGCACTGGGTGCTGATCGTGCGGTGCTGGTCGAGTCGGCAGACGAGCTGACCTCGCTGGCCGTGGCCAAGCTGCTCAAGGCTGTCGTCGACAAGGAACAGCCTCAGCTGGTGATCCTTGGCAAGCAAGCCATCGACAGCGACAACAATCAGACCGGCCAGATGCTGGCTGCGCTGACTGGTTTCGCCCAGGGTACTTTCGCCTCCAAGGTTGAAGTCGCTGGCGACAAGGTCAACGTCACCCGTGAAATCGACGGCGGCCTGCAGACTGTAGCGCTGAGCCTGCCTGCGATCGTCACCACCGACCTGCGCCTGAACGAGCCGCGCTATGCGTCGCTGCCGAACATCATGAAGGCCAAGAAGAAGCCGCTGGAGACCGTTACTCCAGACGCGCTGGGCGTTTCCACCGCCTCCACCAACAAGACCCTGAAAGTCGAAGCGCCAGCTGCACGCAGCGCGGGTATCAAGGTCAAGTCGGTTGCTGAACTGGTCGAGAAACTGAAGAACGAGGCGAAGGTAATCTAAATGACTATCCTGGTTATCGCTGAACACGAAAACGGTGCCGTAGCCCCGGCCACTCTGAACACTGTTGCTGCCGCCGCGAAAATCGGTGGTGATATTCACGTACTGGTCGCAGGCCAGAACGTGGGTGGTGTTGCTGAAGCCGCCGCGAAAATCGCTGGTGTTGGCAAGGTGCTGGTCGCCGACAACGCCGCCTACGCCCATCAACTGCCAGAAAACGTCGCACCACTGGTCGCCGAATTGGGCAAGGGCTACAGTCACGTACTGGCGCCTGCCACCTCCAACGGCAAGAACATCCTGCCACGCGTCGCCGCGCTGCTGGACGTTGACCAGATTTCCGAGATCATCGCGGTTGAATCGGCCGACACTTTCAAGCGTCCGATCTATGCCGGTAACGCCATTGCCACCGTGCAATCGAACGCTGCGGTCAAAGTTATCACTGTGCGTGCCACCGGTTTCGACGCCGTTGCTGCTGAAGGTGGTTCGGCTGCGGTCGAGGCTGTTGCTGCTGCTCACGACGCTGGCAAGTCGGCGTTCGTTGGTGAAGAGCTGGCCAAGTCCGATCGTCCTGAACTGACTGCTGCCAAAATCGTCGTTTCCGGCGGTCGTGGCATGCAGAACGGCGACAATTTCAAGCATCTGTACGCACTGGCCGACAAGCTGGGCGCTGCAGTAGGTGCTTCGCGCGCCGCGGTCGACGCCGGTTTCGTACCGAACGACATGCAGGTCGGCCAGACCGGCAAGATCGTTGCGCCACAGCTGTACATCGCCGTCGGTATCTCCGGCGCGATCCAGCACCTGGCCGGCATGAAAGACTCCAAAGTGATCGTTGCGATCAACAAGGACGAAGAAGCGCCGATCTTCCAGGTTGCCGATTACGGCCTGGTCGCTGACCTGTTCGAAGCAGTACCTGAGCTGGAGAAGCTGGTTTAATCCAGCCGCTTCACTTATAAAAGAGCCCGATCCATTCGGGCTGTGCGAGCAAGCCTTGCACAGCCCGGTCGATCGGGCTTTTTAATTCAGGGTAAAAAGGGTAGGGAGTTGTTGCATGGGATGGCTTGGCCGAATGACCCCGGCGCTGATGGTCGCTGCGTTGCTGACGCCATTGCAGGTTTGGGCGGTAGGTAAATGCGAGCGTCTGGTGGCCACTGGCAGCCCGGATGCTCCGCCTTATTCATGGCGCGACCCGCAAGACCCCAAGCACCTGATCGGCGCTAACGTCGACCTTTTCAAGCAGGTCGCCAGGGAACTGGGCCTGAAGGTCGAGGTGCTCGACAGCGGTACGCGCAGTGATGCGCTGGAAGAGGTACGCAGTGGGCGCGTGGACCTGCTGATCGATTCGCCTTTCACGGTGGCCGAACTCACCGCTGTGGATTACATCCACCCTTCGTTGCTGAGCAACGAGTATGTGGTCTGGACTCGCCACGATTCGTCGGTTGTCTACGATACGTTGTCCGACCTGCAGCACTACCAGGGCAGTGTTTCGGAAAAAGCGCGCATGACCCCCGAGTTTTCATCCTATGCCAAGAGCCAACTGAAAATTGCGCCGGCGCAGAACCTGACCCAGGCGTTTCAGCAGTTGTTGCTGGGGCAGGTCGACTACGTATTGGCTGGACGCTACGCCGGTATGGCAATGGCCCAGAGTCTGGGCATGAGCAACGCGCTAATCGCTCGCGGTTTGCCTTTGGACCGACCCGGGCTTTATCTGGCGCTATCGCATAATTCCGCATGCAATGACGCCTGGTTGCGCGGACAACTGGCAAAAAAACTGACAGAATTGCCGGCCTCCGGCGTGTCCCAAACGGTACTGCAACGCAACGTCGAGCGCTGGAAGGCGCAGATGCAGGCACCGTTGGATGCCCCTAAACAGTAGGAAGATTGTGTGAGAATTCATTCACTATTTGCCGCCGTGGCGCTGCTGGCCCTGGCTGGATGCGCCAATGACCCGGCTCCTAATGAACAGTTGCGCCTCTCCGAGCAGGCGCTGGCGCAAGCCAAGGCTGTCGGTGCGACCGATGAGGTACCAGAGCTGAAGATGGCCGAAGACAAAATGGCCCGAGCTCAGGTCAACATGAGCAACGAATCCTATCGTGATGCGCGCATGCGCGCTGAACAGGCCGAACTCGATGCGCGCCTGGCCGAAGCACGGGTGTTGACCAGCAAGAGTAAAGAGCAGCTCGATCTGCTGCAGTCGCGGGTCAATCGCCTGCGTAAACAGTTGGGAGAGCAACCGTGACTGCAATCAAACCTATGGCAGCCTTGCTGCTGGTCGGACTTGTCGGCCTGCAAGGTTGCGCCAGCCAGCGCAGCGAGTCGGCACTCGACGAAGCGGCGGCCAAATTCCAGACGGTCAAGGACGACTCCGACGTGTTGCGCAGTGCGCCGCGTGATGTCATTCGCGCGGGTGAGTCGTTGGCGCGGGCAGATCGCTTGTCCAGTTATCTGGGAACGGGATCCGATGTTCGCCACTATGCTTACTTGAGCCAGCGCTACAGTGATATCGCGCGTGAGCACAGTAACCTGGTACTCAACCAGGAGCGCCTGGCCAAGCTTGAGCTGGAGCGTCAGCGCCTGCAGTTGGCGTTACGGGAGGCCAAGCTTGCCAGTGTACAGCAGCAGGGCAAGTGGCTGGAGGCGCAGATCGTCAGTCTGGCGACCACCCAGAGTGATCGCGGATTGGTCATGACACTGGGTGACGTGCTATTCGATACCGGTCGTGCGGAGTTGAAAAACTCGGCCAATCGCACCGTCCTCAAGCTGGTGCAGTTCCTGCAACTCAACCCTAAGCGCGTTGTGCGCATCGAAGGGTACACCGATAGCACCGGTGCTTCGGACGACAATCTCAAGTTGTCCCGTGACCGCGCGCAGGCTGTTGCGGATATGCTGGTCGATCTTGGGGTGGACGAGAAACGTATCCAGGTTGAAGGGTACGGCGATCAGTACCCGGTCGAGGCCAACGCTTCGGAGCGGGGCAGGGCGCAGAACCGTCGAGTGGAAATCGTTTTTTCCGACGAAAAGGGCAAGCTCGGCGCCGCGCGCTGAACCCCTTGAGAAACCCGGTGGGCTTTCCCTCACCGGGTTTTTTTGTGGGCGTTCGAAACGAACAGTGGGGCTGTCACGCAACTGTATTGTCGACTATTCTGCAATCTGTCCCAGTACACTTTGCAACTGTTACGGTATTCTGGCTTGATATTCGAGTCATACAACAATAACTACATCGCCTGCGTGTCGAGAACCGATCATGACCAACCTGCTGCTTTATCAGCGTATCGCCCAGCAACTGGCCGAAGACATTCGGCGTGGCGTCTATCAGCCGGGTGAGCGGGTGCCGTCAGTGCGAAAAATGAGTTCGCAGCTCAATGTCAGTCACGCCACGGTGCTGCAGGCATACGCCAACCTTGAGGATCAGGGGCTGATCCGTGCGCGCCCGCAGTCTGGTTATTACGTTCACCAGACCCCCGCATTGACTGCGCAGACCCCGGACATCGCTCGCGTAGAGCGACCCGGCCTGGTCACGCGCAGCAGCATCATTCAGCAAGTATTGGCTGAAGCGCGGCGCGACGGCGTGTTTCCCTTCGGTGCGGCGGTGCCTCACGTTGACTATTTGCCGGTGCGAGCGCTGCACCAGCAGTTGGCCAAGGTCACCCGGTTTCACAGCCCTCGGGCCTTCAGCTACATGTTCAGTCCTGGGTTCGAGCCCTTGCGCCGGCAGATCGCCATTCGTATGCGTGATGCGGGCGTGGTGGTCGACCCCAGTGAAGTGGTGGTTACTCACGGCTGTGTCGATGCGTTGCAGATGTCGCTTCGGGTGTTGACCAAGCCAGGTGACCTGATTGCTGCCGAATCGCCAACTTATTATGGGTTGTTGCAGCTGGCCGATCTTCTCGGGCTCAAGGTCATCGAAATTCCAAGTGATCCATCTACAGGGATCAGTTTGGAGGCCCTGCAGTTAGCGGCGAATCAATGGCCGGTCAAGGCGTTGGTGTTGACGTCCCGGTTGAGTAACCCGCTCGGCGGCACGATTCCTGAAGATCGGCAGAAACAGTTGCTGCGTTTGGCGTCGGACTTCGACATTCAGATCGTGGAAGACGACATTTACGGCGAACTCATGTTCGAGCAGGGCAAGACCAAGGCTCTCAAGGCGTTCGATCGCCTGGGCCGGGTGATCTATTGCTCAAGTTTTTCCAAGACGTTATCGCCTGGCGTGCGCATCGGCTGGATGATTGCCGGTAAGTACCAGGCCGAAATCCAGCGTTTGCAGACGTTCACAACACATTCCGCCTGCAGCGTTACCCAGATGGGTGTTGCTTCCTACCTGGAGAATGGTGGCTACGACCGACACTTGCGATATATCCGACAGGAGTACCGAAAAAACCTCAGTGCCTATCAGCTGGCGGTGCAGCAGCACTTTCCTGAAGGTACGCAGATGACCCGGCCGACAGGAGGTTTCATTCTGTGGGTCAGCCTGCCAGGCCGGGTTAATACCCAGGAGCTGCATGTGCGCGCGCTGCAGCAAGGCATCAGCATTGCACCTGGGTTGATTTTCAGTAATACCGAACAGTTCAACCACTGTATTCGCCTGAACTGCGGTATTCCCTGGAATCGTGAGGCGGAGCGAGCTCTGATGACCCTGGGTATGTTGGCCAGCCAGCTGTGTCAGGAGTCGGGTGCGGCCAATTATTTCTAGCTTGCCAGCCCTCTCGGGAGCGAGGAGCATATGCATATTTTGCGGACGATGTTCGGTAACTATGAAAGCCTTGACTCGGGTTGTCCTCCTTTGTCTGCTGGGGCTTATGCCTTGCGCCGGTGCTGTGATGGCCCAGACCTCACCTGCCGATGGGGTGACGAAGCACGCAAACACTGCAACTAAAGCCAAGCCTGCCCCGGTGACTAAAAAGCAGGTGAAGCCAGTCCACCATAAAGCTGCAAAAAAGGGCAAGGCAGCTCCAGCACCGCTGCCAGAGGCAAAACTCGATCTGCGATTACCGACTGAAATGGTCAAGGATCTCAAGCCGGTAACCCAGGATACGGTGACCACGCCCAAGCCACTTCTGCCGTACCTGTTTGGTGAAAAGCCGCCTTCAGACAGCCCGTTCCAGCTCAACGGCAGGCTGCTGAGTAACGAAATGCAGCTACAGTTGCGTAACGATGCCCGCCAGGATATCGAAGGCGCCGCGATCGAATTCGAGTTCCGCCAGTAGTTGCCGAACTGACTCGTTGGTCATGAGTGACGGCGTGATTTTTCATCTTGCCAGTAATTTCAAACGACCGTTTAAGCGGGTACTATCCGGGTTCATTCATCATTTGCTGTACCGAGGATTCTGTTTTCATGAACTGTCGTGAAGGATGTGGCGCTTGCTGCATCGCACCGTCCATCAGCTCTCCGATTCCGGGTATGCCCAAAGGCAAGCCGGCGGGGGAGCGCTGTCTGCATCTGTCCGTGATCAATCTTTGTGGGTTGTTTGGCAAGCCTGAGCGCCCCGCGGTATGTGGCGGTTTCAAGGCCGATGTGGATGTCTGCGGCAGTGATCGCGATGATGCGATAAGAATTCTTGGGTGGTTGGAGCAAGTGACGGCAGCTTGAAACGCAGGTCTTCGACAATAAGGAACAACACAATGGGATCGTTTAAGCGCATTGCAGTGATTTTCGGGTTGAGCGCTATGCTCGCGCCTATGGTTCAGGCCGAAGATTGGAAGGTGGCCAAGGACGAAGACGGCATCAAGGTCTCGCTGGGCGAAGTTGCCGGTTCCGAATACAAGGCGTATCGCGGCGTGACGCTGATCAAAGCGCCATTGGCAAAAATCAAAGCGCTGCAGGAAGACGTCGTAGGTGCTTGCGCCTGGATTCACGAGTGCAAGTCGCAAAAGCTGCTCAAGGCCGAGGGTGACCAGAGTTGGACCTACACGCAGTTCAACACCCCATGGCCGGTTACGCCGCGTGATTCCATTTTGCACGTCACCACCACCGAAGACGCCGATGGCAGCTTGACCCGTAAGCTCGAAGGGGTGCCCAAGTACCTGCCGGAAGAAAAGGGCTTCGTACGTGTAACCAAAGTCGAAGGCTTCTGGAAGTTGACACCTAAAGACGGCGGAACCGAGGTGACCTACCAGGTTCACACTGAGCCAGGTGGTAGCGTGCCTTCAATGGTTGCGAACAAATTCGTCGTGGATGCGCCTTTCAATACCTTGAAAGCGTTGAAGGCTAAAGCGGAAAGACCCTGAAACAAGGTAGTCCTGGCCCCATCTGGGGGCCAGGCGCGGGATTATGGCGAAGGCGTTTAGTCGATCCGTTCGATCTCCTGTGTGCGGTGGCTTCCCAGTTTGGTGATGACCTCGTTGCGTATCGATGAGTAGTCAGCTACAAGGGTCAAGGTGCTGCTGTTTACTCGAATGTACGCCGATTGATGGGGTGATGCGCTGTGTTTTTGGTTAAGCCAGTCGCCTGTAAAGACATCATCGTCATCGAAGCTCACGGTGTTGAGTAGTAGCTGATTGGTCGCAAGCGCTACGGCAACGCTTATTCGAGCTTCCGTCATGTGCGGGCGTTTCCTCAGGCAGTAAGGCTTAAGGGAGTCTTTGCATGCTTGTGATAGCTGCATAAGCGCTGCCTCCAGTTGTATGCCATCCGGTTTGTCCAGGGTCGCGGAGGCGACCGAGTTGAGGGAGAAAGGCGCTTTGGCAACCTCTGTGGTGCTCTCAGATCCAGTGACGATCCAGCCCAGCTGATTAATGGTTTTGTTAGCGATTTTTCGCCAAAGTTCAGGGGTGTCGAAGGGGTCGTACTGCTTGTTGGCGTAGAGTTGTGCGAGTAGGACACAGTCAAGCATGTCCCGCAGGTTTGTCGCGTTCGGGTTGGGTGGGGTGATAAATATCGTGCCTGCAACTCTGAACAGTCTAGCGGTGACCTCGTTCATGATGTCCCCTCGATAACCGGTGGGTCATCATAGTTTGATGTTTTCAAAGAAACTGTTGGAGCTTTCGCCCAGCGCTTTTTTGATCCCCGCCTCGACTTGCTGATAGTGCGAATAGTTCAGTGTCCACTCGTTGGCTACGTGTTGAAGATCAACTTCTTTCAGTGACCAATCCCAGAACAAAAAACTGCCGCTTGTGGTTGAGTGCTCGAAAACCATTGAGTGGTCATACATCACAACGTCATCATCGCGCTGCAAGCAGGGCAGAATGTCGAACGTGCCTGATTTGCCGCGGACCGAAGCCTTCTGCAATTTCAGCGAGAGCTCGTTGTCGCCCTTGAGCGTGCTGATTGCAGCATTGGTGATTTCCAGCAGCAGCGCTGCGTTGGGGCCGGCTGCCAATTGGATGAGTTCGAGAGCCACTGATTCCATGGTTACGTCGAGGTCGGCGCCATGATACTCAGTCAGTTTGTTGTCAGAGCCAATCCACCCTGCATGGCGTAAGGTCTCGATGTAAGTGTTATACCAGTCCATGCGCTCGGTCAGCATGTCGTGCTTGGCGTTGGCCGCGCGTTGTGCAATCTGGGTTGAGTATTTGACGACTTCTTTGTATTTGGTGTCGAGGTTGGATGTAAAGGTGATCAGTTTGTTGTCTTGGATGCCTGCGGCGCTGTCGACGGTATCTGCTTGTAATGGCGCTGCATTTCTAGTGCTCTGCAGTGCCGACCTGGTTAGGCGCGGCGCTGGCAGATGCAGTTGCTCCAGGTAGTTCAGGCTGGTTTGGATATCCATTTCTGCGTTCCTTATATCGAGGAGATTGAGTGCACGTTGACGTTGCGCGGGACAATGCTCTCGATTTGGCGAAAAGGCCGGCAGCTGGAACGCTTTCCGTGATCGAATAAGAATGAATTAATCGGTACAGTTGCCAAAAATCTACGGGCACTTCGAAACTGTGTTTCATTGATGAAAAAATCAAGCACATAAAAAAGGCTGCCCAAGGGCAGCCTTTTTCGTGTTCGGCGCGAGGCTTACTTACGGTCTTCCAGCTTGACGATGTCGCGTTGCTCGTAGCCGGTGTACAGCTGGCGAGGACGGCCAATCTTGTACGGGCTGGAGAGCATTTCTTTCCAGTGCGAGATCCAGCCGACGGTGCGCGCCAGGGCGAAGATCACGGTGAACATGCTGGTCGGAATGCCGATTGCCTTGAGGATGATCCCCGAGTAGAAGTCGACGTTCGGGTACAGCGAGCGTTCGATGAAGTAAGGATCGGTCAGGGCGATCTCTTCCAGGCGCATGGCCAGTTCCAGCTGCGGATCGTTCTTGATGCCCAGCTCGCGCAGAACTTCGTCGCAGGTCTGCTTCATCACGGTGGCACGTGGGTCGCGGTTTTTGTAAACGCGATGACCGAAGCCCATCAACTTGAACGGATCGTTCTTGTCCTTGGCCTTGGCGATGAATGTGTCGATGTTCGAGACATCGCCGATTTCATCGAGCATGGTCAGTACTGCTTCGTTGGCACCGCCGTGAGCGGGGCCCCAGAGAGCAGCGATGCCGGCAGCGATACAGGCGAACGGGTTGGCACCCGAGGAGCCGGCGAGGCGCACGGTGGACGTCGAGGCATTCTGTTCGTGGTCGGCGTGGAGGATGAAAATCTTGTCCATCGCCTTGGCCAGCACCGGGCTGATCGGTTTGATCTCGCACGGGGTGTTGAACATCATGTGCAGGAAGTTTTCTGCGTACGACAGGTCGTTGCGCGGGTACATCATGGGTTGGCCCATGGAGTACTTGTAGACCATCGCTGCCAGGGTCGGCATCTTGGCGACCAGGCGAACCGCGGAAATTTCGCGATGCTGCGGGTTATTGATGTCCAGCGAGTCATGGTAGAACGCCGAAAGTGCGCCAACCACGCCGCACATGACGGCCATTGGGTGAGCGTCGCGGCGAAAGCCGTTGAAGAAGGACTTCAATTGCTCGTGCACCATGGTGTGATTTTTCACGGTGCTGACGAACTGGGCCTTCTGCTCGGCATTCGGCAGTTCGCCGTTGAGCAGCAGGTAACAGGTCTCGAGGTAATCGGATTGTTCGGCGAGTTGCTCGATTGGATAGCCGCGATGCAGCAGGATACCCTTGTCGCCGTCGATATAAGTGATCTTCGACTCGCAGGACGCGGTCGCCATGAAACCAGGGTCGAAAGTGAAGTGACCCGTGGCCCCCAACCCTCTAACGTCGATAACATCGGGACCAACGGTGCCGGTTAAAATGGGCAGCTCGACGGGGGCTGCGCCCTCGATGACCAACTGCGCTTTTTTGTCAGCCATGTGGCCTCCTATTAATGCTTGAAATCATCAGACAGACCCCCCACGCAGGGCCCGCACCACTATAGTGAGATAAATTCGAATGTCAATTTGCCTAAAGCACGGTTGTAATGGGGCTTTGGCGTGGTTTTTCCTCGAAATTGCCGCCCGTTTACGCCTTTTATCAGCTAAAGGCAATGCGCTATTTGGGCTAGGGGCTTGCGTTGTCATTAGTAGCCTAACTGTCTATAATCGGCACCCGACCGCCAGGGGCTTGCAAGCCCGTGTTGCTGGGGTCGTCACTCCCTGGGTGGTGGGTACCTGACCAGTACACTTACCAACAACTTTGCCCTGCTTGCTAGGGGCTCTTCAGTGTGAAAAAAGCCGTGAAAAGCCAACGACCTGTAAACCTAGACCTAAGGACCATCAAACTCCCCATTACCGGCGTTACGTCATTTCTTCACCGTGTTTCCGGCATCATCCTCTTCCTGGGCTTGGCCATCATGCTTTATGCATTGGATCAATCTCTGGCTTCCGAGGAAGGTTTTGCCGAGGTGAAGGCGTGCTTGACCAGTCCGCTGGCCAAATTCGTTGCATGGGGCCTCCTGTCCGCTTTGCTGTATCACTTGGTAGCCGGTGTGCGCCACTTGATCATGGACATGGGCATCGGTGAAACGCTGGAAGGCGGAAGACTGGGCTCGAAAATCATCATCGCCATTTCCGTGGTGCTGATCGTGCTGGCAGGAGTTTGGATATGGTAACCAACGTCACGAACCTCTCGCGTTCGGGCCTCTATGACTGGATGGCGCAGCGTGTTTCTGCGGTCGTTCTCGCGGCTTATTTCATTTTCCTGATCGGATACCTCGCCGCGCACCCGGGCATCGACTATGCCCAGTGGCACGGTCTGTTCTCCAACAACGCGATGCGTATTTTCAGTCTGCTGGCCCTCGTTGCCCTGGGCGCTCACGCCTGGGTCGGCATGTGGACCATTGCTACCGACTACCTGACGCCGATGGCGCTGGGCAAGTCGGCGACTGCTGTACGTTTCCTGTTCCAGGCGGTATGTGGTGTCGCGATGTTTGCGTACTTCGTCTGGGGTGTGCAGATTCTCTGGGGTATCTGATTCATGGCTAACATTCCTACGATTTCATTCGACGCCATCATCGTTGGTGGCGGCGGTGCCGGCATGCGCGCTGCGCTGCAGCTGGCCCAGGGCGGTCACAAGACTGCCGTGATCACCAAGGTCTTCCCGACCCGTTCGCACACTGTATCGGCCCAGGGCGGTATCACCTGTGCCATCGCTTCGGCCGACCCGAACGATGACTGGCGCTGGCACATGTACGATACCGTCAAGGGTTCCGACTATATCGGTGACCAGGACGCTATCGAATACATGTGTCAGGAAGGCCCGGCTGCGGTCTTCGAATTGGACCACATGGGTCTGCCGTTCTCGCGTACCGAAACCGGCCGTATCTATCAGCGTCCATTCGGCGGTCAGTCCAAGGACTTCGGTAAAGGTGGCCAGGCTGCCCGTACCTGTGCTGCATCCGACCGTACCGGTCATGCACTGCTGCACACCCTGTACCAGGGCAACCTGAAGGCAGGCACTACGTTCCTGAACGAGTACTACGCGGTTGACCTGGTGAAAAACCAGGAAGGCGCGTTCGTTGGTGTGATCGCAATCTGCATCGAAACCGGCGAAACCCTGTATATCAAAGCCAAGGCCACCGTATTGGCTACTGGTGGTGCAGGTCGTATCTACTCGTCCACCACCAATGCCCTGATCAACACCGGTGACGGTATCGGCATGGCCCTGCGTGCAGGCGTGCCGGTCCAGGACATCGAAATGTGGCAGTTCCACCCGACTGGCATCGCCGGCGCTGGTGTACTGGTTACCGAAGGGTGCCGTGGTGAAGGTGGATACCTGATCAACAAGCACGGCGAGCGTTTCATGGAGCGTTATGCGCCCAACGCCAAAGACCTTGCAGGTCGTGACGTTGTGGCCCGTTCCATGGTTAAAGAGATCATTGCCGGTAACGGCTGTGGTCCTAACGGCGACCACGTGATGCTCAAGCTCGATCACCTGGGCGAGGAAGTGCTGCACAGTCGCCTGCCAGGCATCTGTGAGCTGTCCAAGACCTTCGCTCACGTCGACCCTGTCGTTGCTCCGGTTCCTGTTGTTCCAACCTGCCACTACATGATGGGCGGCGTCGCCACCAACATTCATGGTCAGGCGATGACCCAGGACGCCGACGGCGTAGACCAGATCATTCCTGGTCTGTTCGCAGTAGGTGAAGTGGCGTGCGTATCGGTTCACGGTGCAAACCGTCTGGGTGGCAACTCGCTGCTCGACCTGGTTGTTTTCGGTCGTGCGGCTGGCCTGCACCTGGAAAAAGCGCTGAGCGACGGTATCGAGTACCTCGACGCCAGCGATACCGACATCGATGTTGCCCTGAGCCGTTTGAAAAAGCTCAACGAGCGCAACACTGGCGAAGACGTCGCTACCTTGCGTCGCGAGCTGCAAAGCTGCATGCAGAACTACTTCGGTGTATTCCGTACTGGCGAATACATGCAGAAGGGTATCGAGCAGCTGGCGCAACTGCGTGAACGCATTGCCAACGTCAAGATCAACGACAAATCCCAGGCCTTCAACACCGCGCGTATCGAAGCGCTGGAGCTGCAGAACCTGCTGGAAGTCGCTGAAGCCACTGCAATCGCTGCAGAAGTTCGTAAAGAATCCCGCGGTGCTCATGCCCGTGAAGACTTTGAAGACCGTGACGACGAAAACTGGCTGTGCCATACCCTGTACTTCCCGGGCGAGAAGCGTGTTGCCAAGCGCGCCGTTAACTTCGCACCGAAAACCGTACCGGCGTTCGAGCCAAAAGTCCGGACTTACTAAGGGGTGGTCGCTATGTTGCAAGTCGAAGTCTATCGTTACAACCCCGATACCGACTCTGCGCCGAAAATGCAGACGTTCCAGGTCGATACCGGTGGCAAAGACCTGATGGTGCTGGATGTCTTGGCACTGATCAAAGAACAGGATGAAGGTTTCTCGTATCGTCGTTCTTGCCGCGAAGGTGTTTGCGGCTCCGACGGCATGAACATCAACGGCAAGAATGGTCTGGCCTGCATCACGCCGCTGTCGGCAGTGGTCAAGCGCAACAAGCTGATCATCCGTCCGCTGCCTGGATTGCCAGTCATTCGTGACCTGGTCGTTGATATGAGCATCTTCTACAAGCAGTACGAGAAGGTGAAGCCATTCCTGCAGAACGACACGCCGGCTCCGGCCATCGAGCGTCTGCAGTCGCCGGAAGAGCGTGAAAAGCTGGACGGTCTGTACGAGTGCATCTTGTGCGCTTGCTGCTCGACTTCCTGCCCATCGTTCTGGTGGAACCCTGACAAGTTCCTCGGTCCAGCTGCACTGTTGCAGGCTTATCGTTTCCTGGCCGACAGCCGTGACACCAAGACCCAGGAACGTCTGGCTTCTCTGGACGATCCGTTCAGCGTATTCCGTTGCCGCGGAATCATGAACTGCGTAAACGTTTGCCCTAAAGGTTTGAACCCGACCAAGGCAATCGGTCACGTACGTAACATGTTGCTGCAAAGCGGTACCTGATTTTAAAAGTGTTGTACCCGTAGCACACCGAGGTGCGGGCCCTTGCCCGCACCAAGGTGAAACCCGAGCGAGGGCCCAAAAAGCCCAAGCTTTTACCTATGAAGATATGAGACCAGCAGGGGCTTCCGGGCTGGTACCCGGAAAATCTGTGAGATTCTTGGTGGCTTGGTTCGGTCGCTGCATTCGGACTTTTCCAGGCACGCTGTGGTTCTCGCCGATCCGTCCCCTAATCGAGGGTGACCAAGCATGCAAGAAAGCGTGATGCAGCGCATGTGGGAAAGCGCCCACCTTTCAGGTGGTAACGCTGCATATGTGGAAGAGCTCTACGAGCTTTACCTGCACGACCCTAACGCTGTGCCAGAAGAGTGGCGCACTTACTTCCAGAAGTTGCCCGCCGAAGGCAGCACCGCTACCGATGTATCGCACTCGACAATCCGCGACCATTTCGTACTGCTGGCAAAGAACCAGCGCCGCGCCCAACCGGTTTCCGCCGGAAGCGTGAGCAGTGAACACGAGAAGAAGCAGGTTGAAGTACTGCGACTGATCCAGGCCTACCGTATGCGCGGCCACCAGGCTGCCAAGCTCGACCCCCTGGGGTTGTGGCAGCGCCCTGCGCCAGTAGACCTGTCGATCAATCACTACGGCTTGACCAATGCCGATCTTGATACGACCTTCCGTGCCGGCGACCTGTTCATCGGCAAAGAGGAAGCGAGCCTACGCGAAATCTTCGACGCTTTGCAGCAGACATATTGCCGCACCATTGGCGCCGAGTTTACCCACATCGTCGACTCCGAGCAGCGCAGCTGGTTCCAGCAGCGTCTGGAGAGCGTTCGTGGTCGCCCGGCAGTCTCTGCAGATGTCCAGAGTCACCTGCTTGAGCGCGTGACGGCAGCAGAAGGCCTGGAGAAATACCTGGGCACCAAGTACCCGGGCACCAAGCGGTTCGGTCTGGAAGGTGGTGAAAGCCTCATTCCAATGCTGGACGAGTTGATTCAGCGCTCCGGCTCTTACGGTACTAAAGAAGTTGTTATCGGCATGGCCCACCGCGGTCGTCTGAACGTGCTGGTAAACACCTTCGGCAAGAACCCGCGTGACTTGTTCGACGAGTTCGAAGGCAAGAAAAAGGTCGAGTTGGGTTCCGGTGACGTTAAATACCACCAGGGCTTCTCTTCCAACGTAATGACCGCCGGTGGTGAAGTTCACCTGGCCATGGCGTTCAACCCTTCGCACCTGGAGATCGTCTCGCCAGTGGTTGAAGGCTCGGTGCGCGCCCGTCAAGACCGTCGTAACGACAGTGTTGGCGACAAGGTATTGCCGATCTCCATCCACGGTGATGCGGCATTCGCCGGTCAGGGCGTGGTCATGGAAACCTTCCAAATGTCGCAGACCCGCGGTTTCAAGACCGGCGGTACTGTGCACATCGTGATCAACAACCAGGTTGGTTTCACCATCAGCAACCCGCTGGACTCGCGTTCCACCGAGTACGCCACCGACGTTGCCAAGATGATTCAGGCGCCGATCCTGCACGTCAACGGTGATGACCCGGAAGCAGTGCTGTTCGTGACCCAACTGGCTGTCGACTACCGCATGCAGTTCAAGCGTGACGTGGTTATCGACCTGGTCTGCTACCGTCGTCGCGGCCACAACGAGGCGGACGAGCCCAATGGCACCCAGCCGCTGATGTACCAGCAGATCGCCAAGCAGCGCACGACTCGCGAGTTGTATGCCGAGGCCCTGACCCAGTCGGGTCGTCTGGACGCTGAGCGCGTTCAGGCCAAGGTCGACGAGTACCGCAATGCGCTGGACAACGGTCTGCATGTCGTGAAAAGTCTGGTCAAAGAGCCGAACAAAGAGCTGTTCGTTGACTGGCGTCCGTATCTGGGCCACGCCTGGACTGCGCGTCACGACACTCGCTTCGACCTGAAGACCCTGCAAGAACTGTCGGCCAAGCTGCTGGAGCTGCCAGAAGGCTTCGTGGTTCAGCGTCAGGTTTCGAAGATCTACGAAGATCGCCAGAAGATGCAGGCCGGTGGCTTGCCAATCAACTGGGGCTACGCCGAAACCATGGCTTACGCCACCCTGGCATTCGAAGGTCACCCGATTCGCATGACGGGCCAGGATATCGGTCGCGGCACCTTCTCTCACCGCCACGCGGTGTTGCACAACCAGAAGGACGCCAGCACTTATATCCCGCTGCAGAACCTGTACAAGGGCCAGCCACGATTCGACCTGTACGATTCGTTCCTGTCCGAAGAAGCGGTTCTGGCTTTCGAGTACGGTTACTCGACTACCCAGCCAAATGCGCTGGTTATCTGGGAAGCTCAGTTTGGCGACTTCGCCAACGGTGCCCAAGTAGTTGTCGACCAGTTCATCACCAGTGGCGAGCACAAGTGGGGCCGTCTGTGCGGTCTGACCATGCTGCTGCCTCACGGTTATGAAGGGCAGGGGCCAGAGCACTCCTCGGCACGTCTGGAGCGTTACCTGCAGCTGTGCGCTGAGCACAACGTTCAGGTTTGCGTACCGACTACGCCGGCTCAGATCTACCACCTGCTGCGTCGTCAGGTTATTCGTCCGCTGCGCAAGCCGCTGATCGTTCTGACACCAAAGTCGCTGTTGCGCCACAAGCTGGCCATCTCGACGCTGGAAGATCTCGCCGAAGGCTCGTTCCAGACTGTGATCCCGGAAATCGATACCCTCGATCCGAAAAACGTCACTCGCCTGATCCTGTGCAGCGGCAAGGTCTATTACGATCTGCTGGAAAAACGTCGCGCCGAAGGCCGTGAAGACATCGCTATCGTGCGTATCGAGCAACTGTATCCGTTCCCTGAGGACGATCTGGTCGAGATCCTCGCGCCGTACACCAATCTCAAGGATGTGGTGTGGTGCCAGGAAGAGCCGATGAACCAGGGCGCTTGGTACAGCAGCCAGCACCACATGCGTCGTATCCTGACCCGCCACAATAAAGAGCTGGTTCTGGAATACGCCGGTCGTGATGCTTCGGCAGCGCCTGCTTGTGGTTACGCTTCGATGCACGCCGAGCAGCAGGAAAAACTGCTGCAAGATGCCTTCACTGTTTAATGCCATCGCGCACTAGAAACCGAATTTAAGGAACCACTGATAATGGCTATCGAGATCAAAGCCCCTACTTTCCCGGAATCGGTTGCCGATGGCACCGTTGCCACTTGGCACAAACAACCGGGTGAAGCCGTAAAGCGTGACGAGCTGATCGTCGACATCGAGACCGACAAAGTCGTTCTGGAAGTCCTGGCTACTGCCGACGGCGTATTGGGCGCTATCGTCAAGGGCGAAGGCGAAACCGTCCTGTCCGACGAAGTCCTGGGTTCGATCGAAGAAGGTGGTGTCGCTACCGCTGCTCCAGCCGCTGCCGCTGCACCTGCACAGGCTGCTGCTGCTCCTGCCGCTGCGTCGGACGAAGACGCCATCGGCGCTCCCGCTGCTCGCAAGCTGGCCGAAGAAAACGGCATCGCGCTGAACAGCGTCAAGGGCACCGGTAAAGACGGTCGCATCACCAAGGAAGACGTGGTCGCTGCCATCGAAGCGAAGAAAAACGCTCCGGCTGCCGCGCCTGCCGCCAAGCCTGCCGCTGCCGCCGCCGCGCCGATCGTTGCTACTGGCGATCGCACCGAGAAGCGCGTGCCGATGACCCGTGTACGTGCAACCGTGGCCAAGCGCCTGGTTGAAGCACAGTCGAACATGGCCATGCTGACCACCTTCAACGAAGTCGACATGACCGAAGTCATGGCCCTGCGTTCGAAGTACAAGGACCTGTTCGAGAAGACCCACAACGGCGTCCGCCTGGGCTTCATGTCGTTCTTCGTCAAGGCTGCTACCGAAGCACTGAAGCGCTTCCCGGCTGTCAACGCCTCGATCGACGGTTCCGACATCGTCTACCACGGTTATGCGGATATCGGCGTTGCCGTTTCCAGCGACCGTGGCCTGGTGGTACCGGTTCTGCGTAACGCCGAGCTGATGAGCCTGGCTGAAATCGAAAACGGCATCGCCACCTTCGGCAAGAAGGCGCGTGACGGTAAGCTGTCGATCGACGAAATGACCGGTGGTACTTTCACCATCACCAATGGTGGTACCTTCGGTTCGATGATGTCGACTCCGATCGTCAACCCGCCACAGGCTGCTATCCTGGGCATGCACAACATCATCCAGCGTCCTATGGCCGTTAACGGTCAGGTCGTTATCCGTCCGATGATGTATCTGGCACTGTCCTACGATCACCGCCTGATCGACGGTAAAGAGGCAGTGACCTTCCTGGTGACCATCAAGAACTTGCTGGAAGACCCAGCTCGTCTGCTGCTGGATATCTGATTGAGCAGCTGCAAGCGGCAGGCTACAAGCGCCAAGCCTGTAAGGTATGCGCTTTAGCCTGTGGCTTGCAGCTTACTGCTTGCCGCTTGAAAGAGGATTTTTTGAATGACGCAAAAATTTGACGTTGTGGTGATTGGTGCAGGTCCTGGCGGCTACGTAGCTGCCATCAAGGCTGCGCAACTCGGTCTTAGCACTGCCTGTATCGAGAAGTACACTGACGGTGAGGGTAAACTGGCCCTCGGCGGCACCTGCTTGAACGTGGGTTGCATTCCGTCCAAGGCGCTGCTGGACAGCTCCTGGAAGTACAAGGAAGCCAAAGAAAGCTTCAACGTCCACGGCATCTCCACTGGCGAAGTCAAAATGGACGTCGCTGCGATGGTTGGCCGTAAAGCTGGCATCGTCAAGAACCTGACCGGCGGTGTTGCCACCCTGTTCAAGGCTAACGGCGTTACTTCGATCCAAGGTCACGGCAAGCTGCTGGCTGGCAAGAAAGTCGAAGTCACCAAGGCTGACGGTACCACTGAAATCATCGAAGCCGAAAACGTGATCCTGGCTTCCGGCTCGCGTCCGATCGACATTCCGCCGGCGCCGGTCGACCAGAGCGTCATCGTCGACTCCACTGGTGCCCTGGAGTTCCAAGCCGTACCTAAGCGTCTGGGCGTTATCGGTGCCGGTGTTATTGGTCTGGAGCTGGGTTCGGTCTGGGCTCGCCTGGGTGCAGAAGTGACTGTTCTGGAAGCACTGGATACCTTCCTGATGGCTGCTGATGCTGCCGTTTCCAAGGAAGCCCTGAAAACCCTGACCAAGCAAGGTCTGGACATCAAGCTGGGCGCTCGCGTTACCGGCTCCAAGGTCAACGGCGAAGAAGTCGAAGTGACCTACACCGATGCCAACGGCGAGCAGAAGATCACCTTCGACAAGCTGATCGTTGCAGTCGGCCGTCGTCCGGTGACCACCGATCTGCTGGCAGCTGACAGCGGCGTAACCATCGATGAGCGTGGTTTCGTTTTCGTTGATGATCATTGCGCGACCAGCGTACCGGGCGTTTTCGCCATCGGCGACGTCGTTCGTGGCATGATGCTGGCCCATAAAGCCTCGGAAGAGGGCATCATGGTTGTCGAGCGCATCAAGGGCCACAAAGCCCAGATGAACTACGACCTGATTCCATCGGTTATCTACACTCACCCGGAAATCGCGTGGGTAGGTAAAACCGAACAGTCCTTGAAGGCTGAAGGCGTTGAGGTTAACGTGGGCACCTTCCCGTTCGCGGCCAGCGGCCGTGCGATGGCTGCCAACGATACCGGTGGTTTCGTCAAGGTTATCGCCGATGCCAAGACCGACCGCGTTTTGGGTGTACATGTAATTGGCCCATCGGCTGCCGAACTTGTGCAGCAGGGTGCAATCGCAATGGAATTCGGCACCAGCGCCGAAGACCTGGGCATGATGGTTTTCTCCCATCCGACCCTGTCCGAAGCGCTGCATGAAGCCGCACTGGCAGTGAATGGCGGTGCCATTCACGTAGCCAACCGTAAGAAGCGTTAAACAATAAGAAACCACGGCGGGTGGCCCGTCGTGAGTCTTGCGTGCATGACTCACCGCGGAAAGTCCGCCGGACTCGAACTCCCGGAGCATACCGGGGGCATGTGGTCACAGGTGGCGCGGCACTCCAAAAGAGCGCAGCGCCGAAGCGCAGTACCTAACGAAGACGGTAAAAAGCATGAATCTTCACGAGTATCAGGGTAAGCAGCTGTTCGCTGAATACGGCCTGCCAGTTTCCAAGGGTTTCGCAGTCGACACCCCAGAAGCTGCCGCAGAAGCCTGCGACAAAATCGGTGGCACCGAGTGGGTTGTCAAAGCCCAGGTTCACGCCGGTGGTCGCGGTAAAGCGGGCGGCGTCAAGCTGGTTCGCAGCAAAGAAGACGCAAAGGCGTTCGCTGCGCAGTGGTTGGGCAAGCGTCTGGTAACCTACCAGACCGACGCCAACGGTCAGCCAGTGACCAAGATCCTGGTTGAATCCTGCACTGACATCGCCAAAGAGCTGTACCTGGGCGCTGTAGTAGATCGTTCGAGCCGTCGTATCGTATTCATGGCCTCCACCGAAGGTGGCGTGGATATCGAGAAAGTCGCTCACGAGACTCCTGAGAAGATCATCAAGGCTACTATCGATCCACTGGTTGGCGCTCAGCCATTCCAGGGTCGTGAACTGGCTTTCCAGCTGGGCCTGGAAGGCAAGCAAGTTGCACAGTTCGCCAAGATTTTCGTCGGCCTGGCCAAGCTGTTCAAAGAGCACGACCTGGCCCTGCTGGAAGTAAACCCGCTGGTCATCAAGGCCGACGGCGACCTGCACTGCCTCGATGCCAAGATCAACATCGACGCAAACGCCATGTACCGTCAGCCTAAGCTGAAAACCTTCCACGACCCGTCGCAAGACGATCCTCGTGAAGCTCACGCAGCCAGCTTCGAGCTGAACTACGTGGCCCTGGAAGGCAACATCGGCTGCATGGTCAACGGTGCTGGCCTGGCCATGGGTACCATGGACATCGTCAACCTGCACGGCGGCAAGCCAGCCAACTTCCTCGACGTAGGTGGTGGTGCTACCAAAGAGCGCGTTACCGAAGCCTTCAAGATCATTCTGTCCGACAGCAATGTCGCGGCCGTACTGGTCAACATCTTCGGCGGCATCGTTCGCTGCGACATGATTGCCGAAGGCATCATTGGCGCTGTGAAAGAAGTCGGCGTTAAGGTACCGGTTGTTGTTCGCCTGGAAGGCAACAACGCTGAACTGGGTGCTAAAGTACTGGCAGAAAGCGGTTTGAACATCATTGCTGCAACCAGCCTGACCGACGCTGCTCAACAAGTTGTCAAAGCTGCGGAGGGCAAGTAATGAGCGTCCTGATCAATAAAGACACCAAAGTCATCTGCCAGGGCTTCACCGGCTCGCAGGGTACTTTCCACTCCGAACAAGCCATCGCCTACGGCACCAAGATGGTTGGCGGCGTGACCCCAGGCAAAGGCGGTACCACTCACCTGGGCCTGCCGGTGTTCAACACCGTCAAGGAAGCCGTTGAGGCTACCGGTGCTGACGCTTCGGTCATCTACGTTCCAGCTCCTTTCTGCAAAGATTCGATCCTGGAAGCTGCGTTCGGCGGCATCAAGCTGATCGTCTGCATCACCGAAGGCATTCCTACCCTGGACATGCTGGATGCCAAGGTCAAGTGCGACGAGCTGGGTGTTACCCTGATCGGCCCTAACTGCCCAGGCGTCATCACTCCGGGCGAGTGCAAGATCGGCATCATGCCAGGTCACATCCACTTGCCAGGCAAGGTCGGTATCGTTTCCCGTTCCGGCACCCTGACCTATGAAGCGGTCAAGCAGACCACTGACGCCGGTTTCGGTCAGTCCACCTGCGTTGGTATCGGTGGTGACCCGATCCCAGGTTCGAACTTCATCGACATCCTGAAACTGTTCCAGGAAGACCCGAAGACCGAGGCGATCGTCATGATCGGCGAGATCGGCGGTTCGGCTGAAGAAGAAGCCGCTGCCTACATCAAGGCTAACGTGACCAAGCCTGTCGTTTCCTACATCGCTGGTGTTACCGCTCCTGCGGGCAAGCGTATGGGTCACGCCGGTGCAATCATCTCCGGCGGCAAAGGCACTGCAGACGAGAAGTTCGCTGCGCTGCAAGACGCGGGTGTGAAAACCGTGCGTTCGCTGGCAGACATCGGCAAGGCCCTGGCCGAGCTGACCGGCTGGGAAGCCAAGAAGTAATAGCTTCTCAGTAAACAAAAAGGCCACCTTCGGGTGGCCTTTTTGCGTTTGCACGGCATCAATTGGTGATGGCTAGTGTAGTTGGGTGTTACCAAGTGACACCCGGATTGCTGTCATCGAGGCGACAAACTTTTTCGCACATCGGACAACTCGTCAGGCAGCCATGCGCAGTGGGTGCAACTTGGTTACACTGTCTGCACTTTCGTGTCGGTCCCCCAAAAGGGTGCTGGCATGCTTTAAAGGGCCTGTCTCATCCGGACGGGCTACATATTTCCCTCACCCAAGGGGAAATCCCTCTCTAAATCCCGATTTCAGAAGTGTGGTATTTCCTTAATGAAAGTCTTGAAAGGCCAGGATGTCCTGGCGCTTGGTTTTATGACGTTCGCGTTGTTCGTTGGTGCGGGCAATATTATCTTTCCGCCGATCGTCGGTCTGCAGTCCGGTCCACACGTGTGGATGGCGGCGCTGGGCTTTCTGATCACCGCGGTAGGTCTGCCGGTTATCACCGTGATCGCCCTGGCCAAGGTGGGCGGCGGTATGGACGCGCTCAGTAGTCCAATCGGCAAGGTCGCTGGCGGGTTGCTTGCAGCGGTCTGCTACCTGTCTGTCGGTCCCCTGTTCGCCACGCCGCGAACCGCGACGGTTTCCTTCGAAGTAGGTGTGGCACCGCTGACCGGCGAAAGCTCGACCGCGCTGTTTATTTACAGCCTGGTGTACTTCCTGTTGGTTCTGGCCGTGTCGATGTACCCCGGCAAACTGCTCGATACCGTGGGTCGTTTTCTTGCGCCACTGAAGATTATCGCCCTGGCGGCGTTGGGCATAGCCGCGTTCATGCTGCCGGCCGGTACCACGGGGGAAGCGTTGCCAGCCTATGAGGCGTCGGCATTTTCCCAGGGCTTTATCAATGGTTACCTGACCATGGATACCCTTGGTGCGCTGGTATTCGGTATCGTCATCGTCAATGCCATCCGCTCCCGGGGCGTCGAATCGCCAAGGCTGATCACTCGTTATGCCATCATTGCCGGCCTGATCGCAGGTGTCGGTCTGGCGCTGGTCTACATCAGCTTGTTCCGTCTGGGCGCCAGCAGCCATGAGATTGCTGCCGGGGCATCCAATGGCGCCGCTGTACTGCATGCTTATGTGCAGCATACCTTTGGCTCACTGGGCAGCGGCTTCCTTGCGGTGTTGATCGCCCTGGCTTGCCTGGTGACTGCAGTTGGCCTGACATGCGCGTGTGCCGAGTATTTCAGCCAGGTGTTGCCGTTGTCCTATCGGGTTCTGGTAGTGATCCTGTGCGGCTTCTCGCTGCTTATCTCGAACCTGGGCCTGACCAAGCTGATCATGTTCTCGATTCCGGTGCTTACAGCGATTTACCCACCGTGCATCGTGGTGGTGGGCTTGAGCTTCTGCAAAGAACTGTGGAACTCGCAGGTGCGTATCCTGGCGCCGGTTATGCTGGTATCGCTGATCTTCGGTATGGTTGACGCCATCAAGGGCACCAGCCTGGGTGTGAATCTGCCAAACTTCCTGGCCCACTTGCCGCTCAGCGAGCAAGGTCTGGCCTGGTTGGTTCCGTCGGTAGCAACCTTGGCAATCGCCATCGGCTGCGACCGCTTGCTGGGCAAGCCGCGCGAAGCGCTGGCCTGAGAATAGGCCCTCATCTGGCGCCGGCCACAAGCCAAAGCGCGCCAGCCTGGGCATATTTACAAGCCCCGCATCCTGAAAGGGATGCGGGGCTTTTTCGTTGTGCGGAATCGGACGTGTCTTTTTCTTCGGCTAAGCGTCGAAAGCCGGTCAATGCGTATTACTGTGTTCGAACTTATTTACCGGGACCTCGCATGAGTTTCATTCAAAATAATCTGATTCATCTGCTGGCAGCCTGTTGGTTTGTTGTGTGCTGGGGCGGCTATACCCGCTATGCGACCTGGAAGGGGCGCGACACAGCCTGCCTGGCCAGCGTGTTGCACCTGTACCGCGAAGACTGGATGCGCCGGATGTTGATGCGGGACAACCGTATTGCCGATGCAAGTGTTGTGGCTAACCTTGAGCGCAACGCTTCGTTTTTTGCTTCCAGTACGCTGATTATTCTTGCGGGCATTCTTACTGTGCTCGGCGCTTCTGATCGCGCCGTGTCGTTACTGGCTGACTTGCCGCTGGTTCAGCAGGCGACTCAAGGCATGTCGGAAGTAAAGCTGCTGTGCTTGGCCACGGTGTTTGTTTATGCCTTTTTCACCTTCAGTTGGTGCATGCGTCAGTATAACTTTGCGGCCATTTTGGTGGGGTCGGCGCCAATGGTGGGTGAGCGTCATGTCAACGAACTGGAGCGCAAGGCATTTGCCCAGCGTGCAGCGCGGGTCATTTCAATGGCTGCCAACCAGTTCAACTTTGGTCTGCGCTCTTATTACTTTGGCATGGCCATGCTCAGTTGGTTTATCAGTCCATGGTTGTTCATGCTGATGAGTGCGGGTGTTGTCCTTGTGCTGTACCGGCGCGAGTTTCACTCCGATGTGCTGGAGGTGATGGTATATACCCCGACTGAGGTGCCAGGGGTGGAAACAGCAAAAGACGCTGGGCTTAACTGAAACGTTACAGCGTTGAGTCACGAATATAAAAAAACCCGACAACTGTCGGGTTTTTTCATTCCAGGGCGCTTGCTTACTTGGCAGGCTCGGCTGGAGCGGTTTCTGGCGCGGGGGTGACCGGTGCAGCAGGAGCGGCTTCTTCAGCGGCTTTCTGTTGCGCTTCAGCACTGTCTTTGGCGGCTTCAGCGTTTTCTTTTGCAGCCTCGTTCACTTTATCCTGAGCTTCGTCCATCTTCTGCTGGGCGTTCTCGGTGTGTTGCGCAGCATCCTGAGCCTTGTCTTCGCTGGCTTTATCGCAAGCAGCGAGACCCAGGGCGGCGGCCAGCATTACGGCAAAAGCAAAAGGTTTACGCATGGGGTGTTTCTCCTTGTGGAAATAAGTTACTTGTTCCTTTGAGCTCAAGTAACGGATAGAAGTTCCACATACATTACAGATATATAACTCCCGGATCTACATAGACTTTTTTTGGGGCGTGTGCATTGTCTCAATAACCACAAAGGCTTTAGTGATATGAGTGACACTCCATTGATGGCCATGGCAGAGCGCTTTCTCTGTGCTTTACCTCATTGCCAGGTTTTACAGATGCGTGTGCATCACGTGGACAACCAGGGTATGACGCTGGTGCTGCATTATTCGCCAAAAATTATCGGCAATCCACAGACCGGGGCTATTCATGGTGGTGCCCTGACGACATTGATGGATACCACCTGCGGCATGGCCACGCTATGTGTACTGCCAGCGTTCGAAGTCTGCCCGACCCTCGATCTGCGCATCGACTATATGCATTCAGCCAAGCCTGGCCTTGATGTCTACGGTTATGCGCATTGCTATCGGGTTACCCGCGATGTGATTTTCACTCGCGGCATGGCGTATCAGGACGATCCCGAGCAACCCATTGCGCAGGTGGTGGGTACCTTTATGCGTTTGGGCAAAAATGTGAAGGGCGGGTTGAGTTTTGGCAGTTCGTTGAAGGAGCGCGGGCAATGATTCCCCCAGAGGTGCATTTGCAGTTACGCAAGGCGCATGCTGAAGGTAACTATCAGCCACTGTTGCAGTTGATTCCCTATGCAGGGTTGATAGGCATTCAGTGCAGTCGCGAGGGCGACGATCTGTTGTTTTGCCTGCCGGCCAGCCGGGAAAACATTGGCAATCCCTTGCTGCCCGCTATTCATGGGGGGGTTATTGCCGGCTTCATGGAATTGTCGGCAGCCTTGTATCTGTTGATTTTCAGTGAAAGCGCTACGATTCCGAAAATCATCGATTTTTCCATCGACTATCTGCGTGCGGGGCACTTTCGCGACACTTATGCTCGCTGCCAGTTGTGGCGCCAAGGGCGACGGGTGACCAACGTGGCGATAACCGCATGGCAAGGCAGCGAAGCTGAACCGATTGCCACGGCGCGTGCGCATTTCAAGATCGAAGAAGTCAGCATGCCCTTGAAATAGTTTCTCGTGCCCCCATCTGCATGACATCCCGCCGTGAAAGCAGGCTTGGGCCGATGTGTCCGCCTGCCGAACGACTACTGCCATCAGATTGGAGTGTTGAATACCATGAGTGTGGAAACTCAAAAAGAAACCCTGGGCTTCCAGACCGAGGTCAAGCAGCTGCTGCACCTCATGATCCATTCCCTGTATTCGAACAAGGAAATCTTCCTTCGCGAACTGATTTCCAACGCCTCCGACGCGGTCGACAAACTGCGTTTCGAAGCCCTGGCCAAACCTGAGCTCCTCGAAGGCGGCGCCGAGCTGAAAATTCGTGTCAGCTTCGACAAGGATGCCAATACCGTTACCCTCGAAGACAACGGCATCGGCATGAGCCGTGAAGACGTGATCACCCACCTGGGTACGATCGCCAAGTCCGGCACAGCCGACTTCATGAAGAACCTCACCGGCGACCAGAAAAAAGATTCGCACCTGATCGGTCAGTTCGGTGTGGGCTTCTATTCGGCATTTATCGTCGCCGACAAGGTCGATGTGTTCAGCCGTCGTGCCGGCGCCCCGGCTGCCGAAGGTGTGCATTGGTCCTCCAAGGGCGAAGGCGACTTTGAAGTGGCCACCGTAGATAAAGCCGACCGTGGTACTCGTATTGTTCTGCATCTGAAAAAAGGTGAAGAAGAATTCGCTGATGGCTGGCGTCTGCGCAACATCATCAAGAAGTATTCCGACCATATCGCGCTGCCAATCGAGTTGCCAAAGCAAGTCGAAGCTGCAGAAGGCGAGGAGAAGCCGGCCGAGGAATGGGAAACCGTCAACCGTGCCAGCGCTTTGTGGACCCGTCCGCGTACCGAGATCAAGGACGAGGAATACCAGGAGTTCTACAAGCATATCGGTCACGATTTCGAGAATCCGCTGGCCTGGAGCCACAACAAGGTCGAAGGCAAGCTTGAATACAACTCGCTGCTCTACGTGCCGGCACGTGCGCCGTTCGACCTGTATCAGCGCGAGGCGCCGCGCGGTCTGAAGCTGTACGTTCAGCGCGTGTTCGTCATGGACCAGGCCGAGTCGTTCCTGCCGCTGTACCTGCGCTTTATCAAAGGTGTGGTCGACTCCAACGATCTCTCGCTTAACGTTTCGCGGGAAATCCTGCAAAAAGATCCGATCATCGATTCGATGAAATCGGCACTGACCAAGCGCGTGCTGGACATGCTCGAGAAGCTGGCCAAGAACGAGCCTGAACAGTACAAGGGCTTCTGGAAAAACTTCGGCCAAGTCATGAAGGAAGGTCCGGCTGAAGATTTCGCCAACAAGGAGAAGATCGCCGGCCTGCTGCGCTTCGCTTCCACCAGCGATGAAAGCGGCGAGCAAAGCGTGTCTCTGGCAGACTACCTGGCTCGCGCCAAGGAAGGTCAGGACAAGATCTACTTCCTTACCGGTGAATCCTACGCGCAGGTCAAGAACAGCCCACACCTGGAAGTCTTCCGCAAAAAAGGCATCGAGGTGCTGCTGCTCACTGATCGTATCGACGAGTGGCTGATGAGCTACTTGAACGAGTTCGACGGCAAGAGCTTCGTCGATGTCGCCCGTGGCGATCTGGATCTGGGTAAGTTGGACTCTGAAGAGGACAAGAAAGCCCAAGAAGAAGTTGCCAAGGAAAAAGAAGGTTTGGTCGAGCGCCTGAAAGCGGCCTTGGGCGAGAGCGTCAGTGAAGTGCGTGTATCTCACCGCCTGACCGACTCGCCAGCGATCCTGGCCATCGGTGAGCAGGACTTGGGCTTGCAGATGCGCCAGATCCTGGAAGCCAGCGGACAGAAGGTGCCGGACTCCAAGCCGATCTTCGAATTCAACCCGGGCCACCCGCTGATCGAGAAACTGGACAACGAGCAGAGCGAAGATCGTTTCGCCGACTTCTCGCACATCCTCTTCGATCAGGCTGCCCTGGCAGCGGGTGACAGCTTGAAGGATCCGGCGGCGTACGTTCGTCGCCTGAACAAGCTGCTGGTCGAATTGTCGGCTTAAGTAGAGTCAGGGAAAGCCCGCTTCGGCGGGCTTTTTTCATGGTGCAAGGAGGACTGCATGAGCAAGGTTACCGTCGAATCGCTGGTCTATCATGTTGCCGGCAAAGCCTATGAGAGTCGCTTGTTTTATACCCAGGGGGCCAAGGAACAGCCTGGTTTGCTGATGGCGCCGAACTGGATGGGGGTTGGCGAAGGTGCCGAGCGCATCGCCAGGGATGTCGCTGCCCAAGGCTATGTGGTGTTGCTCGCCGACATTTATGGGCAGACCCTGCGGCCGTCGAACATGGATGAAGCGGGCGCGGCGATGACGCCGTTGAAAGATGACCGGGTTGAGCTGCGCAAGCGCCTCAAAGCGGCACTGGATCAGTTGTTGGGGCAATCCAGGGCGGTGCTTGAGCCGGGTAAGCTTGCTACCTTTGGTTTCTGTTTTGGCGGTTGCTGCGCCTTGGAACTGGCGCGTGCCGATGAGCGCCTGCAGGTGGCGGTGTCGTTTCACGGTACGCTGGATACGCCGTTGCCGGCCCAGGAAGGCAAAGTGAAGGCGTCGATGCTGGTGCTGCATGGCGCAGCTGATCCGTTTGTGCCTACAGAGCAGCTACCGGCGTTCGCTGCCGAGATGGATGCGGCCAAGGTTGACTGGCAACTGGTCAGCTATGGTGGTGCGGTGCATTCGTTCACCGACACGGCGGCCAATATCCCTGGCAAGATGAAGTACGACGCGCGCATCTCCAAGCGGGCTTTCCGGGCTATGTACAACTTGTTGGATGAAGTGTTCAAGGCCTAGGGGTTCGTCGGTTCCATCCCGTGGGAGTTAGTCGCCCGCGACGGGGCTGCTGTGCAGCCCTTCGTGAGGAATCCATTCCCACGGTTTATACATTGTCCGTTGCCAGTGCCGCCCAGGCTCAAGGCAGTTCGATTCGTTCACTTTCCCCCGGCACCCTTGGCCAGTCCCCAGCGGCCCAGCGGGCTCGAGCCTGATCTATAAGCGCGGGATCACTGGCAACAAAATTCCAGTTCATTCGTCGTGGTCCATCCAGTGGGTCGCCGCCAAACAGCACCAATTGGCTCTCGCTCTCGGCATACAGGCTCATTTCTTCACCCTCTGGCAGTATCACCAGGCTATGCGGTTCTACGGCTTGATCGTTCAGCAGCACTTCGCCATCCAATACATAGAGGCCGCGCTCAATATGCTCGGTCGGCACGCTCAGGGTGGTTGCAGCCTGCATCTGAATCAACGCATAGAGCGTTGGCGAAAGCACCGGCACCGGTGACTGCAGGCAGAATCCGTTACCTGCGATCAAGCGAATGTTGACACCTAGATTGTCGCTCGTCGGCAAGGTCGCAGCAGGATGATGGCTGTAGTGTCCGCTCCCTTGTTCCTTGTCTTTGGGGGAGGCTAGCCAGACTTGCAGGCCATGCAGGCGTGAGCCGCTTTCCTGCAGATCGGTCGGGGTACGCTCGACATGAGCAATCGCGCTGCCAGCGGTCATCCAGCTGACGTCTCCGGCTTTGACCCGCTGATCGGAGCCGAGACTGTCCTTGTGCAGCAGTTCCCCTTCGAACAGGTAGGTGAGGGTGGACAGGCCGATATGGGGGTGCTGGCGGATATTCACACCTTTGCCTGCGGCGTAGTCGGTTTCGAGCATGTGGTCGAAAAAAACGAACGGCCCGATGCTTCGGCACTGGGCTGAAGGCAGGGGGCGCAAGATCGGTTGTCCTTCGACGGATTCGGCGCGCGGGCGAATGACCAAAAGATTACTCACAGTGGGCTCCAGTCCAGGGGTGATGGACTTGAGCATAACCTGTTACAGGCAGTGCTTGAACTGCGCGGTAGCTTGGCCGGTCTACTTTGTCTTAGACGTCAACAAGGAACGTGCAATGTTTGCCAGAACCCTGCTTACCAGAACCCCGCTTACCAGAAATCGGTATGCCAGTACCCTGGTTGGCATCCTGTTGCTGGGCTTGGGTCTGCAGACTGTGCAGGCGCGTGAGTACCGCTACAGTGATGCACACCTGCATTACGTGGACTTTTTCCAGGAAAGCGAGGGCATGGATGCGTTGCTCAAAGCAATGGATAAAGCGCGCATCGACCAATCCATGATCTCGGGTGTTGCGGTAGCGAAGAAATGGCATGAGGACGAACCCAAACGCCCTCGGTATTATGCCGGTGACGACGCCGATGCCTATTGGTACAGCGCCACGGATATCTACGTGGCCGCCGCGCTGGAAAAACTCGATCCGCAGCAACGTCAACGCTTTCACCCGTTTCTGACCGGCTTCAACCCGGTAGACAAGAATGCTGTGGCGCATATCGAGCGTATGCTCGAACTGTATCCCGGGCTGTGGCAGGGTATTGGCGAGGTTTTCACCCGTCATGACGACTTGACGGCACTAACCAGCGGCGACACCCCCCGGGCCAATAACGAGGCCATGACTCGCATTTACCATCTGGCGGCCGAACAGGATCTGCCGGTGCTGATCCACTCCAACATCACCTCCAAGCGCGAGCGCAATCCGCTGTACCTGGCTGAGATTGAGGAGCCGTTGCGCAATCACCCGCACACCCGCTTTATCTGGGCCCATGCCGGTACCAGCATGGAGATTCACCGTCACCAGACGCAGTTGGATTTCTTGCTGCCCACGCTGTCGCGCATGCTCGAGAGTTATCCCAATCTGTATATCGACTTGTCCTGGAGCGTCCTCCAGCCTTATCTGCTGGATGAACAGGGCAAGCCCAGGGAGGCGTGGCTGGAACTGGTCAAACGCTTCCCTGAGCGCTTTATGCTTGGCTCCGATGTGGTCGGGCGGTTCGACTCTGTAGGGGAGCAACTACAGGGGTTTGATCCATTTCTCGATGCCTTGCCAGCAGACGTGGCACATAAGGTTGCGCGCGAAAACTTCCTTGCTGTACTGCCGAAGAAACAGCAGTGAGGTATCTGGCAGTTTTCCAGTTGTCATCAGTCTGTCATGCCGACGTCATAGCCTGCCGCCATCAATCCTGATGGAGTGCATCATGTTTTTCAGTCGTTTCAGTGCGGTGTGCGGGCTTCTGCTGGTGAGTGGCCTGGCCAGTGCCGAGGTGCGAGTGCAAGGGCCGATCGAGTATGGGTTGTTCCAAACGCAGCATCAAAACTTTCAGCCTGGCGAGCGCGTGCTTACCCAGAACAACCAGACGATCCAGCACACTTCTGAGATTCCGGCGCGGCTGGGTAGCAAGTTCGGTATGCGTTATCGCTTGGAGGGCAAGGCGGCTGAGGATGCGCCGTTGACCCTGCTTTACCTCACTCCTGGAGTACTGACCCCCGACGGCAAGCGCCATGACAAATTCGAGGTGGTGCAGAAGCTGGTGCCCGGGGCTGCCCAGGATGTGATGGCCTATGAATTCACCGAGCCTCACGAAGTGGTGCCAGGGGAATGGCATTTCATGGTGTTCCAGGGTGATCGCCTGCTAGCCGAGCAGCGATTTACTGTGCGCTGAGGGCCGAGGTTGGCGCCTCGTGATTGCTGGTGGTAGCGCTAGGCATTTTCGCTTGTTGCAAATGAACAGCATGCGCCAGCAGTAGCAGCAGGTAGACAGCAATTGGTTGCCTAGCGTCATTGCGGTAGGCCAGATGACTCAGGACATGCTGCGCATTCGTTCGTTGAATCTGCGATTGCTGATCAACCGCGATCCGCAGCCTTTGCAGACGAACAAGGCGCACATTGAGCAGATCAAGGCGGTATCCAGCAGGGCACTGATCGTGCGGTCGAAGGGATGCAGCCGAGTAATGACCGTGCACAAAGCACACTGGAAGGGGCACATGCAGCAGGTGCGGCGCTGGAGGAAATTGCAGCAGCGATCAGCCTGATCAATGAGCGCAATCTGGTGAGCGCCAGTGCTTCCGAGTAACAGGTGCAGGTAGCGCGGGAGGTGGACCGTAACCTGACCAATATCCTTGATTTGGCACTGCAGACCTCAGCGGGAGCCAATCAGACCAATGCAGCGAGCCAGGCGATGTCACAGCGGCGATTGACTTGAATGGCCTGGTAGGGCGGTTTTCGGTGTAAGCAGGGGGGACTGAAAACAAAAACGCCCCGACGAGTCGGGGCGTTTTCAGCATAAGGGGACTAGCCCTTATTTACCTTCCCAGCGCTTTAGCACCAGAGTGGCGTTGGTGCCGCCGAAACCGAAGCTGTTGCTCATCACGGTATCGATCTTGGCGTTTTCCTGGGTTTTGGTCAGGATCGGCATATCGGCTACCGCTGGATCCAGCTCGTCGATGTTGGCCGAGCCGGCGATGAAGTTACCTTCCATCATCAGCATGCAGTAGATCGCTTCGTGCACGCCTGCGGCGCCCAGGGAGTGACCGGAGAGGCTCTTGGTCGAGCTGATGGCAGGTGCCTTGTCGCCGAACACTTCGCGAACACCTTTGATCTCGGCAACGTCACCCACTGGCGTCGAGGTGCCATGGGTGTTCAGGTAGTCGATCGGGGTGTCGACAGTGGACATGGCCATCTGCATGCAGCGGATGGCGCCTTCGCCGCTTGGTGCGACCATGTCGTAACCGTCGGAGGTAGCGCCATAGCCAACGATTTCAGCGTAGATTTTTGCGCCGCGGGCCAGAGCGTGCTCCAGTTCCTCGACCACTACCATGCCGCCACCGCCAGCAATGACGAAACCGTCACGGTCGTTATCGTAGGCACGGGAGGCTTTTTCCGGGGTGTCATTGCGCTTGCTGGACAAGGCGCCCATGGCGTCGAACAGGAACGACTGGCTCCAGTGCTCTTCTTCACCGCCACCGGCGAAGACGATGTCCTGTTTGCCCATTTGAATCTGTTCCATTGCGGTGCCGATGCAGTGTGCACTGGTGGCGCAAGCCGAAGCGATGGAGTAGTTCAGACCCTTGATCTTGAACGGCGTAGCCAGGCACGCCGAGACAGTGCTGCTCATGGTCCGGGTGACGCGGTACGGGCCGACACGCTTGACGCCTTTTTCGCGCAGGATGTCCAACGCTTCCATTTGGTTCAGGGTCGACGCGCCGCCGCTGCCTGCGATCAGGCCGGTACGCGGGTTGGACACCTGTTCTTCCGTCAGGCCCGAATCCTTGATCGCATCGGCCATTGCCAGGTAGGCGTAGGCAGCAGCGTGACCAACGAAACGGAAGACTTTGCGGTCAATCAGTTCTTCGAGGTTGAGGTCAATGGAGCCGGAAACCTGGCTACGCAGACCCATTTCGGCATATTCCGGGTTGAATCGGATGCCAGGGCGGCTTGCACGCAGGTTGGCGGAGACGGTCTCTTTGTCATTGCCCAGGCACGAAACGATGCCCAGACCAGTGATAACGACGCGGCGCATGCGGATAACCCTTAGAAGTTGTCAGTGGAGGTGAATACGCCGACCCGAAGGCCTTCGGCGGTGTAGATCTCGCGACCGTCGACACTGACCGAACCATCAGCGATGGCCATGTTCAGCTTGCCCTTCAGGACGCGCTTGATATGAATGTTGTACGTGACTTTCTTGGCGCTTGGCAGCACCTGGCCAAAGAACTTGACCTCGCCCGAACCCAGGGCGCGACCGCGGCCTGGCAGGCCTTGCCAGCCAAGGAAGAAGCCAACCAGTTGCCACATGGCGTCAAGGCCCAGGCAGCCTGGCATTACTGGATCACCTTCGAAGTGGCAGGCAAAGAACCACAGGTCCGGAGTGATATCCAGCTCGGCGACCAATTCACCTTTGCCGTACTTGCCACCCTCTTCGCTGATATGGGCAATGCGATCGACCATCAGCATGTTCGGGGCGGGCAGTTGCGCGTTACCTGGGCCGAACAGCTCACCGCGACTGCAGCGCAGCAGATCTTCCCGGGTAAAGGCGTTTTGTTTGGTCATGCGAGCTCCTCAATAATCCCCATGCGGCGGGGGGCAAATCTTCCCGACCGACCCCAATCGTTTGTACGTTGGGGCGGCAGCCTACACATAGACTATTGCGTTGTAGTGAAAGTCACAGCGCACGGGGCAAAGAAGTACACGTGTGCACTGAAATTTTATTTTCAGGCTTTTTCAGCAGCCTGTCCAGTTCATAAGACTGCCGCAATTTCACATTAATCGCCAGTCGCAGCTGACTGACTGGGTAGCCAACGCTGCAGAATTTGCTGTAAGTCAGTGCGTTTGAACGGCTTGGCCAAATAATCGTTCATTCCAGCGCTCAGGCAGCGTTCGCGATCGCCCTGCAGGGCATTGGCCGTCAAGGCGATGATTGGCATGGCGGCGCCCTGGGGGAGCTGGCGAATACGCCGCGTGGCTTCATAGCCGTCGATTATGGGTAGCCTGCAGTCCATCAGGGTTGCGGCAAAATGCTGGCGTGCGACCTGGGACACGGCCTGGGCGCCATCCACGGCAATGCACACCTCGAAGCCCAGGCTGCGAAGCATGGCCTCGATCACCGTCTGATTGACCGGGTTGTCCTCGACCAACAGAATGCGCTGGCCCTGACCTTCCTTTTCGCGTTCGCTGTTGGGGCTGAGCAGGCGCGGCGTTTGTTGCACCGATAACGCCAGGGGCATTTCCAGGGTAAAGGTCGAACCCTGGCCTTCACGGCTTTCGCCGCGCAACGTGCCGCCCATGCGCTCGGCGAGGGTGCGCGCAATCGATAGTCCCAGGCCTGTGCCGCCGTAGCGTCGGGAGATCGAGCTGTCGGCTTGCTGGAATGCAAGGAACATGGTTTCCAGGCGTTGGTTGTCTATGCCGATGCCGGTGTCATGGACAGCGCAGTTGAACCAGATCAGTTGGCGGTCAAGCACCTGCCAACGGGGCTCGATGCGCACACTGCCGCGCTCGGTGAACTTCAGCGCATTGCCCACCAGGTTGAGCAGTACCTGACGAATCCGCGTAGGATCGCCGACAACCTGCAATTGGGCCATTCCCGGAGGCATCTGCAACTGCAAGTCCAGGCCTCGCTGGGCAGCCAGATGCTGGAAGGATTGCACGCAACTGCCAATCAGTTCGCCAAGATTGAAGTCGATGTGTTCCAGCTCCAGGCTGGTGCGCTCGATCCGCGAGAAATCCAGAATATCGTTGATCACCTTGAGCAGATGGCCGGTCGACTCACTGGCTACGGCCGTGTATTCGGCCTGCTCCTCGTTCAAGGTGGTGGTTTCAAGCAGTTGCAACATGCCAAGCACACCATTCATTGGGGTGCGCAGCTCATGGCTCATCATGGCCAGGAAGTCCGATTTGGCCCGGTTTGCCTGTTCGGCCTCTTCGCGCGCCTGGATAAGTTGCGACATGGCCTGCTGCTGCTCATGACTGGCCTGGGCCAAGGCGCGGGCCAGGTTGTTGATGTGGCGGGCCAGGTGCCCCAGTTCACTGTCGTCGACCACCGGCAAGGGGGCATTGAAGTCGCCTTGCTGAATGGCTTTCACTGCGTGTCCCATATCGGCAATGGGTTTGGCCAGACTCAAGGCCAGGCGGCGAGCGAGTAAAAAGGTGAAGAGCAGGGCGAACAGGGCAAGGATGGCTGCCTTGATAATGATTTCTTTCTGACGCTCGCTGAAGGCGTCGTTGGACATGCCGACAATAACCCTGCCCAGATAGTCATCGCCTACATTGCGCGAGGGCTGCCCGCCACTGTGCAGGAAATCGTTGTCCAGGCGGATTTGCTGCAGGCGGATAGGGGCCTGGAAAACCTCGACTTGTTGCGCGCGGTTGTCGTGCTCGTCGGGTTGCTCGACGTACACCAGGATATGGTTGCTGCTGTCCTGAACTTCAAGAAAGCGCACGTGGGGAATACTCAAGGTGGCGCGCATCAGGCTCTCGAGCACTTCGTCGTTGCCCGCGATCACCCCGTATTCCGACGCCGGTGCCAGCTGGTTGGCGATCAGTTGACCGGTGTGATTGAGTTCCTGGCGCAGGTCCTGGATTCGCACGAAGGTAAAGAAGCTGATCAGCAGCAGCGTCAGCAACAGCGCCGGTCCCAGGCTGATGATCTGGGTGCGGGTGTGAATGTCCCAGCTCAGACGGAGCCTCATGGTCTGCGTTCTCCTTCGGCCAGTACCAGGGCGGCGCTTTCGGGGTCGATGGTATCGATGCCCAGAGCGCGGGCAACTTGCTGGTTGCCAGCGACACTGAAGTGATCAGGGTAAAGCGTGCGAGGCCATTTGCCCGGGGGTTGATCGAGCAGTCGGTCGAGCACTGCCAACCAATCCTGTTGGTTGCTCAGGGTGCTGGCCAGCGCGCCAGCACGGACAAAACCTGCATTGGGGCCAATTAATGCCATTTGTCGTCCGTAACTGCTTAACAGCACATTCTTAGCTGTCTTGGAGTTGTACAACTGAGGGTCGTCGATGCCCAGCAGCACATCACTGTTCTGCAGGAGTGTCTGCAATGGACGACTGTCGCGCAGGTCTGGCCAGGCTTGGGCAATGATCTTCAGACCCATGGGCTTTGCTGCGCGGCGCAGTTCTTCGAGAAGAAACTGGCTGTGCTCGGCATAGAGTACGCCGATGCGTTGCGCTTCAGGCAGCAAATAGCGGGTCAGGCGCAGTTGTCGGTCCAGCGGCGGATCGCTCCATAGCAGGCTCAGGTAGGCGGGGCGCAACTGTCCAAGGCGCCGCTCTGCCTGCACTCGGCTCACGCGCAGTGCCAGGGCGGGAGGCCCAGCGGTTTCACTCAAACGCCACTCCAGGCTGGTGCTGTCGAGCAGGATCAGCCGAGTGGCAGGGTCGAGGCGCGAAGGGCGAGGAAGTTCGGTAACCGGTATGAAGTTAACGTTGTCGCCCGGGCGGCGCTCGCTCAAGGCCTGGACGAACAGCGCGACACCAGGGCTGTTCTGGTTGCCGGTGAGCAGGATTTCACTGGCATGCAGCCCACCCAATGGCCACAGGAAGGCCGCCAGCAGCCAGAGACGCAACCTGCGCATTAGAATTCGAGCTCCGCGCTGAAGTACAGCACATGGCGACTGTCAAACAGGTTGTCTGCGTAGGTGGTGGGTTGATCGTCCAGGCGCTGTTGTACGACGCCGGCCAACTCCAGTTGGGCGCGATCCCAGACGAGTCGCTTGGCCACGCGCACGTCGATGCGTTCGAATCGGTACTGGTTGAGCTCATCGTCCCCGTAGTAGAAAAGCGCACTGGACCACCCTTGCCCCCAATCACGCAGCCAGCCTGCCGAGCCACTATTGCGCGCACTCAGGCGACGATCAGCGGGATCGCTGGCCCAGGCGTCGACATAGGCGTAGGTCAGGCGCAGGCGATCGGCACTGCTCAGGCGCCAGTCGAGCTGGGTCTCGCTGCCGCTGAAGCGAGCTCGATTGCTGTTGCTGGCGATGTATTGGTTGTTACGCAGTGGTTCACTGATCATGCCGGTAATTTCGTCATAGAACAGTTTGAAATCCACGCTCAGGTCGGCATCGGCAAAGTAGCCGTTGTAACCCAATTCTCGCGAGCGCATTCGTTCCTGTTCGAGGTCACCCGGGCCGCGGGTCCTGACGAAGTATTGGGCACTGCTCTGGCCGAACGCCCCAGGGGTCAGGTTGTTGACGCGATAACTCCAGTTGACGTTGTTCTCGAACATGTCCGGCGAACGTACAGCTTCAGAGTACACCGCGCGCAACCCGTGCCGTGGAGTGATCAGGTAGTTGACTGCCAAGCGTGGGGTGAGGGAGCTACCGGAGAGATTGGCATCCTCGTACATCGCGCCGCCCTGGATAATCCAGTGTTCGTCGGCGCGCCACTCCAAGTGACCGAACAGGCGCCAGGTGCTGTCATTGAGGCTGCCGTTGAAAAACGTCTGCGAATCGGCGCGGTCGTAGCGATAGTTGGCACCACTCACCAGACGCAGGCTGTCGGAAAGGCTCAGGGTGTCCTGCAGTTCCAGGTCGTAGCGGGTTTCCCGTGTACTCTGGTCGATATCGCCACAGACTTGTTCGGAGCCGCCATTGGCCCACTGTTCTTGCACCTGCTTGCCCAGTGCTTGCTCTTGAGCACCTCCGGCGGGCAGTGGCGCGAGAATGTTGCGCGCGACTTGTTCGGCGTAGTTGGGATTGAGCTGCCACAAGCGTGTCAGCGCAGGGCTGAATGACATCGCGGCGTCACAGGCGCGCCACTGCTGCTGGCGATCCCAATGTTGTGCAGTCCCTTGCAGATAGAGGCTGTGGTCGGGGTTGAGGTCGATGTTCCAGCGTACTGAGCCGGCGTAATCCTTGACGTTGGCATCGGAATTGTCGCCATTGGCAGTGACGCCATGGAACACGGGCCTGTAAGTGTAGGGGCGTTGATTGGTCCCTTCTTTGGCCGCAAATTGCCAATCCAGGCTCTGATTATTTGCCAAGGTGTGACTGACACTCAAACTCAGGCGGGTGAGCCTGCGGCTGTCACGGTAGTCCTGGCCGTTTCGGCTTTCATCGAAGCCATCATCCTCCATGCCCGACAGCGACAGGCGCAAGTCTCCGCCATCCCAGCCGCTGCCTTGACTCGCGTACCAGTCGCTGATGCCACGCTGGCCGCGGGTGATTTTCACGCGAGTGCCGCGGCTATCGGCGGGCTTGCGGGTGAGAATGTTGACCACTGCCATCAACGCATTGGCGCCATAGCTGACGGTGTTCGGGCCGCGGAACACTTCGACGCGCTCGATATCCTCCATGGCCAATGGAATATCGCTCCAGTCTACGGTGGCAAGGCCGGGGCGATAGACTGAACGACCATCGATGAGCACCTGCATGCGTCGTGCTTCGTTGACGTTGCTGCCGTGGTAGTTGACTGTAGGTTGGTTGCCAGCACCGTAGCCGATCATCATCCCCGGAACCAGCCGTAGTAGTTCCGGTATGTCACGGGCGCCGCTGGCGCGGATCAAAGCGTTGTCGAGCACGGTCATACTGCCAGGGACTGCCGCCGGTGACTGTTTGAGTCGGGTAGCGGTGAGCACCTGGGGCAGAGACTGGTCGTCGACGAACAGATCGTCAGCGGCAGCGGGGGCGGCGACAATAGCAGTCAATAGTAAAAGCGGGGGCGAGGCTGAAGAGCCAAATGACACGGTACGGCCTTGGTATCGATTTCAAATCGGGCAGTTTAACCGAGTGGCGAGCATTTTTCAGTCGTCGGCGCTGCAATGCCGAGGTCATCTGAATGATCTGGCGCTGGCTCTGACACCGGGGCTCCGTATAATGCGCGAGTCGCCACTTTAATTGGTTTTAACGGATTGGATATGACTGAACAGCAGCCGGTTGCAGTTCTGGGAGGCGGGAGTTTCGGTACCGCCGTGGCGAATCTGTTGGCGGAAAACGGCGTTGGCGTACGGCAATGGATGCGCGATCCGGAGCAGGCCGAGGCAATGCGTAATAACCGCGAGAACCCGCGCTACCTCAAGGGAGTGAAGATTCACCCAGGTGTCGAACCGGTCAACGACCTGCTGGCAACCCTTGAAGATTGCGAGCTGATCTTTGTCGCTCTGCCATCCAGCGCACTGCGTAGTGTGCTGGCGCCTCATGCCCAGCTGTTGCGTGGCAAGATGCTGGTGAGCCTGACCAAGGGCATCGAAGCACAAAGCTTCAAGTTGATGAGTCAGATCCTTGAAGAAATCGCTCCCCAGGCGCGCATTGGCGTGTTGTCCGGGCCAAACCTGGCCCGCGAAGTGGCTGAGCACGCCCTGACCGCGACGGTGGTGGCCAGTGAAGATGAAGTGCTTTGCCAGCGCGTGCAGGCAGTGCTGCACGGTCGTACCTTTCGCGTCTATGCCAGCAACGACCGCTTTGGTGTCGAGCTTGGTGGGGCGCTAAAAAACGTTTATGCAATTATTGCCGGTATGGCGGTGGCCCTGGGAATGGGGGAGAACACCAAAAGCATGCTGATCACTCGTGCCCTGGCAGAGATGACCCGCTTTGCCGTCAGTCAGGGTGCCAACCCCATGACCTTCCTTGGGCTTGCCGGTGTGGGCGATCTAATCGTTACCTGCTCATCGCCCAAGAGCCGCAACTATCAGGTCGGGCATGCGTTGGGCCAAGGTCTGAGCCTGGAAGAGGCGGTCAACCGTCTGGGCGAGGTAGCCGAAGGGGTCAATACGCTCAAGGTGCTCAAGGTCAAGGCACAGGAAGTTCAGGTCTACATGCCGTTGGTAGCGGGCTTGCACGCCATTCTTTTCGAGGGTCGCACGCTGAATCAGGTAATTGAGTTGCTGATGCGCGGCGAGCCTAAAACCGATGTCGACTTCATCTCCACCAGCGGTTTCAACTGAGTACAGGAGCAAGACATGAACGAATCCCCGAACCAGTCCCAGCGCGAGTCGATTATCCTGCGGGTATTGTGGATGCTGGTGTTCCTGGTGGTCTGGCAGTTGGCCGAACTGCTGCTGGGCGGCTTGGTACTGGTGCAGTTGATCTACCGCCTGATCTACGGTGCGCCCAGTGCCAGCCTGATGAATTTCGGCGACAGCCTCAGCCAGTTTTTGGCCCAGATCGGTCGTTTCGGCAGCTTTCACAGTGACCAGAAGCCGTGGCCATTCGCCGATTGGCCAACGCCGCGTGCCGCCGAAGGTGAGGCGGCGCACAGCGTACCGCCAGCAGCGCATCCGGTGCGCGACGAAGAGCCCAAGCTGTGAAGCTTTGGGTGTTGCGCCATGGCGAGGCTGAGCCGCGGGCCAACAGCGATGCACAGCGTCGTTTGACGGCCCACGGCCGAGAGCAGGTACTGCGCAGCGCTGCCACATTGCTGGGTCAGGAACTGCAGGTGATCCTCGCCAGCCCGTATGTTCGCGCCCAGCAGACGGCCGCACTGGTTCACGAAGCGCTTGGTTTTATCAAACCGGTGCAGACGGTGCCTTGGCTGACACCGGACAGCGACCCGCAGGAGGTGATCAGCGAGCTGGAAAAGCTGGACCTGCAGCAGGTTCTGCTGGTGAGCCACCAACCGCTGGTGAGTTGCCTGGTAGGGATGCTCGAACAGGGACATCGGCAAGGGCCGCCGATGTCTACAGCGAGTCTGGCAGCGCTTGAAGGCGAGTGGCCGCTGGCCGGATTGATGACCTTGCGCAGCCTTACTCATGCGTGAGCCCTGGGCCCGCTGTTCAGCGGGTTGCTGAGGGTTGCGGGGCGTTTCAGGCCAATTTCGGTGGTTATTGACCTGATTGCCCTTGGCGATGGCTTTTCCGAACATTGCCCGTCGCCAACTGCTTACCGACAATGGAGCATCACCACTCAACGGACAGGCGGTTATGTCGCAGCAGATATTTTTCGCCCATGCCAACGGTTTTCCTTCGGCGACCTACGGCAAGCTCTTCGATGCGCTTGCGCCTGACTACCAGGTGTTCCATCTACCACAACACGCTCACGATCCGCGCTTTCCGGTCGACGCGAACTGGCAGAATCTGGTCGATGAATTGCTCCATCACCTGGAGCAACAGCCACAACCGGTCTGGGGTGTAGGGCACTCCCTGGGCGGTGTGCTGCACTTGCATGCGGCACTGCGCTGCCCACACTATTACCGAGGTGTGGTCATGCTCGACTCGCCAGTCTTGACCAGGGTCGATCAATGGGTGTTGCAGGCGGCCAAGCGCATGGGCTTCATTGATCGCATCACACCCGCCGGGCGCACCCTGGGTCGCCGTGAGGCGTTTACCGACAAAGAAAGTGCCCGGGCGTACTTCTCTACCAAGTCCTTGTTTCGCCATTTCGATCCGGAATGTCTGGATGCGTATCTGGAACACGGCTTGCTGGCGTCCGAGGAAGGTTTGCGGCTGCGCTTCGATCCGGCCACCGAGATCAGTATCTACCGCAATATTCCCCATACCCGACCAGCACCGGCCAAACACTTGAAGTTGCCACTGGCGATGGTGCGCGGCAGCAGTAGCCAGATCGTCAAGCGCCATCATGCTTTCGCTGTGCGCGGCCTGCCTCGAGGTGAGTACCACAGTTTGCCCGGTGGCCATATGTTCCCGCTGGAACGGCCCACGGACACCGCAAGCCTGATCAAAGGGCTGTTCGATCGTTGGCAACAAGGGGTGGTATGAGTTCGCACATCGAAGATATCCGTCTGAACCTGGGCCACATCGAACTGGCTGCACACCTGTCTGGTCCGGCTGACGGTGTTCCAGTGATCGCCTTGCATGGCTGGTTGGACAACGCCTACAGTTTCGCCCGCTTGGCGCCGAAGTTGTCAGGGCTTCGGATTCTGGCCCTGGACCTGGCCGGTCACGGCCATTCCGAGCACCGGCCGCCCGGCGCCAGTTATGCCTTGTGGGATTACGCCCATGACGTCCTGCGGGTTGCCGAGCAGATGGGGTGGGAGCGTTTTGCCCTGCTTGGCCATTCGCTGGGGGCGATTGTTTCGGTTGTTCTGGCCGGTTCGCTGCCGGAGCGAATTACCCGATTGGCATTGATTGACGGCGTGATTCCACCCACCAGCGGTCCGCAGGATGCCGCGGAGCGTATGGGCATGGCATTACAGGCGCAGTTGCGTCTGGACACAAAGCGTAAAGCGGTGCACCCGACGCTCGATCAAGCAATCCAGGCGCGAATGAAAGGCCTGGTGGCGGTTAGTCGCGAAGCGGCGCAGTTGCTCGCCCAGCGCGGATTGATGCCGGTGCCGGGTGGTTATACCTGGCGCAGCGACAGTCGCCTGACCTTGCCATCGCCGACCCGCTTGAGTGAAGCCCAGGCGTTGAGCTTCGTGCGGCGTATTGCCTGTCCGACTACGCTGGTGGTGGCTGCTGACGGTATGCTGGCGCGGCATGCAGACTTGCTCGAGCAGCTACCCTTTGCTCGTGAGCTCTTGCCAGGTGGCCATCACTTGCACCTGAATGACGAAAATGGTGCAACCCTTGTTGCAGACTGTTTCAATCGCTTCTTTGGCATTTCTTGACTTGCGGCTGGCAACTGTCGACGCTTGACGGGTTGAACAGGGAGACAACCATGAACGAGCGAGACAATGTCACATCCAGTGACTACCCAGGAGTCCTATGCAGCGTGGCGTGCCTATGAGTTTCAAGTTTTGCATCCGCGCAATGATTGTCGGCGCGGGCATACTCTCCAGTGCGCCTCTTTTGGCTGAGGGGATGCCGGTACCCGTCGACGCCAAAGTGATTGACCAGCGTCCTGCCACCGAGCAAGAGCGCGTCTATCCAATGGGCAGCCTGCGCAAGATCAGCAATCAGCTACGCGTGGAAAGCAAGATCGAAAGCCGCGGCCAGGTCAGCTCTGTCACCTACGAGCTGCCCCGGGAGCGCAGCGCCACCGAAGCTTTCACTGCGGCACGCGAGGCCCTGCAGAAAGATGGCGGCTACCCGTTGTTCTGGTGCCAGGCTCGTGACTGTGGTGAAAACAGCCTTTGGGCCAACGAAGTATTCAAGAGCAGGCTGCTGTCGGGCTCGGATGAGCAGCAGGCGTTCATTTTGCTGCGCCGCTCCGCCGAACAAAACAATACGCTGATCGCGTTGTATAGCGTTACTCGTGGCAACAAACGCGCGTACCTGCACGTGGAGGAGTTCGTTGCCCAGGCGCCGCTCGGCGAGCTGTTGCCAACACCGGCTACCGTTCTGCGCGAACTGCGAGACACCGGCAAGCTCGACTACCCTGATCTTGTTGGTGAGCCGTTACCGGCGTGGGTGAACTTGCTTGGACGCAGTTTGAACCTTGACAGCACCTTGCGCGTTAGCCTGAGCGGCACCGAGGCTGAAGCCTGGCGCGAGCAATTGGGCAAGGCTGGCGTACGTCTGGCCAGGTTGGAAGTGGGTGACGCCAAGACCGACGGCTTCCATGTCGAACTGATTCGTTAAGCGAGAACAGCATGCTCAATAATGACCGCCTGCTGGTGCAGATTATCCTGCTGGGTCTGCTTGGCGCTGGCCTGTGGGTGATGGCGCCGTTCATGTCGGCGTTGCTGTGGGGTGCCATCCTGGCGTTTGCCAGTTGGCCGTTGATGCGTCTGCTGACTCGGTTGTTGGGCGGTCGTGAAACCTTGGCGGCCGGCTTGCTGACTACCTTATGGATCCTGCTGGTGGCTGTGCCTCTGGTCTGGTTGGGTTTCAACCTGGCTGATCACATCCGTGATGCAACCAACTTTGTGCGCGATGTGCAGGTTGACGGATTTCCCGATGCACCGGACTGGCTGGGCGGTGTGCCGCTGGTAGGGGAGCGCCTGGTTCGCATGTGGGATACCCTCGACCAGCAGGGCGCCGCGTTGCTGGCTTCGATCAAGCCCTATCTGGGGCAGGTCGGAAACTGGTTACTGGCCCGCAGCGCACAGATCGGCAGCGGCATGCTTGAGTTGACCTTGAGCTTGGTGTTCGTGTTCTTTTTCTATCGTGATGGCCCGCGATTGTCGGCGTTCGTGCTGCGTTTGCTTGATCGGCTCATTGGCGAACGTGCCGAGTACTACCTTGACTTGGTCGCCGGCACTGTCCAGCGAGTGGTCAATGGAGTGATTGGTACGGCGGCAGCTCAGGCGGTCCTGGCGGTCATAGGCTTTTTGATCGCTGGTGTGCCGGGAGCGCTGGTGCTGGGCATCGTTACCTTCATGCTCAGCCTGATCCCCATGGGGCCGCCACTGGCGTGGATACCGGCTACGGCCTGGCTGGCCTGGCAGGGTGAGTACGGCATGGCAGTGTTCCTCGGAATTTGGGGCACGTTCATCATCAGTGGCGTCGACAACGTACTCAAGCCGTACTTGATCAGTCGCGGTGGCAACTTGCCGCTGGTGATCGTGTTGCTGGGCGTGTTTGGCGGTTTGCTGGCGTTCGGCTTTATCGGCCTGTTCATTGGTCCGACGCTGCTTGCGGTCGCTTACAGCCTGTTGCTTGACTGGTCACGCAGCGCACCGGTGGCACCGCCACGCACATGAGGCCTGGCGCTGGATCAGGGTTGTGCCCCGGAGTTCTTGACCACCGCCAATTCCGGGTGGGCCACCAGCTTGTCGATGTGCAACTCGTCGTTGTTCATCCAGGTTTCGGTGAGTACCCGGTAATGCTCCATGTCGCGGCAACGCATGCGCAGGCTGTAGTCAAAGTGGCCACTGATCAACTGGCAGTCGAGCACCTGAGGGCAGGCGCGCATACAGGCTTCAAATGCCTTCTGAGCCGAGCGCCCGCTTTGGTTCGATAGGGCCACTAGCACCAGCAGGGACAAGCCGGGCGATATCCGTTGCTCATCGATGATTGCGCTGTAGCCGCGAATGACGCCGCGCCGTTCCAGCTTGCGTACGCGTTCGAGGCAGGGGCGAGGGGTAAGGTGGACCAGCGAGGATAGTTTCTCGTAGGTGATACGCCCGTTGTGGCGCAATACCTCGATAATGGCTTCGTCGATCCGATCCAGGGGTGGCTCGGCGTGGGGGGGGTTAACCTTGGTATCCATACAGGTTCGGCTTCATTTCAAACAATGGGTGAGCATGAATATGGTACGACCTTCCATGGTCGGCGTCTGTATCGTATCGAGCAGCCGAACCTGAACGGATTCAGGCAATTTTCTTTGTGGCATTTGCCAGGGGTTGGTGCAGCAGGGCGAACAGGTTCTTTGGGTCGTCCAGCTCTGGTACCAGGGCGATATCCCGACCGATGTTCAGCGCTTTGGCGGTATCCAGTACATAGCGCAGGGCCGAGTAGTCCTCCAGGGCAAAGCCTACCGAGTCGAACAGCGTTACCTGTTCGGCATACTCGCGGCCCGCCGCCTGGCCATTGACCACTTGCCAGAATTCGGTGGTCGGCGAATCGGCAGGCATCTGCTGAATCTCGCCCTCGATGCGGCTTTGTGGTTCGTACTCAACGATCACGCGTGCGCGTTCGACGATATCGCGGTGCAGTTCGGTCTTGCCCGGGCAGTCCCCACCTACGGCATTGAGGTGCATCCCGGGTTCGATCATCTCTGGCGTCAGAATGGTTGCATAGGCTTTGTCAGCAGTGACCGTGGTGACGATATCGGCACCGCGCACGGCTTCGGCCACAGACCCTGCGATGGACACCCGTAGCTGCGCAAAGGCACTGAGATTGGCGACCAATTTAGCGCTGGCCTTGGGGTCCAGGTCATACAGGCAAATTTCTTCGATGCCCAGCAAGGTATGGAATGCAAGTGCCTGGAATTCACTTTGAGAGCCGTTGCCAATAAGTGCCATGCGTCGGCTTTGCGGGCGGGCCAGGTAGCGCGCGACCAAGGCGGAGGTAGCGGCGGTGCGAATGGCTGTGGTCAGGGTCATTTCGCTGAGCAGCACCGGGACGCCGGTATCGACATCGCCGAGGGCGCCAAAAGCCATGACCGTGAGCATGCCGCGCTGGGTGTTTTTGGGGTGGCCATTGACGTACTTGAAGGCGTACAGGCTGTTGTCGGATACCGGCATCAGTTCGATCACGCCATCGGGCGAATGGTTGGCCAGGCGCGGGCATTTCTCGAAATCGTGCCAGCGCAGGTAGTCCTCACGGATGTACTCGGCCATTTCGCTGATGCAGGTACCCAGTCCCTTACGGGCGACCAGGTGGCTGAGGTCAGTGATATCGATATAGCGGGTCATGATGAGCTCCTTTGTTATTTGCACCGAGGCACGCAGCTGGGGCCGGTATGCCTATTGTCGATGTGTCAAGGGAGCTATCTCGGCTGAAACACGCTGGGCGCCCAGCCGGTTATGCTGAAATATGTTGTTTGGCAGCGGAATCGGCTGTCAGTGGCAGTAGCGTTGCAGAGCGATTTATCAGAGCCAGGGAAACTGACGCATCACCCGCAGCTCGATTATTCAGGCACAAAAAAACGGCACCTTCGCAGGTGCCGTTTTGCATTGCCAGATCAGGCCTTACTTGTGCAGCTCTTGTGCTGCATACAAGGTGTTCTCCAGCAGACAGGCCCGAGTCATAGGCCCGACACCCCCTGGAACCGGGGTGATCCAGCCGGCGCGGGGCAGAGCGGTCTCATAAACTACGTCGCCGACCAGCTTGCCATCTTCCTGACGGTTGATACCGACGTCGATGACAATGGCGCCTTCCTTGATCCACTCACCTTTGACCAGGCCCGGCTTGCCAGCGGCAACCACTACCAGGTCGGCGCGGCCGACATGGCCTGCCAGGTCCTTGGTGAAACGGTGGGTGACGGTAACGGTGCAGCCAGCCAGCAGCAGCTCCATCGCCATTGGCCGACCGACAATGTTCGAGGCGCCGACAATCACGGCGTTCATGCCATACAGGTCCTGCCCGGTGCTTTCCAGCAGGGCCATGATGCCTTTGGGCGTGCACGGGCGCAGCAGCGGGATGCGCTGGGCCAGGCGGCCAACGTTATAAGGATGGAAACCATCGACATCCTTGTCCGGGCGAATGCGCTCGAGCAGCAGCGATGCATCCAGGTGTGCGGGCAGTGGCAATTGCAGGAGGATACCGTCGATGCTCTCATCATCATTGAGGCGATCGATCAGGTCGGTCAGGGCCTGCTGGGTGGTCTCGCTCGGCAGGTCGAATGCCTCGGAGATAAAACCGACCTCTTCGCAGTCTTTACGCTTATGCGATACATAGACTTGTGAAGCGGGGTCGGTGCCGACCAGGATCACCGCCAGGCCTGGAGTACGCAGGCCTTGCTGGCGACGCTCCACAACACGTTGGGCGATCTGCTGGCGCAGGCTGGCGGCGATCGCCTTGCCGTCAATAAGGTGTGCAGTCATGACGCGTGATTAACCATCGAGAGGGAATAAAAAGAGCGCGCATTCTCGCATGAAGGGGGCTGAGGGCAAAGGCGCTTGGTCCGGGTATTCCCCTAAGCCCTTAAATAAAATGAATTTTTTTTAAAAAAGAGTTGACGACCTAACCACTCGTCTATAACATTCGTCGCACTTGTCGGGCAGAGCCTAGCACTGGTTAGCAAGGTCAGGCAGAATGAGCGGATTTGGTAGCTTGTTCGGTACGGCTAAAAGTTAATTTGTAATCGTAACAGAAAGCAGATTAAATATGCGCCCGTAGCTCAGCTGGATAGAGCATCCGCCTTCTAAGCGGATGGTCGCAGGTTCGAGTCCTGCCGGGTGCGCCAATAGGCAGCTTAGGCACAAGTAAAGCGGTAAATGCAATATGGTGGGCGTAGCTCAGTTGGTAGAGCACAGGATTGTGACTCCTGTTGTCGTGGGTTCGATCCCCATCGTCCACCCCATATTCCAGAAGGCGCCCGATGAAAATCTGGCGCCTTTGCTTTAAAAGCTTCATGCGGACGTGGTGAAATTGGTAGACACACTGGATTTAGGTTCCAGCGGCGCAAGCTGTAAGAGTTCGAGTCTCTTCGTCCGCACCATATAAGCTTTCATCGCCCTTCACTGAAGCGCATGAAAGCCTCGAAAAAGCCGCCTAGTGCGGCTTTTTTTTTGCGCCGATTTTTTCTTCTGCTGCCCTTCAGTCATTCCTTCCTTGCTAGATTGCGTACAGCGCCCACGCCTATCGGTGTTCTTATTCAGCTTTAATTTTGTAAAAGATTCTGATTTAGATTTCCCTTTTTCCTGTGTCTGCGTGACTTCTCTAGTAATACTGATATCTAGGGAGCTTCACGTGAACCGTACGCAGGTGGCCACCGTTCGGGGTGCGCATCACAACAACAAGCATGTCGGCCCCGGATTGGCCCGCAGTTTCCTGACGGTGGCATTGTTGGCAGGTAGCTGGGTGGGCGGTTCGACGCTGCATGCAGCCGAAACAAGTAGCCAAAAGGTATCTGCTCGCCAGGCGTACAACATTCCAGCCGGGCCCTTGGGGCCGGCACTCAATCAATTGGCAGTTCGTACCGGCATTATTCTGACCTACGCGCCTGAGCTGGCATTACAACGCAGTACGCAGGGCCTCGATGGCGAGTATTCGCTGAGGGAGGCTTTCGACCTGTTGCTCAATGGCACGGGACTGTGGGTCGAGCGCATGAAAGATCGTAGCTATGTGCTACGGGTCAATGCGCGCAGCAGTTCAGCGCTGGAAGTCGGGGCCACTATGGTCAAGGCTCAGGCGGATCGACCAGGGGCTATCCAGAGCAGCCGTGATGCGCATGTCGAACGCCAGGACTTGAACAGCCTGGTGCGCTCCATGCCGGGTTCCTACACCTTGCATTCGCGCAGTCAGCCTGGTGTCTCGGTGAACATCCGTGGATTGGCCGGCTATGGCCGGGTCAACACTATGATTGACGGTGTTACCCAAACTTTTCGCAACAATGCTGGGCACGGTTCTGGCGGACCGATGGCGTTTGTCGACCCCAATCTTGTAGCCGGCGTCGATATCCAACGAGGTTCTGTCGATGGTGCCGAGGGTGCTAATACCTTGGGTGGCAGCGCCAACTTCCGCACGTTCGAGATCGACGATATCGTCAAGCCGGACCACCGTGTCGGTCTGCGTACCACCTACCGCACCGGCAACAATGGCTACGGCAATACGCGAATGTTAGCGGCGGGCGCGCGCACCTTGGCCGAAGACAGCGAGGGTGTCTATGGCGTGGTCGCCGCGGCGAGCAGCACGCAGACAGGTGAGTACAAGACTAGCAATGGCCAGAGCAACGAATATGACACCACCAAGCAGAGCCCGCGCTCGGGTTTGCTCAAGGTGCGTTTGCAGCCCAACGACATGCACCGCCTGGACCTGACCGGGGTGCACTATCGCAACGAGTTCTATCACAACTATCCCTGGCAACTGCGCAACGAAACCTACCGTGCCAAGTACGCTTTCACGCCCTACAGCGAATGGCTGAACCTGACAGTCAACGCTTACCAGAACAAGACCGAACTTGAGTATCCGCCGGTCGAAGACTCCCAGTATATTGGCCGCAAGACCCGCGACGATGCCCATGGTTTTGACCTGACCAACGTCAGCCGTTTCAATCTTGGGCCGGTAGAGGCAAGCTGGAGTAACGGAGGGCGTTATTACACCGACGACTTCGTTGCGCAAACCCCGGAAAAGCGCGGCGCCAATCCGGAAGGTAAGCAGCAGACCCACAGTCTGTTCACTACCCTGGACTTCAACTACGACATCTATGCCCTGACACTGGCTGCCCACTATGACGGTTACAAGGTCAGCGGGCATGTGCCGAAGTGTTCGATCGTCGGCCAGTGCCTGGATATCGGCGGTGGTGATATCGATGTGACCAACCGTGAACACAGCTTCAACCCGCGGGTGGGTTTCTCGGTCAAGCCCTACGAATGGGTGCAGCTCTATACCAGTTGGTCCCGTACCTCACGGGCGCCGCGAGTGCAGGAAATGTTCTTCGAGAAGGTGCCGCTCGAGGCAGATGCCAGCGATGCCGACGGGGTGGGTGCCAACCCATTCCTGCGCCAGGAGCGTTCGACCAACTACGAGTTTGGTTTCAACCTGACCCGCAGTGGACTGCTGGCTGCCGATGACTTCGCGCAGATCAAGGTCAATCGCTTTATCAGCAAAATTGACGGCTATATCACACCGCAGTCGTTCGCCATCCTTGATGACGAAGGTGAAGAGGCCTGGAAGCTTAACTGGGTGAATTGGCCGGAGGAAGTGCGCATGAGCGGCTATGAAGTCGAGGGTCGCTACGATGCCGGCTTCTTCTATACCAACCTGTCCTGGACCCGAGCTACGACCAAATCGCCAACCACCTCAGGAATCGAGCTTGAGGACATCAACTCCCAGCCGGACCGCTACTGGACCCTGGACCTCGGTACGCGCTGGTTGGATGAGCGCTTGGTCATCGGCGCCCGCGGCGAGTACGCCGGCCCGTCAGAAATCAGCTGGGACTACTACGAGACCAAGAAGAGCAAATCCACCGGGGTGATCTGGAACCTCTACGGCAGCTATCGGGTGCAGGACAACGTCAGCTTGTTCTTCAACGTCGAGAACGTCGAAAACAAGGTCTATGACAACAGTGCATCGGTGGACTATCTCATGTCTGCGGTCATGGACCAGGGCAACGGTCGGGGTCGCACAACTTCGTTCGGCATCACCCTCGAATACTGACAGGCAGCCGTAAATGTTCAAGTCTTCCTTTATATGGTTGGGCCTGTTGCTGTGCGCTGGATGTACCAGTGTCAACGCACCAATGCCTGACAGTGCTTATCGCCAGGTTCAAGCAAGCATCCCCGAGTGGGGCGCCATCATTGATTTGGCCAGCGGTGAACAGATTGCGGCTGAGCAACTGCTGGAAGAGCTGGCAGGTGCCAGCACAGTGATGATCGGTGAGGTCCATGTGAACCCCGTCCATCACCTGATCGAGCAGTGGCTGGCCACCCGTCTGGCCGAGCGTCGTGCGCAGGGTGCGGTTGTACTGGAAATGCTTGGCAGTGACCAGCAGCGCCCGGTCGATCAGGTCAGGGCGTGGTTGGCTCAGGGCAATCAAGTACGCGCCAAGCGCTTGAAACAGATCATCCAGTGGGACGAGCGCTGGAGCTGGGCGCAGTACGGCGCGTTGGTCGAGTCATTGATGCTTGCGCCTGCGCCGCTGCTGGCGGGTAATTTGTCCCGAGCGCAGCGTAACCAGCTGATGAGTGCGCCCCCTGTCGATGTTGCAGGGCTGTTTGCCAACCCTGCAGTCGCGGCCCTGCAGCGCAAGCAAATCATCGATATGCATTGCGGGCAGATCGACCGTGCCCGTTTGGACGCCATGCTGGCGATCCAGTATGCCCGCGATCTGCGTATGGCTCAGGTGCTGGATCGATCACCTGCGCCAAGGCTGTTGATTGCCGGCACCTTGCACACCCTTAAAAGTCAGGGGGCCCCCCTCTATCTCCAGCAAGGGCCGACAGATGCTGCGCTCAAAGTCTTGGTGATGGGTGAGCAAGGGCAGCCTGTTACTCACAAGGATGCCGACTACTTGTGGTTGCTGCCCGCCCACGACACCAGCGGTACGGCTTTGTCCGGCGGTGCGCCCGACTGCGGTGAGCCCTCTACTAGCGCTGTTCATTGAATCTGACACGACCAGGAGTTAGCCATGATTGATATGACAGGGGCCGAACTGGCCGCGTGTATCGGTATCGATTTTCGCGCATTGCAACTATCGTCGACTGCGCTCGCAGAGCAGCTACACACCCTTGGTGAAGTACGCACCCGAACTACAGCGGGTGCCGCGTTCATCGAGCAGCTCGGTAGCTTCCCATGCTCTGAGGATGTTTCCGAAGCGGGCCTGGTAATAGGTGAGGACGGCCTCGACTTGCGTCTGAACCTGCGCGCCTGGTTCTGGATCGGGATGCGCCATGATCCCCGGCATGAGCAGTTCAGTTTGACAGTGTTTGATCGTCAGTGCCGTTGTCTGCTGACTTTGACGTCCACATCCGGATCGCAGTTGTCTGCTTGGGTTGCGCTGTACGCGCAAAGCAAGGTCGCATTGCCGCAGTTCGATGATCGCAACACCTTTGCGCCGCGTGAAATGCAGGCGCCGGGCTTGTTGCAGGATTGGGCGGCAATGGCCAACGTACACGATCACTTTGCGCTGCTCAAACGCCATGGCTTGAGTCGCTACGAAGCCAATCAGCTGGTAGCCGCTCAATTTTCCAGGCAGTTGGAGTTGAGGAGCTGCACCGCCTTGTTTGAGTTGCTGGCAGCCAGTGGATTGGAGTTGATGTTGTTCATTTACAGCGCTGGTAGCGTGCAGATTTTTACCGGCGTGCTTGTCGATATGCAGCGAATAGAAGGTGCCCTGGTTTTCAATATGCCTGCTACCGAGCTGGCAGCGCCGACGTTGTTCTCGATCACCGACGCATCCGCTACAGAGGTGTGGCAGGTGCGCAAACCCAATGAGCAGGGCGGGGTGACAAGCCTGGAGTTGTTTGATGATGAGCAGCGACTGATTGTTCAGGTGTTTGCCCGCCGTCCCGCTGGGCAGCCTGAGCAGAGCGCCTGGCGAGAATGGCTCGAAGCACTGGAGTCGCATTGATGAGAGCTGCGTGTTTGAAGGTGCTGCTGCTTGTAAGTAGCTGCTTTGCGACGGCTCACGCCGAGCAGGCCGATACCTTGGTTATCGGCGCAGATCTGGCTGAAATCGTCGATCAGTTGCAGGCTACATCGCGGTTGCTGGGACGTGATGACTCCAGTCTCCACCCGGCTCAGGTGGCCAGTTTGCCGTCCGTTGGCTACCTGCGTCAGTTGTCCGCTGAAGGAATTCTCGCCCTCAAGCCCAAACGCGTATTGATCAGCGATGCCGCACGCCCGGCCATCGTGGTACGCCAACTGGAATCGGTAGGGCTGGAAGTGATCAGGGTGGATCGAGGTAAGTCGATCAATGACATTGCGCGCAAAATCCAACAAGTGGCTGTAGCGATGGGGCGTGAAGAGCGCATGCACAGCTTGATCGCCAAGCAGCAGGTGCTGACAGCCGAACTGGCAGCAGTACCTCGACTCGAGGGCCGCAAAGCGCTGTTTATCTTCAATCGCACGGGTATGACGCCCTTGGTTATGGGGCGTGACACGGAAGCGAGCGCGGCGCTGGAGCAGGCTGGGATCAGTAATAATGCGAGCTTCAAGGCCTACAAGCAGGTGGCGGGCGAGTCCATGGTCGCTTTGGCTCCCGATTTCGTCATCATCAGCAAGGCAGGGCTGCAGGCGTTGGGTGGAGAAGACAATCTGTGGAAGCTCGGTGGCCTGGCGTTGACACCTGCGGGGCGAGCGCGGCGCCTGGTGCAGGTGGATGATCAGGCGCTGCTCAACCTTGGGCCGCGTACTGCCGCGGCGATGTTGCAGTTGCGTCAGGATGCAGGGGCGTTATTTCAATGAGCACAGTGCAAAGAACGTCATTGCCGATCTTGCTGTGTATGTTGGCCGGGCTTTGTGGATTGCTCATCCTGTGTTCACTTGTGGGCAGTATCGGCCTATCACCAAGGATTTTCCTTGGTGTAATGCCGGGGCCTCTGGAGTGGCAGGTGTGGAGTGAGGTGCGCTTGCCGCGTCTGCTGCTGGCGGTGTTGGTTGGTTCCACCCTGGCCGTTGGCGGAACCGCTATGCAAGGGCTGTTTCGCAATCCATTGGCAGACCCCACGCTGCTTGGTCAGGCCAGTGGTGCGGGGTTGGCGGTGTCAATCTGGATAGTGCTGTTCAATGGACGTTTCGCGGGGCTTGAGTTGTATGGCCAGTTCTTCGCTGGCTTTGTAGGTGCGCTGTTGGTGACATTGGTGATTTTTCACATTGGCCGTGGTTATCAAGGCCGAGCGTCAACCATCACACTTTTGTTGGCTGGGCTGGTGATCAACACCCTGACCGGCGCCTTGGGCGGCATCCTCACTTATCTGGCCAGTGAGGAGCAGCTTCGCCAGTTGAGTCTGTGGGGAATGGGCAGTTTGACTAGCGCCCAATGGTCGACCTTGAGTGTGGCTTGCGTGGTGTTGCCGCTGGCCCTTTGGGTGTTGGCGCGAGTTGCCGCAGACCTCGACCTTTTTCAGCTTGGCGAAGTCAGCGCGCATGCTGCAGGTCTTGATAGCGAACGTCTGAAAAATCGCGTGGTGCTTGCCTCTTCATTAGGTGTGGGCTTGTGCGTGGCGTTGACCGGGATCATCGGCTTTATCGGCTTGGTGGTGCCGCATTGCTTGCGTCTGTACTTCGGTCCCGGTCATCGCTTGCTGATCCCGGCTTCGATGCTCTGCGGCGCGATCTTGCTGTTGCTCGCCGATACCCTGGCGCGCAGCCTGACCAGCCCGGCGGAGATTCCGGTCGGGCTGGTAACCAGCGTGATTGGTGGGCCTTACTTTCTTTGGTTGTTGCTAGGGCGCAGGGCCCGGGAATTCTGACATGCTGGAACTAATCGACATAACTCTGAAGCAGCCGTTTGTCCTGGGCCCTTTGCATGAGCGTATAGAGCCTGGCCAGCTTCTTGGCTTGATTGGTCCCAATGGTGCAGGTAAGAGCACATTGTTGTCGCTGATCTCCGGCTATCTGGCACCGGCTAGCGGGGAAGTGCGCCTGTTTGGCCAGCCATTGGGCACTTTTACACCGCACCAATTGGCTCAGCGCCGCGCCCTGGTCACCCAGCACAGCGAAAGTGCTTTTGACTGGCCCGTGCGCGAGTTCATTCGTCTGGGGCAGTCGCATGCCGGTGAGCCACTGGCTGTCATTGTTGATGCGCTGGATATCCGTCACTTGCTCGACCGTGGCGTGCTGTCCCTGTCGGGGGGCGAAATGCAGCGCGTATGTATTGCTCGGGCGATCAATCAATTAGCGATCGATCCGTTGAGGGCGGACGATAACCAGCAGTCTTGCCTGTTATTGCTTGATGAGCCCACCAGTGCCCTGGATATTGGCCAGCAACAGAACCTCATGCGCCTGTTGCGGCGCTTGGCGAGTTCGCCGCGAATTGCTGTGGTTTGCGTAATGCATGACCTGAACCTGGCGGCACACTACTGTGACAAGGTGTGGTTGCTGGAGCAAGGTCGCTTGCGCGCCAGTGGTACGCCAATTGACGTGCTCGATGCCAATTGCATTGGTGAGGTATTTGGTGCACAGGTCAGCGTGGTTGCCGATCAGGTACAGGGGGTTCGTATCGAGTTGGCTTTGTAAGGCAATCAGCGCGAGGCGACCGTGACCCAGTAATTGCTGCGCCGGTGAATTTGCACGGGCAGCGAGTGGGGCAGGGCGTCGAGAATCGCGTCGCTGTTGAGCAGCGGATAGACTCCGGAGACATGCAAACTGGCCACTTCCTCGCTACAGCGCAGTAATCCCGGGCGGTAGCGGCTCAGTTGGGCGAGGAAGGCATCCAGGCGCATGGCGTCTGCGATCAGTACGCCCCGGCTCCAATCAGGTTCATGCCCGGCAGGACCTTGGCTGTCGATTGCTGCCTTGGAAAAGCGCGCTTGTTCACCCGGAGCGAGGCGTAAGGTAGCGCTGCTTGCTTGCGCAGGCTGTAGTGCCACGGCGCCTCCGAACAGCGAAACGTGGGTAACACCGGTTTGCAGTTCCACCATAAAGCGGGTGCCCAGTGCGTGGACGGTGCCTTGTGCAGTTTTCACGCTCAGTGGACGTAGTTTTGTACTCGGCTCATGGCCGCTGTCGAGGAGTATCCGTCCGCGGCGCAGGTGCACAAGCCGTCGGCGTTCGTCGAATTGCACCCGGACCTCGCTGTCGGCATCCAGGATCAATTGGCTGCCATCGCTGAGGCTTATCGTGCGAGGTGCGTGGGCGCCATTGCTATAGGCGATTTCCCCAGTGTTGCCAAGGCCTGCTCGGTAGGCCAGGGCTCCGGCGCTACCTATCATGCCGAGTACCAGCAGCGTCTTCAGTGCGCGTCTGCGCTCGTGCGGTGGCGGTTGTCTCGTGAGGCTTCGGTAGCCTGCCTTGGGCTCCAGGCCCGCCAAGCGTAGGCGCATGGCTTCGATATGCTGCCAGGCCCGTTCGTTGTCCGCACTGGCGGCGCGCCAACGCTGCAGGGCCAGCTCTTGGTCCGGGCTGAGGTTGCCTTCCATGCTCAAGGTCAGCCAGTGGGCGGCTTCTCGGGCGGTGCGAGGGCTGAACGCGGTGTTGGCGGTGTTCATTACAGTGTGCAGAAGAAGCAGTGCTGGTTGGCGCGCACCAGATAGAATTTGACCGATCGTGTACTGACGCCCAGGCGGGCGGCAATTTCGGCGATTTTCAGGCCCTGCAAGTGGGACAACAGAAATGCCTCGCGTACCTTGCCGGGCAAGTCATCAAGCAGGCGATCCAGCAGGGTCAGGGCTTCGAGGGCCAAAAAACGCACTTCTGGTGACGGCTCGACTTTTTCTGGTAGCAGCGCCAAGGCCTCCAGGTAAGCCTGCTCTACCAGGCGGCGACGGTAGACGTTGGCCATCAGGCGGCGTGCCACTGTGGACAGGAACGAGCGGGGTTCGCGAATGCTGAACAGGTCCTTGGCGCTCAGAATGCTCAGGAAGGTGTCCTGAGCAATGTCGGCAGCGTGCTCCGAGCAGCCGATACGCTGGCGCAGCCAACGATGCAGCCAGTGATGGTGGTCCTGGTAGAGCGTTTGCACACAAGTGTTGACCGAAGCAGGGGTAGGACTGGATTCCATCGGGATGCATGCCAGGGTGGAGCGAAATGAAAAGTCAGTATAACGATACTCATTATCAAATGATAATTGTTTTTGTTTGTCTTTCGTGCGGTCGAGCGTTGCGGCGCACTGGTGACAAGGGGGCAAAAGCTGATAGATTTCAGCCGGTTGAGGCCGTGATCAACGGCAAGGTAGCGAGGACAGCGTCATGATTTCGAAAGAGCGCCAGGACAACGCATTGCAGCGTTTCGCCGAAGCCAATCCGCAGCTACTCGAAGAAATTGCCGGGCTAAGCGCCCATGAGCAGCATCAGCAGATTGAGTGGGCCTTCGAGGATGCTGCGCAGGAGCAGGGTCTGGAGCCTTGGGAATTGACCCTGCAGCTGATTGCTGGTTCCGAGGCAGAGCTTAAAGCCATGCGCCTGGAAGTGCATCGGCAGGTAGCCGAAGCGCTGGGTATGGGGTGGGACGAGTATTGCAGTATCAATGAGATCGACGATTCGGCGCCCTGAGCGTGCAGGCTCGATCCTGTAGTGTTTTAACAAGTATTTCTGGCTGCTTGGAACCCGGTGTGTCATCTCGATCAGGAGAGGCGTCCAGGCCTTGAGCAGCGGGTCTTGAGCATCCCCGGGCAAGGTTTTTGCCGGGGTCTATAAATGAAATGGACCGGCGTACTTTCCCGTCGTCTTGAACGGGGTGACTTCTGGTCTTTGAGCCACTAGAATGTTTGCCCTTGATTCTGGAGTCGGGTATCGCCGGCTAACGTCTGTGCAACGAGGAATATCCATGCAAGTTTCTGTTGAAAATACTTCTGCTCTCGAGCGCCGCATGACCATCGCCGTTCCGGCAGAGCGCGTCGAGAACGAAGTCAACAAGCGTCTGCAACAGACTGCCCGTCGCGCCAAGGTTGCAGGCTTCCGTCCTGGCAAAGTGCCGATGAGCGTGATCCGTCAGCGTTATGAAGATGCTGCCCGTCAGGAAGCCTTCGGCGACCTGGTCCAGGCTTCTTTCTACGAAGCTGTGGTCGAGCAGAAGCTGAACCCGGCTGGCGCCCCTGCCGTTGAGCCAAAGTCGTTCGAGAAAGGTGGTGACCTGGAGTTCGTCGCTATTTTCGAAGTATTCCCTGAGTTCACCGTTGCCGGTTTCGATTCGATTGCTGTCGAGCGCCTGAGCGCCGAAGTGACTGACGCCGACCTGGACAACATGCTGGAAGTCCTGCGCAAGCAGAACGTTCGTTTCGAAGTCGCAGATCGTGCTGCCCAGAACGAAGACCAGTTGAACATCGATTTCGTTGGCAAGGTCGACGGTGAAGCCTTCGCCGGTGGTTCGGCCCAGGGCACCCAGTTGGTTCTGGGTTCCGGCCGCATGATCCCGGGCTTCGAAGAAGGTCTGGTCGGCGCCAAGGCTGGTGAAGAGCGCGTTCTGAACCTGACCTTCCCTGAGGATTACCAGAACCTGGACCTGGCTGGTAAAACTGCCGAGTTCACCGTTACTGTCAACAGTGTTTCCGAGCCTAAGCTGCCAGAGCTGACCGAAGAGTTCTTCGCCCAGTTCGGCATCAAGGAAACCGGCATCGACGGTTTCCGCGCTGAAGTTCGCAAGAACATGGAGCGTGAGCTGCGTCAGGCCATCAAAACCAAGGTCAAGAATCAGGTAATGGACGGCTTGGTAGCTGCCAACCCGATCGAAGTACCTAAGGCGCTGCTGGAAAACGAAGTCAATCGCCTGCGCGTACAAGCTGTTCAGCAGTTCGGTGGCAACATCAAGCCTGAGCAACTGCCGGCCGAGCTGTTCGAAGAACAAGCCAAGCGTCGCGTAGTGCTGGGCCTGATCGTCGCCGAAGTGGTCAAGCAGAATGACCTGAAGCCAGACGAAGCCCGTGTGCGTGAAATGATCCAGGAAATGGCTTCGGCTTACCAAGAGCCTGAGCAAGTCGTGGCTTGGTACTACAAGAACGACCAGCAACTGAACGAAGTTCGTTCGGTTGTGCTGGAAGAACAAGTTGTGGATACTGTTCTGCAGAAAGCGACTGTGACCGATAAATCGGTCTCGTACGAAGAAGCAATCAAGCCAGTGCAGGCTCCTGCCGCTGACTGATTTCCTTCTCGCGTAGGAAAACACCACAAGCCAGCTTTCGAGCTGGCTTGTGCGTATTCAAGACATGACTATTTGGGAGTGAGTGCAGGACATGTCCCGCAATTCTTATTATCAGCAGAGCTCTGACATCCAGGCCGCAGGTGGCTTGGTCCCGATGGTTATCGAGCAGTCCGCTCGTGGCGAGCGTGCCTATGACATCTACTCGCGCCTTTTGAAGGAACGAGTGATCTTCCTGGTTGGCCCGGTAGAGGACTACATGGCCAACCTGATCGCGGCGCAATTGCTGTTCCTTGAAGCGGAAAACCCGGACAAGGATATCCATCTTTACATCAACTCACCGGGCGGTTCGGTGACTGCGGGCATGTCGATCTATGACACCATGCAGTTCATTAAGCCGGATGTTTCCACCGTGTGCATCGGTCAGGCTTGCTCCATGGGCGCCTTCCTGCTGGCTGCCGGTGCCCAGGGCAAGCGTCACTGCCTGCCGAATTCGCGCGTGATGATTCACCAGCCGCTGGGTGGTTTCCAGGGGCAGGCGACGGACATCGAAATCCACGCCAAGGAAATCCTCTCCATCAAGTCGCGGTTGAACGAGTTGCTGGCCTTCCACACTGGCCAGGACCTTGAAACCATCAAGCGTGATACCGAGCGCGACAACTTCATGAGCGCGCAACGTGCTGCCGAGTACGGCCTGATCGACTCGGTACACGACAAGCGGCAAATGGCTGTCTGATAAGGCAATAAAGCAGGTGGTTGGGTTTTCCCGCCACCTGTGGGCTTGAAAAAGCCCGCAATAGCCTTCATCTTGTGTTGCAAGCCTACCGGATTGGATCGATCGAATGACTGACACCCGTAACGGCGAGGACAACGGCAAATTGCTCTATTGCTCCTTCTGCGGCAAAAGCCAGCATGAAGTGCGCAAGTTGATTGCCGGCCCCTCGGTATTTATCTGCGACGAGTGCGTCGACCTGTGCAATGACATCATCCGCGAGGAGGTGCAGGAAGCCCAGGCCGAAAGCAGCGCGCATAAACTGCCTTCGCCGAAAGAAATCAGCACCATCCTGGATCAGTATGTCATTGGTCAGGAGCGTGCGAAAAAGGTACTGGCGGTAGCGGTGTACAACCACTACAAGCGCTTGAACCAACGCGACAAGAAGAACGACGATGTCGAGCTCGGCAAGAGTAACATCCTGCTGATCGGTCCGACGGGCTCGGGTAAAACCCTGCTCGCCGAAACCCTCGCGCGTCTGTTGAATGTACCGTTCACCATCGCCGATGCCACCACCCTGACCGAAGCCGGTTATGTGGGCGAAGACGTCGAGAACATCATTCAGAAACTGCTGCAGAAGTGCGACTACGACGTAGAAAAGGCCCAGATGGGTATTGTCTACATCGACGAAATCGACAAGATCTCGCGCAAGTCGGACAACCCATCGATCACCCGTGATGTTTCGGGTGAAGGTGTGCAGCAGGCGCTGCTCAAGCTGATCGAAGGCACGGTCGCCTCGGTACCGCCGCAAGGTGGCCGCAAGCATCCGCAGCAAGAGTTCCTGCAGGTCGATACACGTAACATCCTGTTTATCTGTGGCGGTGCGTTCTCGGGCCTTGAAAAGGTCATTCAGGGGCGCTCCACCCGCGGCGGTATCGGTTTTGGTGCCGAAGTGCGCAGCAAGCAGGAAGGGAAGAAAGTCGGCGAGTCACTGCGTGAGGTCGAGCCTGACGATCTGGTCAAGTTCGGTCTGATTCCGGAGTTCGTTGGCCGCCTCCCGGTACTGGCGACGCTTGATGAGCTCGACGAAGCTGCTTTGATGCAGATTTTGACCGAGCCGAAAAACGCACTCACCAAGCAGTATGCCAAGTTGTTCGAGATGGAAGGCGTGGACCTGGAGTTCCGTAGCGATGCGCTCAAGTCCGTAGCCCGCAAGGCCCTGGAGCGCAAAACCGGTGCCCGTGGCCTGCGCTCGATTCTCGAAGGCATCCTGCTCGATACCATGTATGAAATTCCTTCGCAGAAGGATGTCAGCAAGGTGGTGATCGATGAGAGCGTCATCGATGGTTCTTCGCAGCCGCTGCTGATCTACGAGAACAGCGAGCCGCAAGCCAAAGCTGCACCAGACGTCTGAGTCGCCCGTCGGCTCGAATCTGCAAGGGGCCTTCGGGCCCCTTTGCTTTTCCTGTCGTAGAGCTTGTTTTTTTGCGGGGCTGCCCCCACATTAAACCCACGCTCAAATTCCACCGGTTTCCGGCCACCAGGCCGCTGTAGAGGCGAAATCATGAAGACCACCCTCGACTTGCCTCTTTTGCCATTGCGCGACGTTGTTGTCTATCCGCATATGGTCATCCCACTGTTCGTGGGGCGCGAGAAGTCCATCGAAGCCCTTGAGGCCGCAATGACGGGCGAAAAGCAGATTCTTCTGCTGGCCCAAAAGAATCCCGCAGACGACGATCCAGGCGAAGATGCCTTGTATCGTGTCGGCACCATTGCCACTGTTCTGCAACTGCTGAAGCTGCCTGATGGCACCGTAAAGGTGCTGGTTGAGGGTGAGCAGCGCGGTGCAGTTGAGCGTTTCATCGAAGTCGACGGCCATATTCGTGCCGAAGTTTCCTTGATCGACGAGTCGCAGACCGCTGAGCGCGAGTCGGAAGTCTTCGTTCGTAGCTTGTTGTCACAATTTGAACAGTACGTTCAGTTGGGCAAGAAAGTTCCGGCTGAAGTGCTCTCGTCGCTCAATAGCATCGATGAGCCCGGACGCCTGGTCGACACCATGGCCGCCCACATGGCGTTGAAAATCGAGCAGAAGCAGGAAATCCTCGAGATTCTCGATCTGACCACCCGTGTCGAGCATGTCATGGCGTTGTTGGATGCTGAAATCGATCTGCTGCAGGTCGAGAAACGCATCCGTGGGCGGGTCAAGAAGCAAATGGAGCGCAGTCAGCGCGAGTACTATCTGAATGAGCAGATGAAGGCCATTCAGAAAGAGCTCGGCGACAGCGAAGAAGGCCACAACGAAGTCGAAGAACTGAAAAAGCGTCTCGATGCGGCTGGTCTGCCTAAGGACGCCTACGCCAAGGCTCAGGCCGAGCTGAACAAGCTCAAGCAGATGTCACCGATGTCCGCTGAAGCCACCGTGGTGCGCTCTTATCTGGATTGGTTGGTGCAAGTGCCGTGGAAGGCCCAGAGCAAGGTACGCCTGGACCTGGCCAAGGCTGAAGAAATCCTCGATGCCGACCACTACGGCCTGGAAGAGGTCAAGGAACGCATCCTTGAGTACCTCGCCGTGCAGAAGCGGGTCAAGAAGATCCGTGGTCCGGTGTTGTGCCTGGTCGGGCCTCCCGGTGTAGGTAAAACTTCCCTGGCCGAGTCGATTGCCAGTGCCACCAACCGCAAGTTTGTGCGCATGGCCCTTGGCGGTGTCCGTGACGAAGCCGAGATTCGTGGTCACCGGCGTACCTACATCGGTTCGATGCCTGGTCGCCTGATTCAGAAGATGACCAAGGTAGGGGTGCGCAACCCGCTGTTCCTGCTCGACGAAATCGACAAAATGGGCAGCGACATGCGTGGCGACCCAGCGTCGGCACTGCTTGAGGTGCTCGACCCCGAGCAGAATCACAACTTCAACGATCACTACCTGGAAGTCGATTACGATCTTTCCGATGTGATGTTCCTCTGTACCTCCAACTCGATGAACATCCCGCCAGCATTGTTGGACCGGATGGAAGTCATTCGTCTGCCGGGCTATACCGAAGACGAGAAGATCAACATCGCAGTCAAGTACCTCACGCCCAAGCAAATCAAGGCCAATGGCCTTAAAAAAGGCGAACTGGACGTCGACGTCAGCGCTATTCGCGACATCATTCGCTACTACACACGTGAAGCGGGTGTGCGGGGCCTTGAGCGTCAAATTGCCAAGATCTGCCGCAAGGTGGTCAAGGAGCACGCGGGTGTCAAGCAAGTGGCTGTCAAGGTCACTGGCGAGCAGCTTGAGCATTTCCTTGGGGTGCGCAAGTTCCGTTATGGTCTGGCTGAACAGCAGGATCAGGTGGGGCAGGTCACTGGGCTGGCCTGGACTCAGGTCGGCGGTGAACTGTTGACCATTGAAGCGGCGGTGATTCCGGGCAAGGGCCAGTTGATCAAGACCGGCTCGCTGGGCGATGTCATGGTCGAATCGATCACGGCTGCGCAGACTGTAGTTCGCAGCCGGGCGAAAAGCCTGGGTATTCCAGCGGACTTCCACGAGAAGCGTGACACCCACATCCACATGCCTGAAGGTGCAACGCCCAAGGATGGTCCAAGTGCCGGTGTTGGCATGTGTACCGCCCTGGTGTCGGCGTTGACGCAGATTCCGGTACGTGCCGATGTGGCCATGACCGGTGAAATTACACTGCGTGGACAGGTGCTTGCTATTGGCGGTCTGAAGGAGAAACTCCTGGCCGCTCACCGTGGTGGAATCAAGACGGTGATCATTCCTGAAGAGAATGTGCGCGATTTGAAGGAAATTCCTGAGAATATTAAGCAGGATCTTCAGATTAAACCGGTCAAATGGATTGACGAAGTCCTCCAAATTGCGCTGCAATACGCCCCGGAGCCCTTACCAGATGTGGCTCCAGAGATTGTCGCCAAGGATGAAAAGCGCGACAGCGATTCCAAGGAACGAATTAGCACGCATTAGTACGTATTTGGCTGGGGGGCTTTCTTGACGGTATTTTCAGGCCCTTGTTATAAAGCGGCGCTTATGCGTCATTAGGCCACCCAGCGCTTGTTTTGCTTTTCATTACATACTTAGAAACAAACTCAATAGAGATAAGGGGACTTAGAGTGAACAAGTCGGAACTGATTGACGCTATCGCCGCTTCTGCTGACATCCCGAAAGCTGTTGCTGGCCGTGCGCTGGACGCAGTAATCGAATCCGTCACCGGCGCCCTGAAGGCAGGTGACTCCGTGGTACTGGTAGGTTTCGGTACCTTCTCCGTAACCGATCGTCCAGCTCGCACCGGCCGCAACCCGCAAACCGGCAAGACTCTGGAAATCCCTGCTGCCAAGAAGCCAGGCTTCAAGGCTGGCAAGGCACTGAAAGAAGCCGTCAACTAAGACCCTTCCTTCAGGCTCACGCCTAACCGAGCCGGGCTCAAGCCTGGCTTGGCTGCCGGATATCAGGAATCGTTGAAAAGTACCTGTTGTCTGGCCGGTTACGAGAAGGCGCATCTCCGGATGCGCCTTTCTTCTATCAGGAATCTACCCACGCTCCACGGTTGTTTCATTCAGTACAACCGTTTCTGGGGGACGCATGCTGCAGAATATCAGGGACAATTCACAAGGTTGGATTGCCAAGACCATCATCGGTGTCATCGTAGCCTTGATGGCACTGACCGGCTTCGATGCCATCTTCCAGGCCACCACCCACAGCCAGGACGCTGCCAAGGTCAATGGTGAAACCATTAGCCAGAACGAACTGAGCCAGGCCGTCGACATGCAACGTCGGCAGTTGATGCAACAGTTGGGCAAGGACTTCGATCCATCGCTGCTCGATGACAAAATGCTGCGTGAAGCGGCGCTCAAAGGTCTGATCGACCGTAAACTGCTGCTTCAGGGCGCACACGACGCCAAGTTTGCTTTCTCCGAAGCTGCCCTTGATCAACTGATCTTGCAGACGCCTGAGTTCCAGGTTGACGGCAAGTTCAGCCCCGAGCGTTTCGATCAGGTGATTCGTCAGATGGGCTACGGCCGTCTGCAATTCCGCGAAATGCTGGCTCAGGAAATGCTCATCGGCCAACTGCGTGCTGGCCTGGCTGGCAGTGGTTTCGTCACCGATGACCAGGTCAATGCTTTCGCCCGCCTGGAAAAGCAGACACGTGATTTCGCTTCGCTGACTTTCAAGGCCGACCCGGCTGCGGTCAAGGTCACCGACGAGCAGATCAAGGCGCATTACGATGAACACGCCAAAGAGTTCATGAGCCCGGATCAAGTCGTAATTGACTACATCGAGCTGAAGAAGTCGGCGTTCTTCGATCAGGTCACTGTCAACGAAGACGAACTCAAAGCACTGTATGAAAAGGAAATCGCCAATCTGGCGGAGCAGCGCCATGCTGCGCACATCCTTATCGAAGTGAATGACAAGGTGAACGAAGCCCAGGCAAAAGCGAAGATCGAAGAGATCCAGCAGCGCCTGTCCAAAGGTGAAGACTTTGCCACATTGGCCAAGGAATTCTCCCAGGACCCAGGTTCGGCCAACAACGGCGGCGATTTGGGTTACGCAGGCCAGGGCGTCTACGATCCAGCGTTCGAAGAAGCACTGTATGCGCTGAATAAGGATCAGGTTTCGGCCCCGGTGCGTACCGACTACGGCTTCCACCTGATCAAGCTGCTGGGCGTGGAAGCGCCAGAGGTGCCGAGCTTTGCCAGTTTGAAGGACAAACTGACGCGTGAGCTGAAAACCCAGCAGGTCGAGCAGCGTTTCGTTGAAGTCACCAAGCAACTCGAAGACTCGGCCTTCGAAGCGTCCGATCTGGCCCAGCCAGCTCAGGAGCTCGGCCTGAAGGTGCACACCGCACCGGCGTTCGGCCGTGAGGGTGGCGACGGTATCACTGCCAATCGTGCCGTGATCCAGGCAGCCTTCAGCGCTGAAGTGCTGGAAGAAGGTGCCAATAGCACCGCCATCGAACTGGATCCGGAAACCATCGTGGTGCTGCGGGTCAAAGAGCACCTCAAGCCCGAGCAGTTGAGTCTGGAAGTGGTCTCCGACAGTATCCGCAAGCACCTGGCCAAAGAGCAGGCGACTGCAGCCTTGAAGACCAAGGCAGATGCACTGATTGCCGGTCTGCGTGACGGTAGCATCGCCATGGATGCAGCGCAGGACGGTCAGAGCTGGAAGGTTCAGGAAGCGGTTTCGCGTAGCCAGGAAGGTATCGATCCGGCCGAGTTGCAGGCAGTGTTCCGTATGAGCAAGCCTGAGGCCAAGGACAAGCCGGTCTATGGCAGCGTCGTACTCAACGATGGCAGCCTGGTTGTATTGCGCCTCAACGGCGTCAACGAAGGTGCGGCGGCCACCGATGAAGAGAAGTCGGCCTATCGCCGCTTCCTCGCTTCACGTGCTGGTCAGCAGGACTTTGCGGCTTACCGTAAACAGTTGGAAGCCAAGGCGGACATTACTCGCTACTGAGTGATCCACGCTTGAAACAGAAAAGGCCGCTCACGCGGCCTTTTCTATTTTTCTACGCCGATCTCAGCTCAGCTGTTCCTGCGCGGTAGCCGGTGCCAGGAATGCCGCTTCAAGCAATTGCCGGGTATAGGCATGTTGCGGTGCAGCGAAAATCTCCGCAGCTTCGCCTTGTTCCACCACCTTGCCTTGTTTGACCACCATCAGTTGATGGCTCAGCGCCTTGACCACTGCCAGGTCATGGCTGATGAACAGGTAGGTGAGGTTGTATTTGCTTTGCAATGAGCGCAGTAACTCCACCACCTGGCGTTGCACTGTACGGTCCAGCGCTGAGGTGGGTTCATCGAGTAGGATCAATGCTGGCTTCAACACTAGGGCTCGAGCGATGGCAATGCGCTGGCGCTGGCCGCCAGAAAACTCATGGGGGTAGCGGTGGCGGGCCTGAGGGTCCAGGCCGACTTCCTCAAGTGCAGCGATGATTGCCTGTTCCTGTTCTGCCGCTGTGCCGATGCGGTGGATGCGCAACCCTTCACCGACGATATCGCTCACGCACATACGCGGACTGAGGCTGCCAAACGGGTCCTGGAAGACCACTTGCATCTGTCGACGCAATGGCCGCACCTGCTGTTGACTCAGGCCGTCCAAAGCAGTGCCCTGGAAGCGAATGGCGCCTTGACTGCCGAGCAGGCGCAGAATCGCCAGGCCCAAGGTGGATTTACCCGAGCCACTTTCGCCCACGATGCCCAGGGTCTGTCCTTGGGGCAGGCTGAAGTTAATGCCGTCCACCGCCTTGACGTGATCGACGGTGCGTCGCAGCAGCCCCTTTTTGATCGGGAACCACACGCGTAGATCGTCCACCTCAAGCATCGGTTTGCCTGGCGGATTGTCGGCGGGACCGCCGCTGGGTTCGGCACCCAGGAGCATCTGCGTGTACGGGTGTTGCGGGCTGTGGAATAACGTTGCGCAGTCGGCCTGCTCGACGATGCTGCCGCGCTGCATCACACACACGCGATGAGCAATACGCTTGACCAGGTTGAGGTCGTGGCTGATCAGCAGCATGGCCATTCCCAGGCGCGCCTGCAGTGACTTGAGCAACTCGAGAATCTTCAGCTGTACCGTGACGTCGAGGGCCGTGGTGGGTTCGTCGGCAATCAGCAGTTCAGGTTCATTGGCCAAGGCCATGGCGATCATTACACGCTGGCGCTGACCTCCTGAGAGCTCGTGTGGGAGGGCCTTGAGGCGTTTGCGTGGATCAGGGATGCCGACCAACTCAAGCAGCTCCAGCGTGCGCTCAGTGGCCTCCTTGCCCTTGAGGCCCTTGTGCAGCAGGAGTATCTCGTTAATTTGCTTTTCGATTGTGTGCAGCGGGTTGAGCGAGGTCATCGGCTCCTGGAAGATCATCGCGATGCGATTGCCACGGATATGGCGCATCTGCTTTTCATCCAGGGTCATCAGGTCGCGCCCTTCGTAGCGGATGCTGCCGCTGGGATGGCGCGCCAGCGGGTAGGGCAGCAGCCGCAGGATCGAGTGCGCGGTTACCGATTTGCCCGAACCGCTTTCGCCGACCAATGCCAGGGTTTCGCCGCGGCGGATGTCGAAACTGATGCCTTCGACTACCCGCTGAGTTTGCTCGCCACTTACGAACTCCACGGCCAGGTCACGCACTTCGATCAAGGTTTCGTTGCTCATTTCATTTCCTCGGGTCGAAGGCATCGCGAGCGGACTCGCCGATGAACACCAGCAGGCTGAGCATCAAGGCGAGTACGGCGAAAGCACTCATGCCCAGCCACGGGGCCTGCAGATTGGATTTGCCCTGGGCCACCAATTCACCCAGCGACGGTGCGCCTGGGGGCAGGCCGAAGCCGAGGAAGTCCAGTGCTGTCAGGGTGCCGATCGCACCAGTGAGAATGAATGGCATGAAGGTCATGGTCGAGATCATGGCGTTCGGCAGAATGTGCCGGTACATGATTGCGCCGTTCTGCATGCCTAGCGCCCGGGCGGCTCGAACGTACTCGAGGTTGCGTCCACGCAGGAATTCGGCGCGCACCACATCCACCAGGCTCATCCACGAAAACAGCAACATTATCCCCAGTAGCCACCAGAAGTTTGGCTGCACGAAGCTGGCGAGGATGATCAGCAGATACAGCACCGGGAGTCCCGACCAGATCTCCAGGAAGCGCTGCCCGAGCAGATCGACCCAACCGCCGTAGAAACCCTGCAGGGCGCCGGCGATCACGCCGATGATCGAGCTGAGAATGGTCAGGGTCAGGGCGAACAGCACTGATATGCGGAATCCGTAGATTACCCGTGCCAGCACATCGCGCCCCTGATCGTCGGTGCCCAGCCAGTTCTGCGCCGAAGGCGGTGCGGGGGCAGGGACCTTGAGGTCGTAGTTGATGCTCTGGTAGCTGAACGGAATCGGTGCCCACAGTACCCAGCTGTCCTTGGCGGCCAGTAGTTCGCGGATGTACGGGCTCTTGTAGTTGGCCTCAAGCGGAAACTCGCCGCCGAAGGTGGTTTCCGGGTAGCGCTTGAGTGCCGGGAAATACCATTCGCCGTCGTAACGCACGGCAAGAGGTTTGTCGTTGGCGATCAGTTCGGCGCCCAGGCTCAAGCCGAACAGGATCAGAAATAGCCACAGCGACCACCAGCCTCGGCGGTTGGCCTTGAAGCGCTCGAAACGCCGGCGATTGAGAGGGGACAAATTCATCTCAGTGCTCCCGGCTGTCAAAGTCGATTCGAGGGTCGACAAGGGTGTAGGTCAGGTCACCGATCAGTTTCACTACCAGGCCGAGCAGAGTGAAAATGAACAAGGTGCCGAAGACGACCGGGTAGTCGCGATTGATCGCTGCTTCAAAACTCATCAGGCCCAGCCCGTCGAGTGAAAAGATCACCTCGATCAGCAGTGAGCCGGTGAAGAAAATGCCGATGAAGGCCGAGGGAAAGCCTGCGATCACCAGCAGCATGGCGTTGCGGAACACATGGCCGTAAAGCACCCGGTTCGGGCTCAGTCCCTTGGCTTTGGCAGTCACTACATACTGCTTGTTGATTTCGTCCAGGAAGCTGTTCTTGGTCAGCAGTGTCATGGTGGCGAAGTTGCCGATCACCAAGGCTGTGACAGGCAGGACCAAGTGCCAGAAGTAGTCGAGTATCTTGCCGCCAGTGCTCAGTTCATCGAAGTTGTTCGAGGTCAGGCCGCGCAACGGAAACCAGTCGAGGTAGCTGCCGCCAGCGAACAGCACAATCAGCAGGATCGCGAAAAGGAACGCCGGGATTGCATAGCCGATGATGATCGCCGAACTGGTCCATACATCGAAGTGACTGCCATGCCGTGTGGCTTTGGCAATCCCCAACGGGATGGACACCAAATACATGATCAAAGTGCTCCATAGGCCCAGGGATATCGAGACCGGCATCTTCTCGACAATCAGGTCGATCACCTTGGCATCGCGAAAAAAACTGTCGCCGAAATCCAGGTGGGCGTAGTTCTTGATCATGATCCACAAGCGTTCCGGCGCCGACTTGTCGAAGCCGTACATCTTTTCGATTTCCTGGATCAGTGCCGGGTCGAGCCCTTGTGCACCCCGGTAGTTGGAGCCGGCTACCGAAACCTCGGCACCGCCCCCGGCGATACGGCTGGTTGCGCCCTCGAAGCCCTCGAGCTTGGCGATCATTTGCTCGACAGGACCACCGGGCGCAGCCTGGATGATGATGAAGTTGATGATCAGGATGCCCAGCAAGGTCGGCACGATCAGCAGCAAGCGTCGAAAAATATAGGCCAGCATGCTATTGCGCCCCTTGAGTCGATGGTGCATCTGGCGCAGGTGTCACCGGTACTGCGGGTTCAATGTCGGGCTTTATCCACCAGGTGTTGATGCCGATGTCGTACTTGGGCGATACCTTGGGGTGACCGATGTGGTTCCAATACGCCACTCGCCAGGTCTTGATGTGCCAGTTGGGTATTACATAAAAACCCCACTGCAGAACTCTATCCAGAGCGCGACAGGCCTCGATCAGGCTTTGCCGGGAGTTGGCGTTGATCAAGTCCTCGACCAGTACATCGATGGCGGGGTCCTTGAGGCCGATAAAATTACGACTGCCAGGGTTGTCAGCTGCCGCGCTCTGCCAGAATTCACGTTGTTCGTTACCGGGTGAATTGGATTGTGGGAAACCGCCGACAATCATGTCGAAATCACGTGAACGCAGCCGATTGATGTATTGGGAGACGTCCACGCGGCGAATCACCAGATCGATACCCAGGTCGGCCAGGTTGCGTTTGAACGGCAGCAGAATTCGTTCGAACTCGGTTTGAGCCAGAAGAAACTCGATGGACACAGGTTTGCCCTGGGTATCGACCATCTTGTCATCGACAATACGCCAGCCAGCCTCCTGCAACAGCTTGTAGGCCTTGCGCTGCTGCTCGCGGATCATACCGCTGCCATCGGTGACCGGATTGGCAAACGGCTGGGTGAAGACCTGTTCTGGAATCTTGCCGCGCAACGGTTCGAGGATTTTCAGTTCGGCCTCGCTGGGCAGGCCCGTGGCAGCCATGTCCGAGTTTTCGAAATAGCTGCCGGTACGGGTGTACGCGCCGTTGAACAATTGCTTGTTGGTCCATTCGAAGTCCAGCAACAGGCTCAGCGCTTCGCGCACACGCACGTCCTGAAACACCGGGCGGCGAATATTGAAGACGAATCCCTGCATGCCCGTGGGGTTGCCATTGGGCAGTTCTTCCAGAATCAGGCGCTTCTGGCGCACGGCCGGAATGTCGTAGGCGGTAGCCCAGCTTTTCGCTGCATTTTCCAGGCGATAGTCGAACTGCCCGGCCTTCAACGCTTCCAGGGCGACGGTGCTGTCGCGGTAGTAGTCAATAGTCATGACGTCAAAGTTGTAGGACCCGCGATTGACCGCCAGGTCCTTACCCCAGTAGTCCTCGACCCGTTCATAGCGGATCGAACGTCCGGCTTTCACTTCGGCAACCTTGTACGGGCCGCTGCCCAATGGAATTTCGAGATTGCCCTTGGTGAAATCGCGGCCTTCCCACCAATGCTTGGGCAGTACCGGCAACTGGCCAAGAATCAGTGGCAATTCACGGTTGTTGCTGTGTTTGAACTTGAACAGCACCCGCTGCGGGTCCTCGGCTATAACCTCGGCGACGTCGGCGTAGTAGCCGCGAAACAGCGGGGCACCGCTTTTGATCAGGGTATTGAAGGTGAACACCACATCTTCGGCATGGATGGGGTGGCCATCGTGAAAGCGCGCTTGCGGACGCAAGTAGAAGCGTACCCAGCTGTTGTCCGGGGCTTTTTCGATCTTGCCCGCAACCAGGCCGTATTCGGTGAACGGCTCATCCAGGCTCTGGGTCATCAAGGTGTCGTAGATCAGGGTGATGTCGTCGGCAGGCACGCCCTTGTTGATGAACGGGTTCAGGCTGTCGAAACCGCCAAAGCCGGACTGGCGGAAGGTGCCGCCTTTAGGGGCGTCCGGATTGACGTAGTCGAAGTGCTTGAAGTCGGCAGGATACTTCGGCGGTTCGTCATACAAGGTCAGGGCGTGTTGCGGCGCGGCCAGTGCCTGGGTACAGATGCAGGCCAGCAATAGGGCGCAAGCCTTCAGGCGTAGGCTGGGCAGTGACATCATTGAGCTTTCTCCGAAGGCTTTATCCACCAGCTGTTGAGCCCCAGGGTATAGGGCGGCGTGGTGACGAAGGCGAACCTGTTACGGTAGGCCAGGCGATGATTGTCCAGATACCAGTTGGGAATCATGTAGTACTGCCAGAGCAATACCCGGTCCAGTGCGCGCGCTGCCGCCACTTGTTCATCACGGCTTTGAGCCGCGAGTAGGGTGTCGAGCAGGTGATCGACTACCGGGTCCCTGACGCCAGCATAGTTCTTGCTGCCCTTGGTCGATGCCTGGCTGGAATGAAAGTACAGCCACTGTTCCAGGCCTGGGCTGAGCGTCTGGTTCAACGTCATCAGAATCATGTCGAAATCGAACTGGTCCAGGCGTTGTTTGTACTGGGCCCGGTCCACAGTACGCAAGCGTGCATCGATGCCAATGCTGGCAAGATTTTCGACATAAGGTTGCAGGATCCGCTCGAGGTTGGGATTGACCAACAGTAACTCGAGCTTGAGGGGGCGGCCTTTGCTGTCGAGCAGGCGCTGCCCGTTGAGCTTCCAGCCGGCCTGGGCCAACAGATCCAGCGCTTGGCGCAGGGTCTGGCGGTTGATGCCGCGTCCATCGGTATGGCTGACTTGGTAGGGCTGGGTGAACAGCCCCGCTGGCAGTTCGTCGCGGTACGGCGCAAGCAACAGCCATTCCTTGCCCACTGGCAGTCCGTTGGCAGCGAACTCGCTGTTGGGGTAGTAGCTGGTGGCGCGACGGTAGGCGCTGCTGAACAAGGCCCGGTTGGTCCATTCGAAATCCAGCATCAGCCCCAAGGCCTGGCGCACCCTGGCGTCGCTGAAGTTTGCCCGGCGGCTGTTCATGAACAAGCCTTGGGTCTGGGTCGGGATCTTGTGCGCGATTTGGGCCTTGATGACCTCACCACGGCGCACGGCTGGAAAGTTGTAGCCGTTGGCCCAGTTCTTGGCCTGGTGTTCGATGTAAATGTCGAATTCGCCAGCCTTGAATGCCTCGAAAGCGACTGCGCTGTCGCGGTAAAACTCGTATTCGACCCGTGCGACATTGTATTTGCCACGATTGACAGCCAGATCCTTGCCCCAGTAGTCCTTTACTCGTTCGAACACAAGGCGTCTTCCCGGTTGGACCTGGGTGATGCGGTAGGGGCCGCTGCCAAGAGGTGGTTCAAAGGTGGTGGCCTTGAAGTCGCGTCCCTTCCAGTAATGTGCAGGCAACACTGGCATCTCGCCCATGCGCAGGATCAGCAAGGGGTTGCCGGCACGTTTGAAAACAAAGCGAATGCGCCGCGGGTTGAGGATGTCGACCCGTTTTACCTCTTGCAGGTTGGTGCGGTAGATCGGGTGGCCTTCCTTGAGCAGCGTGTGGTACGAAAACGCGACATCGCTGGCAGTGATGGGGTGACCATCGTGGAAGCGGGCTTCGGGGCGCAGGTTGAACACCACCCAACTGCGGTCCTCGCTGTACTCCACGGAGCTGGCAATCAGGCCATAGCTCGACGTGGGTTCATCGCCTGAAGGGTCGTACTGTCCAGTACCCACCATCAGGGTTTCGTTCAGCTCGTTGACCCCATACTGCAGGAAGTTGGGGGTGGTGACCGGGCTTGATCCCTTGAAGGTGTAAGGATTGAGGGTGTCGAATGTGCCGAACGCCATGGCGCGCAAGGTCCCGCCCTTGGGCGCTTGCGGATTGACCCAATCGAAATGGGTAAATTTGGCTGGGTACTTGAGCGTGCCGAACTGGGCGTAACCGTGGCTTTCGGTGATTGTTGCGCCCGCGGGAAAGCTCAAGGCCAGGCTGAGTGACAGCAACAGGAGGGGACGTATCAATTTGGCGATCCGATCCAGGCGGCTTGGGCTTTATTCCAGCTACAGTAACAGCTTGTATCGGCAGGAAAAAGAGGGCCGCCAGGCCGGTGCAGCGGGCTCCGGCGCAGGGCGCGGAGCCAGTTACTTAGTGGGGCAGGTAAACGGTCAGGGTCTGGCCTGGCTTGAGGGCATGGCCGCTACGAGGGTTCCAGCGCTTGAGGTGCTGCATCTCGACGTTGAAGCGCTTGGCCACCAGGTACAGGGAGTCACCTTTACGCACCTTGTACTGGGTGGATTTTTTCTGGCTCTTGCCCTGGAGCGGTTGGGTGCTTTGCATGACCAAGGTTTGCCCGGCCTTGAGCCTATGGCCGGAAAGCTTGTTCCAGCGTTGCAAGTCCTTGACGCTAACCTTGTTGGCCTTGGCGATGCTGCCCAGATTGTCGCCACGTTTGACCCGATAGCGGCTGCTGCGGGTTGTTGTAGCGCGCGGCGATGCTTCGGCCAGGGCCGCTTCGAATACAGCCTTTTTAGGCTGCAGTGAAAGCAGCTCTTCGGGCTTCATGTTAGACAGGCTGGCAGTCAGAAGCTGCGCTTTTGCGGTCGGCACCAGCAACTGCTTGGGGCCGTCCACGGTCATGCGCTTCTTGAACGCCGGGTTGAGTTGGATCAGCTCGTCCTCGTCAATTTCCGCCAGTTCTGCGACTCGTGACAGGTCCAGGCGGGAGTTGATAGCAACGGCTTCGAAGTAGGGTTCGTTGGCGATCGGATTAAGGTTTACGCCATAAGCCTGCGGGGTCATTACGACCTGTGACAGGGCCAGCAACTTGGGCACATAGTCGCGGGTTTCCTGAGGCAGCGGGAGGTTCCAGTAGTCAGTAGGCAGACCGAGCTTTTCGTTGCGCTCGATGGCCCGGCTGACGGTACCTTCACCCGCGTTGTAGGCTGCCAGGGCCAGCAGCCAGTCGCCGTTGAACATGTCGTGCAGGCGAGTCAGGTAGTTCAGCGCGGCGTTGGTTGAAGCGGTGATGTCGCGTCGACCATCGTAAAAACGGGTCTGGCGCAGGTTGAAGTGACGGCCGGTCGAAGGAATGAACTGCCACAGGCCAACCGCATGTGCCCGGGAGTAGGCCATGGGGTTGTAGGCGCTCTCGATTGCTGGCAATAACGCCAGTTCAAGGGGCATGTCACGTTCTTCAAGACGCTCGACAATATAGTGGATGTACAGGCTGCCACGGTTGCCGGCGGTTTCGAGGAAAGAGGGGTTGCTGGCGAACCACAGGCGCTGTTGTTCGATGCGTGGGTTTACCGCCATATCGTCTTGCAAGGCGAAACCCTGGCGCATGCGTTCCCAGACGTCCTGGGGTTCCTGCTCTACTTGCTTGACCGGGATGAACACCGGTTTTTGTTTCATCCGCGCCTGATAGTTGTGCGCGCGAACGCTCTCGGCTTCGTCGATCTGACGGGTGCTCTGGCAGCCCACGAGGGTGGCGGCCAGGGCCAGCGCACTGGCTTGGGCCAGGCGCGTCAGGGCGACGGACTTGAAGGTTCTGCGGCTATTCGACGACATTGGCTGGGACAAAGTTCCGGGCAAAAATGTCGGGCGATTCTAGAAAGCAGCCCCCCCTTGGTCAACCTTTGAGAACTTCGGGGTCTTAAAAGGAGCTGTTTAGAACTTGTCTTTCCAGGCGCGTAACCCAGCAAAGACAGCACTTGGCGTAGGGTTTATCAGGGTGCTCCGTTCGTCTAATTTTTCTTTAACGGATGTTTCGGTAGTGCGCAAAAAGGGGTTGGTGAGCCTTTCCAATGCCAGGGTTGATGGCAACGTGATGCGATCGTGTGCCCGTAACTCGGTAACGTCGGCGAAGCGTTGAGCAATGTGCGGATTTTCCGGTTCTACCGCCTTGGCAAAGCGCAGGTTGCTCAGGGTGTACTCATGGGTGCAATACACCAAGGTTTGCGCTGGAAGAGCTGCCAAGCGTTGGAGGGAGTGATGCATTTGCTCGGGGGTGCCTTCGAACAAGCGACCGCATCCGGCGGCGAACAGGGTGTCACCACAGAACAGCAGCGGCGTGGCGGTGGAATCGCAATAATAGGCAATGTGTCCCAAGGTGTGTCCTGGTACGGCGATGATCTGGAGGTCCAGGCCCAGAACGCGCACGCTTGCGTGGTCGTCCAAGGCCAGGTCGCGGCCTGGAATGCGCTCCTGCGCTGGGCCGCAAACCCGTGCGCCTGTCGTTTGCTTGAGTTGCTCGACACCACCGACGTGGTCGTGATGGTGGTGCGTGACCAAGATGTCGGTCAGGCGCCAGCCAGGGTGGCGTTCGAGCCAGGCCAGCACCGGTGCCGCATCGCCCGGGTCGACCACCGCACAGTGCTGGTTGGCAGAATCCTGTAACAACCAGATGTAGTTATCGGTGAAAGCAGGTAGGGCATCGATCTGTATCATGGTGCGATTCGCCAAACGTTGGACATGGGTGCATCTTAGTAGCTATGCACGCTGTCGAGAACCTTCAAGGGAGACTGCTATGACTGATCAAGCCTTCGCACAGGCCGATCCGCAGTGGCTGGCGCTGATCAGCCTGGCCCGCGACTGGTTCGCCGGCCCTCTGGGGCAATTGATGTTGCATGAGGAGCAACGCCTGCTCGAGGAGGAGTTGGGACGCTACTTCGGCGGCTATCTGGTGCACTACGGTCCGTGTGCCGAGGCACCGCCCAAGGCGGCTCAAGTGCAACGAAACGTGCGCTTGGGTGCGCCGCTGCCGGGCGTCGAAATTGTCTGCGAAGAGCAAGCCTGGCCGTTGAGCGAACATGCCGCCGACGTGGTGGTGCTGCAGCATGGTCTGGACTTCAGCCTGTCGCCTCACGGTTTGCTGCGCGAAGCCGCCAGCAGCGTGCGTCCAGGGGGGCATTTGTTGATCATTGGTATCAATCCCTGGAGCAGTTGGGGCATGCGCCGGGTATTTGCCCATGATGCCTTGCGCAAGGCTCGCTGTATTTCCCCGTCACGAGTGGGTGACTGGCTGAACCTGCTGGGTTTCGCGCTGGAGAAACGCCGCTTCGGGTGCTATCGTCCGCCGCTTGCGTCCCCGGCCTGGCAGCAGCGTCTGGCGGGCTGGGAGCGCGTAGCAGGTGGCTGGCAAGGTGCCGGTGGCGGTGTGTATCTGCTGGTGGCGCGCAAAATGGTGGTTGGCTTGCGGCCACTGCGCCTGGAGCGTCGTGAGCCGATGGGCAAACTGATCCCCTTGCCGATGGCAAAAGTCAATCGACGCCATTCCGAACCTTGAACCCCGGGCTTTGAGTAGCCCTGTGCTTCATCAAATTTATAAAGGCTGTAAATGAGCGATAGCGTCGAAATCTTTACCGATGGTGCCTGCAAGGGCAATCCCGGCCCAGGTGGCTGGGGCGTGTTGATGGTCTGCAAGGGCGTCGAGAAGGAGCTGTGGGGCGGTGAGCTCGAGACCACCAACAACCGCATGGAACTGATGGCGGCAATCAAGGGCCTGGAAGCACTCAAGCGTGAATGCGAAGTGCTATTGGTCACTGACTCGCAGTATGTGATGAAAGGCATCAACGAGTGGATGGTCAACTGGAAAAAGCGTGGTTGGAAAACAGCCGCCAAGGAGCCGGTTAAAAACGCCGACCTCTGGAAACAGCTTGATGAGCAGGTTGGGCGCCACAAGGTGACCTGGAAGTGGGTGCGTGGCCACATCGGCCATCATGGCAATGAACGCGCTGACCAATTGGCCAATCGCGGCGTTGACGAGGTGCGCGGGCTGCGCTGATCACACCAGCCGACACTTGGCCGCGCGCTGAGGTAGAATGGCCGGCTATTACCACAAGCTGTGCGCGACAGGAGACCACCGGCGTGGAGATTCAAAGCAACAGGTCGGTCGTCCTGGACACCGAAACCACGGGTATGCCGGTCACCGACGGCCATCGTGTCATTGAGATCGGCTGCGTCGAATTGATGGGCCGGCGCCTCACCGGACGACACTTTCACGTTTACCTGCAGCCTGACCGCGAGAGTGACGAAGGCGCCATTGGCGTCCACGGCATCACCGACGGCTTCCTGATCGACAAGCCGCGTTTTGCCGAAGTGGCCGATGAGTTCTTCGAGTTCATTCAGGGCGCGCAACTGATCATCCATAACGCAGCGTTCGACGTTGGCTTCATCAACAACGAGTTCGCGCTGCTTGGTCAGCACGAGCGTGCCGATATCTCTCAGCACTGCACCATTCTCGATACCCTGATGATGGCGCGTTCCCGCCATCCGGGGCAGCGCAACAGCCTTGATGCGTTGTGCAAGCGATACGGTATCGATAACTCCGGCCGTGAATTGCACGGTGCACTGCTTGACTCGGAGCTATTGGCCGATGTTTACCTGAGCATGACCGGTGGCCAGACCAGCTTGTCACTGGCTGGGCAGGGCGCTGATGGTGAGGAAGGCAGCGAGAGCAGCCGGGGCAGCGAAATTCGTCGTATTATCGGTCGTCAACCGGGCCGCATCATTCGTGCCTGCGAGCAGGAGCTTGAGGCGCATGTGGCGCGGTTGGAGGCCGTTGCCAAATCCACTGGCGGCCCGGCGTTGTGGCAGCAGTTGTCCGAGGCCAACTAGGCAGATTCTCGCGCAAGGGAGCTGACCTGCTTCTACCCTGAAATGACCGACACGTCATTCGGAGCAGGCGCCCCCGTATGTACAAGGACCTCAAGTTTCCTGTCCTGATCGTTCACCGTGATATCAAGGCCGATACGCTTGCCGGCGAGCGTGTGCGCGGCATCGCCCAAGAGCTGTCTCAGGATGGCTTCGATATTCTACCGGCCATTGATTACGCTGAAGGTCGACTACTGGCTTCAACTCATCACGGGCTGGCGTGCCTACTGATCGCAGCGGAAGGCGCCGGAGAAAACACGCATTTGCTGCAGAACATGGTCGAGTTGATTCGCCTGGCTCGGTTGCGTGCACCCCACTTGCCGATTTTCGCCCTGGGTGAACAGGTGACATTGGAGAATGCACCTGCCGATGTCATGAGCGAACTGAACCAGTTGCGTGGCATTCTTTACTTGTTCGAGGACACCGTGCCATTTCTGGCGCGCCAAGTCGCACGCGCCGCGCACATTTATCTGGACGGTCTGCTGCCACCGTTTTTCAAAGCCTTGGTGCAGCACACGGCGCAATCCAACTATTCCTGGCACACCCCTGGTCATGGTGGCGGTGTAGCCTATCGTAAAAGTCCGGTCGGGCTGGCGTTTCATCAGTTTTTTGGCGAGAACACCCTGCGCTCGGACCTTTCCGTTTCGGTTCCTGAGCTCGGCTCATTGCTGGACCACACAGGCCCGCTGGCTGCCGCCGAAGCCCGAGCGGCAAAAAACTTTGGTGCCGATCACACCTTCTTTGTCATCAATGGCACTTCAACGGCTAACAAAATCGTCTGGCATTCTGTGGTCGGACGCGATGACCTGGTCCTCGTGGACCGCAATTGCCACAAGTCGGTGGTGCACGCCATTATCATGACCGGTGCGATCCCTTTGTACTTGTGTCCCGAACGAAATGAACTGGGGATCATCGGGCCAATTCCATTGAGTGAGTTCAGCCCCCAGTCGATTCTTGCCAAGATCCAGGCCAACCCCCTTGCCCGCGGGCGCATGCCCAAAGTAAAACTGGCTGTGGTCACCAACTCCACATACGACGGGCTTTGCTACAACGCCGAACTGATCAAGCAGATGCTGGGCAACAGTGTCGAGGTATTGCATTTCGATGAAGCCTGGTATGCCTACGCGGCATTCCATGATTTTTTTGCCGGGCGCTACGCCATGGGGACTTCCCGTAGCGAGGAAAGTCCGCTGGTCTTCAGTACGCACTCGACGCACAAGCTGTTGGCTGCCTTCAGCCAGGCATCCATGATTCATGTGCAAGATGGTGGCGCCCGACAGCTTGACCGTGACCGCTTCAACGAAGCATTCATGATGCATATTTCCACATCGCCGCAGTACAGCATCCTGGCCTCGCTGGATGTTGCCTCGACGATGATGGAGGGGCCGGCGGGATATTCATTGATGCAGGAAATGTTCGATGAGGCGTTGAGCTTTCGCCGTGCCATGGCCAATTTACGCCAGCACATTGCAGATGAGGATTGGTGGTTCAGCATCTGGCAGCCTCCTCAGGTCGAAGGCATGCGTCAGGTAAACACCGCAGATTGGTTGTTGCGACCGCAGGCCGACTGGCACGGATTCGGCGATGTGACGGACGACTATGTGTTGCTCGACCCGATCAAGGTCACCCTGGTCATGCCGGGACTTAGCGCTGGCGGGGCGTTGAGTGAGCATGGAATTCCCGCTGCCGTGGTCAGCAAGTTTCTCTGGGAGAGGGGGCTGGTGGTCGAAAAAACCGGGCTCTACACTTTTCTTGTGCTGTTTTCGATGGGCATCACCAAGGGTAAATGGAGCACCTTGTTGACCGAGCTGTTGGAGTTCAAGCGTAACTACGATGCCAACACGGATCTGCTCGAATGCTTGCCTTGTATCGCCCGAGAGGATCTGGTGCGCTATCAGGGGCTGGGGCTGCGCGACCTGTGCGATCAGCTGCACGCCTGTTACCGCAGAAACGCCACTGCCAAACAGTTAAAACGCTTGTTCACTTCATTGCCCGAAGTGGTCATGAAGCCCGCTGATGCCTACGACCGGATGGTGCGTGGAGAAGTGGAAGCCGTGCCGATTGACCAGTTGCTGGGCCGCACCGCCGCGGTGATGTTGGTGCCTTACCCCCCGGGTATTCCATTGGTCATGCCTGGCGAGCGCTTTACTGAATCGACCCGGTCCATCATCGATTACCTGGCGTTTGCCGTAGCATTTGCCAGCGGTTTTCCGGGTTTCGTCGCCGATGTACACGGACTGCAGTTGCAGATGTACGAGCAAGGAGGGGTATACACCGTCGATTGCATCAAGGAATACGAATGATCTCGACGCCGCTACGCGCCAGCTCGAAACGGTTATCGCCAAGATGATTGACCTTGTCGCCGATGGCCAATGTATAGGTGGTGACAAGCAGGGGGGCACTACCGTCGGCTTGAAGGGAGGTTTGCTGGAACTCATGAACGGGGTAGATGCGACCTTCTGCGTCCCGTGCATGAAATTGTCCGACCAGTACTGCTGTCATTTACCGTGCAACCTCTAAAAATTTTCTGTCAGGCATAGACCACTGCTTCAGCGGGGAAGTTTTGCCCGGTTGGAAAAAAACTTCGAGTACCGGATAGATCATCTATACCTACAAGTTCCTTTATCCTACTTGTCAGGTAATCGCCATGAGCCAGGTTTATTCGGTAGCCGTCGTAGTCGGCAGCTTGCGCAAGGAATCATTCAATCGCAAAGTTGCTCATGCACTGGCGGAGCTTGCGCCTTCGAATCTTGAGCTGAAAATAATCGAAATCGGCGACCTGGCGCTCTACAACGAAGACATCGATGTCGATCCGCCAGCGGCGTACAAGACCTTCCGCGAGCAGATTCGAGCAAGTGATGCGGTCCTGTTCGTCACCCCGGAGTACAATCGCTCGGTACCTGGGGTACTGAAGAACGCTATTGATGTGGGATCGCGACCCTATGGGCAGAGCGCCTGGAGCGGAAAGCCAGGTGCCGTGATCAGTGTGTCTCCCGGTGCTGTGGGTGGTTTTGGTGCAAACCATCACCTGCGGCAATCCCTGGTATTTCTCGATGTGCCATGCTTGCAGCAGCCGGAAGCTTATATCGGTGGGGCGGCGTCCCTGTTCGATGACAACGGCAAGCTTTCCGAGAAAACCCGGCCGTTCTTGCAGACCTTTATCGACAAGTACGCAGCCTGGGTAGAACGCCATCAGGGTTGATCAGTGCCGGGCAAGCCCACTTCCATGACATCCAAGGAAGCAGGCTTGCCCAACGTTGGTCCTGAGCCTTACACCGCTTGAGGCATCTCCCCGCGTGCCAGGCGCTTGTTGATATCGGCAATGACTTCTGGCAGCTCATTGATGGTATCGATGAGGTAGTGTGGGCGAGAGCCCGCGAACATTGCATGGATGCGCTTGCGCTCGCTGTCCAACACGTCGGAGGCCAGGGCCCGATAGCCTTCGTACGTCAGCCCCAGGGCATTACCTGAACAGACCAGTGCGACGGTCCACATACCGGCGCGGCGGCCTTCGAGGATGCCGGGAACGGTGTCGTCGACCTTGACGCAGGCTGCCACGTCATCAATACCCAGGGCGATCACGTTTGCCAGGGCTTGTGCAGGCCACGGGCGACCATTTGGGGTTTCATCGGTGGCCACCACATGATCGGCGACATAACCATTCTGAGCGGCCAGTTCGACGACCTTGTCCATCACCACTTTCGGATACCCGGAGCATGAACCGATTTTCAGGCCGTCTTTACGCAGGCCGGTGAGGGTGTCCAGAGCACCTGGGATCAGCGCTGAATGCACCGCGATTTTCTCAATCTGCAGGGGCATGAAGCGCTCGTAGATGGCGGTAACGTCGTCATCAGTAGGGGTGCGGCCAAACACCTTACGATAGCGCTCGGCAATCTGAGGCTGGTCGCACAAGGTGCGAATGTGGTCCCACTTGCCCATGCCCATCGGGCCACGGGCCTCTTCGATAGACACTTCGACGTCGAACTCGGCGAATGCTTCGACAAAAATCTGGGTTGGAGCGAAGGAGCCGAAGTCGACCACGGTGCCGGCCCAGTCCAGGATTGCCGCTTGAAGTTGCGATGGATTGCTGTAGTTCATTTGCTAGTTCCTTGAAAGAGTGTCAGCGCGTTAGATATCCAGTACTTCCATTTCCCGCAGCACTTGGGCTACAGCATTCACGGCGGCTTGCATGCCGTCCGGTCCGACCACACCGATACAGCCGACGCGGAACGTTTCCACTTGGGTCAGCTTGCCCGGATAGAGGATGAAACCTTTGGCCTTGACCCGCTCGTAGAAATCCTTGAACTGGTAGCGCGGGTCATTCGGCGCGTGGAACGTAACGATGATCGGGGCCTGGATTGCGGCGGGCAGAAAGCTGCGCAGACCGATTGCGGCCATACCATCGAGCAGAACTTTGCAATTGCTCGCATAGCGTTGGTGACGGGCGGGCAGGCCGCCCTCCTCGTTGTACTGAAGCAGGGCTTCGTGCAACGCCGCTACCACGTGGGTGGGCGGAGTGAAGCGCCACTGGCCAGTCTTGGCCATGTAGGCATGCTGGTCCTGAAGGTCCATGGCCAGGGATGGCGAATTGCCTGCCGCTGCTGCCAGAGAGGCCTTGTTGGCGAAGACGAAGCCCATGCCGGGTACGCCTTCCAGGCATTTGCCAGAGGCGGCGATCAAGGCATCGAACGGCACTTGCGCAGCATCGATTGGCAGGGCGCCAAACGAACTCATGGCATCGATGATAAGGCGCTTGCCGTGGCGAGCGATGACCTGGGCTATCTCTGGCAGCGGATTGAGGATGCCGGTACTGGTTTCGCAGTGAATCAACGCCACGTGGGTAATGGCAGGGTCGGCGGCCAACAGACGATCGACGTCGGCTGCGGTGGTTGGCTCGTCTTCAGCTGTTTCGAAGGTGCTGTAGGCGCGGCCGATGACTTTGCAGATCTTGGCCAGACGCTGGCCATAGGCACCGTTGATCAGCACCAGAACCTTCCCGTCACGAGGTACCAGCGTGCCGATTGCTGCTTCGACGGCAAAAGTGCCACTGCCTTGCAGCGGTACACAGTGATGGCTGTCGGCACCGTTGACAATGGCCAGCAGTTGTTCGCACAGGCTGGCGGTCAGCTGATTGAATTCTTGGTCCCAGGAACCCCAGTCCACCATCATCGCTTGGCGGGTGCGGGATGAAGTGGTCAAGGGACCGGGGGTCAACAGGATAGGGGCGTTGCTCATTCCGAAGTTCCTCACAAGCGGTGGGCTGAAACTACGGGGCCTAAGTTGCAATTGTGCGCATCATCAATCAAATTGTTTGTTGTTATGCCAGCCATAAGTCAGGCCGATAGATATGAATCTTTTCCAGCTCAGAGCGTTCGATGCAGTTGCCCGGGAGGGTAGTTTTACTCGCGCTGCGGCACGTTTGTTCATCAGCCAACCTGCTGTCACCGGGCACATCAAGGCGCTGGAGGAGCATTATCAGATCACCTTATTGCGTCGCACCGCTCGACGCGTAGAACTGACTGAGGAGGGTACTCGGCTGGCGGCAATCACTCGGGCGATGTTCGGTTTGGCCGAAGAAGCTCAAGCCATGCTTGAGGCCAATCGTCAGTTGCTTACCGGGCGCCTTGAAGTGGCGGCCGATGGGCCGCATCGGGTCATGCCGATGCTTGCCCAGCTACGGGCTCGCTACCCGGGAATAACCGTCAATCTGCGCTTGGGCAATGCCCAGGAGACACTGGCGGCACTGCTCAGTGAGCATGCGGATGTCGCGGTATTGACTGAGGTAGAACCTCGCAAAGGGCTGTATTTACAAAGCTTGGGTGAGTCACAGATCTGTGCCTTGTTGCCAGCAGGTCATCCTTGGGCCGTTGATCGTCACGCCCTTGCGATCAGTGAGCTGGATCGACAAATCATGGTGCTGCGCGAACCCAGCTCGATCACGCGGCGAACGTTCGATCAGGCGTGCGTACAGGCCGATGTCAGGCCGCGCGTACTCCTGGAATTGGACAGCCGCGAGGCAGTGACTGAAGCAGTGGCGGCCGAGCTTGGTATCGGCATTGTGTCGTCGGTGGAGACCAGCCATGACCCACGGGTTGTGGCTCGCTCGATTGTGGGCCCTGGGCTGGTGAATCAACACATGATCGGGTGCCTGGAGCGACGTCGTGAGCTGCGGCTGATTCAGGCATTTCTGAGCTTGGCACCGACGATATGAAGCAGCACTGGCATTTTCTGTCGGCGCCCCTAAGATGGCCGTCAAACCAGGCGGGTAAGGCGAAGTACTGCTGATGGCAGGTAAAGACACCATCTCTATGCAATTGGTGCGCGAAGCGCTGCTGCAAAGTTGCGCGCCCGGCGCGCCAAGCCAGGCCTTGCTCAATCGCATCGGTGTCGATGCAGCTTTGTTCGAGCAGGCAGATGCGCGGGTGCCGGCGCAGGCCTATGCACAGCTCTGGCGATTGTTGGCGCGGCGTTGCAACGATGAATTTTTCGGCATGGACCCACGCGGGTTGCGCAGTGGAAGCCTGGCCTTTCTCTGTCGTACGGCAATGGCTCAGCCTACCCTTGGTGCAGGCCTGGAAGCAGCCCTGACCTTCCTTTCATTGATGCTCGAAGACCTGCAGCCTGCGTTGATAAGGCAGCAAAGCCTTGCCGAGATCGTCATTGTCGAGCCGCGTGAGCAACCGCGCCGTGCCTTTACCTACTTTACTTTCTGGATGATCGTTCACGGGGTCGCCTGCTGGTTGGCCGGGCGGCGCATCCCGATCCTGGCCATTGAACTGCGCTGTGCCGAACCGTTGTTCTGTGACGATTACCGGGTAATGTTCTCGGAGAACCTGCAGTTCGATCGTCCTCGCTCGCGAATGATCATCGCCGCGGACTGCCTTGATCTTCCGCTAAAGCGCAGCGAGGAGGAACTTCAGCGCTTTCTCGCCGAGGCGCCTGGCAATATTCTGGTCAAGTACCGTGACCCAACCAGTTTGGCGCGCCGGATTCGCCAGGATCTTCGCCTGATGGACCCCGGGCAATGGCCTGATGCGGACAGACTGGCGCGTGACCTTTGCCTTTCGGCCTCAACCTTGCGTCGTCGCCTGGCAGAGGAAGGGCAGACTTATCAGGGGCTGAAGGACAGCGTGCGGCGTGAACTGGCCATCACCTGGTTGGCCGAAATTGATCTGGGGTTCGCCGAGATCGCCGAGCGTCTGGGCTTTGCCGACAGCAGCTCGTTCTACAAGGCTTTTCGCAAATGGTTCGGCTGCAACCCCGGGCACTATCGTACGGTAATCCTGCAAGGGCAGTGCGGGGCGAGGGGCGAGTGATTTCCTCCTGCAATGATCGGTATTGGCGGTGGAAGCTAGATGGTTCCGATTATCGCAAGGAAGACCATCATGACTGCAAACCAGCCTGGCGTGGACCACGCAGCCAACGCAAGGAAGATCGCCAACGCCACTGACGACTTTATTCATGAGCGCTTACCTGCCTGGCTGAGCGGCGCTTCGCCCAAGCAGATCAACGCCTTGCGCGACTGCATGCACGCGCACACGCTGAGCCAGGAGGAGCTGCACACCAGGCATTCGGCGATCATTGCTCCCGACGACTTCGCACTCAGGCGGCTACAGCCTCTGTTGCAAGGCGCCCTCAATCTTGAAGTAAACCTTCGCGAGCTTTACTGGCGTGAGGTTCGCCGTTCCTTTCAAATACCCTCTGGTATTTCGTTGCCCGTGGATGTAGTTACCTTCGAGCATCAACCGGCGCTGCAACGCCTGATGCAGAACTTCAAGCCCAGCGCGAGCTTCTACCGGGGCTCAGGTTTATCTACATCTGATCAACGGCCGGTACCCGATTCTAACCAAGCAGATTTGCTGACTGGCGAAACTGAGGTAGTCAGTCTGTTTTGTCGCGAAGAGGACATCGGGCAGGACTACCAGAGCCATCTGGACGGTATATTCGGTGCAGAGATGCAAAGCATCATGGCGCAAGACAATCGCGAAGGCTTGGCATTGGCGGCAGAGATTGCTGCGATAAAAGGTGAGATCAATCCTTCCGACCTGACGATGTTGCGTCAGCAGACGGTCGCCCCCTCGACGGATCGAAAGCCCGCCTCTCATTGGCGGGCGTTGTCATTCAAGCTATTGGGTTGCCCTGTTGATGGAGCCTTGGCGTTTGAGCAGCGCGACATGGGTAGTGTCGTGCGGCGTGTGCTGCTGTATCTGCCAGATGCGCCGCAGCGCTCTCTGTATGTTTTCGACGGTTGGGCGCAATTGAACGATGGCTTGGTCGAAGAGCTGCGCAAACCGGAGTTTGTTCTGTATTTGCGCCAGAGAATAGGGCTCAGAGCGCTGCCGGGCCTGCTCAACCTCATGACCAAGCGACTTGGCGACCCTTCACCTGATCTTGAGGCGAAGGGCGAGGTTCCTGTTACAGACCTTTTTGACAGCCTGGTGAGTGGGCAGGTACAGCGAATCAAGGACGATGCTCGCATTCTTTTGGTGCCAACCGACGATGCAGACCATGCAGCCTCTGCGCAGCGTATTGAACAGATGCAATCGACCGGAATGACCTTGCTCAACGTAGCGGGCCTGTTCGTCCCTGCCATCGGCACGCTGCTGTTGGGGCAGACAGTGGTACAGATTCTTTCAGAAACATTCGAAGGGGTGAAAGACTGGACCCTGGGGCATCGTCAGGAAGCCATTGAACATTTGTTGGGAGTTACTGAAACCATTGTGGTCGGGGTGGCTGTTGCGGCGGGAGCTAAAGTAATAGCACGGGGCTTCAAGCGCAGCAGCTATGTCGACCAGTTGGTGCCGATCAATACTGACGCCGGTAACAAACGATTGTGGTCTGAGGAACTGCAGCCTTATGTCGCCAGTGATGTGCCGGGCCAACTGCAGACTCTCGACAACGGCCTGCACACCGATGGCCAGCGTTTGTGGTGGCGGCACGACAACGCCTTGTATCAGGTTCGTCAGCATCAGGGGCGTTGGTGGTTGCAGCATCCGCTGCGCGAGGAGGCTTACGCACCGCAGTTACTGTTCAATGGTGAGCGCGGCTGGCGCCTGAGTTTCGCGCGACCCTTTGAGTGGCAAGGCAGTGCATTTCTGTTGAGCCGACTATGGCCGCAGGCCGCCGAACTCGATCCAAAGCGGATTGAGCAGATTCTTCGGGTCGCCGATGTCGATGAAGATGCATTGCGCGGTTTACTGGTGGAGAACCGGCCTCTGCCGGTGAGCCTGCGCGACACGTTGGAGCGATTCAACGTTGATGCGCGGATCGATGCGTTTTTCACAGCACTGGCTCAACCTACAGAAGACGTTGATTCGGAAATGTTCCGCTGGTGTGTAGCTCAGATTGACGCTGTTGACCTGCCTGCAACCGAACAACGTGCTGCACTGCTCGAACATTCAAGCCAGTTGCGCCAGCGCCTCTTTGAGCATTTCTCTGTACTGTACTTACCTACGGACGATGCTTTGACCTTGCTCCAGCGCGACTTTCCTGGGCTACCGGATGCTTATGCGTTGTACTTGCTGCGCGGGGCAAATGATGCTGATCGATTGCGTATGACGGAGCAACAGCGCATACCGTTGGCGCTAGCGCAGCAAGCACGTGTATTACTGCGCCATGCCAAACTGGTGCGGTTGTGTGAAGGATTGTTCTTGCGCAATAACTATCAGGCCAATTCGGTAGAGCTGGCATTCAACCTACTGCGTCGTCACACCAACTGGCCCAGCGATATCAATCTTGAGTTGCGTGAGGGGTCCGAGAATGGTCGTCGGCTTGCGGTGTTGTTTGCGCAACGTGATCAGCCCCATGTGATGGTCTGGCGGGCCGGACGCTTTTGCTTGTACGACAGTCAGGGGCGTGAGTTGGATGTGGAGATTGCAGAGCCGGCGGGTTTGCCCGAAGTCATTCTTGCGCTGCTGCCCGATGTGGAAAAACAGCGTTTAGGTTGGAATGCGAGTAATGCCAAGGAACAGATTTCTGCAGACCTGCAAGGCTGGTTGCCTGAAAAGCGGCGGGACCTTGAGCGTCTTATGGGGTGGCGCGAAGTTACACCTTGGTTCAACCCAGGGCAACGCCTGCCGGATGGGCGAACCGGGTATCTGTTAAGCGGTCGTGGCAGGGGGAGTTTCCATGCCGACAATTTGTTGCGCGCGCGTATTCGAGCACTCTATACCGGCTTCTCCGAAACTCAGGTCGAAAATTATCTCCAGGCCTTGCTGCAGCGGTCTGGCTCGCCCTTCAACAACTTACTCAGGCAGGAAAGTGAATACCAACAACTGGATGCACTGTTAGCCGGGTGGGAAAGTGATGCTGCGCATGGATCCAGGCGCTTCGCACGTCGGCACGTAGCCGAAGAACTGCGACGTTGCTGGCGATTGGAGGGCGAGATAGCGCGCAATGGTCAAGGGCAGCCGCAGGGTATGCGGCTGCGCCTGCTCAATGAGGCCGTTGGCGAGTTGCCAGAATTGCCTGCAAATGCCGACTTCAACCATGTCACCGATCTTGCGCTGGTAGGCCTGCAGTTGCAGCGGCTTCCGAGCAACTTTCTTCAGCGATTCCCAGGGCTGCGCTGGTTGAATCTTGGCAACAACGCGCTGAGCGCACTGCCAGCGGGTTTAGAGGCACTTAATCAGCTGCATGGCCTGTGGTTGAACAATAATCGCATTCGACTGACGAATGCCGACGTCGATGTTCTGGCCAACCTTCCACTTTTGCGTACCCTCAATTTGAATCGCAATTCGCTTGGCGAAGCCACATTGCATTTTCATCGGCCGTTACGTTTGACGGAATTGTATCTGAGCAACTGCGAACTGCGATCAGTACCGCAGGGTCTGACCAGATCTCCCTTTCTTGAACATGTTGACCTTCGCAACAACCAAATCGTCGACGTGCCGGAAGAGCTACTGCAAGCACCAAGAGCAATGCGTCAATCCCTGATTTTGAGGGGGAATGCGTTGCCCGATGCAATTCTTGAACGGCTTAACGCACCTGATCCGATTGTGGTCAGTCCGGAGGCTGCGAGAAGGGACGTCAGCAGGGAACAGTGGATTGATGACCTCGACCCGCAGGCACGCCAGCAACGAGCCGACACGTGGGATAGTTTGCGGGCCGAGCCCGGCAGTGACTCGCTCTTCCAGTTGATCAGCGAGCTGGAGGGCACCAGCGACTATCGCGACGAGCGAGCGGACTTGGTACGACGGGTATGGGAGGTTCTGGATATTGCCCGGCACGACACAGAATTACGTCTGGAGCTCTTTAACCTGGCAGCCAGTCCGCGCACCTGCGTAGATAGTGTGGCCTCGACTTTCAGTGCCTTGGAAGTGCGTGTGTTCGTTGCCCGCGCTTTGCAGCGAAGCACACATGACCAGGCTGGCGCCGCACGTCTCGGCGTGGCGAGGAGGTTGTTCCGCCTCAATAGGGTCGAACAGATTGCCCGGGCGGACATGAGTGCACGCCGTGCAGCCGGGCGCGGAGTCGATGAGGTCGAAATAAGCCTGGCTTATCGCAGCGGCCTTGCGCGTCGGCTCGATTTACCTGGGCAGCCCAGAACCATGCAGTTTGATTTGATCGCAGGGGTTACTGCCACACAGCTTGCTGATGCTGCACAAGCAGTGCTCGACGCTGAGGCAACCGATGCACTGGCGCGGTATGTGAGCCAACAGGATTTCTGGGTCGAATATTTGCGTCGCGAACACACAGAGCGCTTCAACGAAGTTGAACAACCGTTTTGGGACCGCCTGGAGGCATTGAGCGATGAGCAAGATATGGCTGAAGGGACTTATCTGGAACAGAGCAACCAGTTGGCCAGTGAACGTACGACAGCGTTGGAGGCGCTTGCGATGGAATTGACCCGCAAGGCTTTGGCAGCAGGGCAGGCTGGCGAAGGTAGTATTTGAGGGTAGCCTGAAGGCAAGGCCAAACCAGTCATCCAATTTGACAGCTTTGGCCATTGTCCCAAAGCCGATGCAGCGCGACTATCGTCAGATTCATGGTGCTACTCCAACAATAAGAACCAGGAGTCTGACGATGCGTGTTTACTCCGAAGCCGCCCGCGGCTTTGACTATTCCACGGTGGCCGACGCCGCCCTGCAGGGCAATCTCAATGGCCTTAATGCATGCGTCGAGTGCTGTGATCGCCATACCGGCAGTGACAAGATTGCCCTGAATTGGGAAGGGCGTGACGGCGAACAGGCTCAGATCAGTTTCGATCAGTTGCAACAACAGGCGATTCGATTTGCCAATGTCCTGCGTGCCCAGGGTGTGGGTGAGGGTGATCGGGTTGCCGGACTTCTGCCCAGAATTCCCGAGCTGCTGGTGGCCGTCTTGGCTACCTGGCGACTGGGCGCTGTCTATCAGCCCCTGTTCACGGCTTTTGGTCCAAAAGCCATTGAGCACCGGGTACATCAGTCCGACGCGCGGGTGGTGATAACCGACCACACCAATCGCAGCAAGCTCAATGATGTTGTCGATTGCCCCGCGATCATCTGTGTCAAGGCCCTGGATGGCTCTGGCGATGTAGACTTCCATCAATCGTTGAATGCCGCCAGTACGGTGCTTGAGCCGGTGCTGCTCAGTGGCGATGCGCCATTCCTGATGATGTTTACATCGGGCACTACAGGCCCGGCCAAGCCGCTGCTGGTGCCATTACGGGCTATCGTTGCGTTCCAAGGCTACATGCGTGATGCCCTCGATCTGCGCGACGACGACAGCTTCTGGAATCTGGCCGATCCAGGCTGGGCCTATGGCTTGTATTACGCTGTTACCGGCCCGTTGGCGCTGGGTCATGCCACCACTTTTTTCGATGGACCGTTCAGCGTCGAAAGCACCTGCCGGATGATCGACAAATACGCTATCAGCAATCTGGCAGGCTCGCCCACCGCCTTTCGCTTGCTGATTGCCGCTGGTGCACAGTTTTCCGCGCCGATCAAAGGCCGTCTTCGGGTGGTGAGCAGTGCGGGTGAGCCCCTCAATCCGGAAGTGATCCGCTGGTTTGCCGACGAGTTGGATGTGACCATTCACGACCATTACGGACAGACAGAGCTGGGCATGGTGCTGTGCAACCACCATGGACTGGAGCACCCGGTGCATCTGGGGTCGGCGGGGTTTGCCATTCCGGGTCACCGTATTGTCGTGCTCGACGAACACAATCAGGAATTACCGGCCGGTCAGCCGGGGATACTGGCGGTGGACCGTGAACAATCGCCGCTGTGCTGGTTTGGCGGTTATCACGGTGTACCAACCCGGTCCATTGTCGGCAAGTATTACCTCAGTGGTGACACGGTTGAGTTGAACACTGATGGCAGTATCAGCTTCGTAGGCCGCAGCGATGATGTAATCACTACGTCGGGTTATCGGGTAGGGCCTTTCGATGTCGAGAGTGCGCTGATTGAGCATCCGGCGGTCATCGAGGCTGCCGTGGTCGGTAAGCCCGACCCTGAGCGCACCGAGCTGATCAAGGCATTTGTCGTATTGGCTGCTGGCCAGGTGGCCAGTGAGGAACTGGCCGAAGCTCTGCGTCAGCACGTGCGTCAGCGCCTTTATGCCCATGCCTATCCACGGGAAATCGAATTTGTCAGCGAGCTGCCCAAGACACCGAGCGGCAAGCTGCAGCGTTTCATCCTGCGCAATCAGGAAATTGCCAAACAACAAGCCGCGTTGGTTTCCAACCCCAGCGCCTGAGGAATCTGATCATGCAGATAGCCAACAAGAACTTTATCGTCAGCGGCGCGGCATCGGGCCTGGGCGCAGCTACCGCGCAAATGCTTATCGAAGCCGGGGCACAGGTCATGCTGGTGGATCTCAACGCCGACGCCGTGCAAGCCAAGGCCCAAGCGTTGGGCGCCAAGGCACGGTTTGCCGTCGCCGATATCAGTCAGGAGGCCGCCGCCAACGCTGCAGTTGAGGCTGCTGTCACAGCGTTTGGCAGCCTGCACGGATTGGTCAATTGTGCAGGTATCGTCGGTGCCGAAAAAATCCTCGGCAAAAGTGGGCCGCATGGCCTGGAGAGTTTCAGCCGCGTCATCAACGTCAACTTGATCGGTAGCTTCAACCTGCTGCGTCTAGCCGCCGCCGCCATGGCAGAAAGCGAGGCGAACGAGGAGGGCGAGCGTGGGGTGATCATCAACACCGCATCGATTGCCGCTTACGACGGCCAGATTGGCCAGGCTGCCTACGCCGCTTCCAAAGGCGCGATTGCCAGCCTGACCTTACCGGCAGCCCGTGAACTTGCGCGCTTTGGTATCCGTGTGATGACCATTGCTCCAGGTATTTTTGAAACCCCGATGATGGCGGGCATGACTCAGGAAGTTCGCGATTCGTTGGCCGCCGGCGTGCCATTCCCACCACGTCTTGGGCGGGCGCAGGAATATGCTGCGCTGGCGCGGCACATAATCGAAAACAGCATGCTCAATGGTGAGGTCATCCGTCTCGACGGTGCCTTGCGCATGGCCGCCAAGTAATTGCAGGAGTATCCATCATGACCCTCGCCAATGATCCAATCGTAATTGTCAGCGCGGTGCGCACACCCATGGGTGGCTTGCAAGGTGACTTGAAGAGCCTGACGGCACCGCAGCTGGGGGCTGCTGCGATTCGTGCAGCGGTAGAACGCGCCGGAGTTGACGCTGACAGCGTTGAGCAAGTGTTGTTCGGTTGTGTCTTGCCAGCAGGCTTGGGGCAGGCACCTGCGCGTCAAGCGGCGCTTGGCGCCGGGCTGAACAAGTCGACCACGTGCACCACCTTGAACAAGATGTGTGGCTCGGGTATGCAGGCTGCGATCATTGCTCATGACTTGCTTCTTGCCGGCAGCGCCGATGTCGTCGTGGCAGGGGGTATGGAAAGCATGTCCAACGCACCTTACCTGTTGGAAAAGGCGCGCAGTGGCTATCGCATGGGGCATGGCAAGATCATCGACCACATGTTCTTCGACGGTCTGGAAGATGCCTACGACAAGGGCCGTCTGATGGGTACGTTCGCTGAGGATTGCGCCCAGGACAACGGCTTTACACGACAGCAACAAGATGACTTTGCCATCGCTTCGCTGACGCGCGCGCAGTTGGCAATCAAGGACGGTAGTTTTGCCAGCGAGATCGTCCCGGTGCAGGTGACAGAAGGCAAAGTCCAACGCTTGATCAGTGATGATGAGCAGCCACCAAAGGCACGGCTGGACAAAATTCCTCAGCTCAAGCCAGCCTTCCGTGAAGGCGGTACGGTGACTGCGGCCAACTCCAGTTCGATTTCCGACGGCGCCGCGGCACTGGTGTTGATGCGCCGCTCCCAGGCACAAAAGCAGGGTCTGAAACCGCTGGCGGTGATCCACGGTCATGCGGCCTTTGCCGATACTCCGGCGCTGTTTCCAACCGCACCTATTGGCGCCATCGACAAGCTGATCAAGCGTACCGGGTGGAACCTGGGCGAAGTCGATCTGTTTGAAATCAACGAGGCTTTCGCCGTTGTCACGCTGGCCGCGATGAAACATCTGGACCTGCCGTCCGACAAGGTCAACGTGCACGGCGGTGCCTGCGCGTTGGGCCATCCAATCGGGGCTTCGGGCGCACGTATCCTCGTGACCTTGCTCGCTGCCCTGCGCCAGAAAGGCTTGCGTCGTGGTATCGCGGCCATCTGTATCGGCGGCGGTGAAGCCACAGCCATGGCCGTCGAGTGTCTGTACTGAGGTGCACCATGTTAGTAAATGACGAACAACAGCAAATCAGCGACGCCGTCCGCCAGTTCGCCCAAGAGCGTTTGCGGCCATTTGCCGAGCAGTGGGATCGGGAACATCGTTTTCCCAGTGAAGCAATCGAAGAGATGGCCCAACTGGGCCTGTTTGGCATGTTGGTGCCGGAACAGTGGGGTGGCAGCGATACTGGCTATGTTGCCTACGCCATGGCCCTTGAGGAAATTGCCGCGGGTGATGGCGCTTGCTCCACCATCATGAGCGTGCACAACTCGGTGGGTTGCGTGCCGATCCTCAAGTTCGGCAATGAACAGCAGAAACAACAGTTCCTGGTGCCTTTGGCCAGTGGCGCGATGCTTGGTGCATTTGCACTGACCGAGCCACAGGCCGGCTCCGATGCTAGCAGTCTGAAAACCCGTGCTCGCCGAGACGGGGATCACTATGTGCTCAATGGCTGCAAGCAATTCATCACTTCTGGGCAGAACGCCGGCATTGTGATCGTGTTTGCGGTGACCGATCCCGAGGCAGGCAAGCGCGGCATAAGCGCCTTTATCGTACCGACCGACTTACCGGGTTATGAAGTCGCCCGGGTAGAAGATAAGCTCGGCCAGCATGCTTCGGATACCTGCCAGATCGTTTTCGACAACGTTCGTGTGCCGCTGGCCAATCGCCTTGGCGAGGAGGGCGAAGGTTACAAGATCGCGTTGGCCAACCTTGAAGGCGGGCGTATCGGTATCGCCTCGCAATCTGTAGGCATGGCCCGTGCTGCATTCGAGGTGGCGCGTGACTATGCTCGCGAGCGCGAGAGTTTCGGAAAATCCTTGATCGAGCACCAGGCCGTGGCGTTTCGCCTGGCAGACATGGCGACCAATATCGCCGTTGCCCGGCAAATGGTGCAGCACGCGGCTGCTCTGCGAGATGCGGGGCGTCCGGCGCTGGTCGAAGCATCGATGGCCAAGCTATTTGCCTCGGAAATGGCAGAAAAGGTCTGCTCGCAAGCCTTGCAGACCCTCGGCGGTTATGGCTATCTGAGTGACTTTCCGCTGGAGCGGATCTACCGCGATGTGCGGGTCTGTCAGATCTACGAAGGCACCAGCGATATTCAGCGCATGGTTATTGCGCGTAATCTTTGAAGGGAGCAGTTTGCATGTCATTTGAAACCATTCTGTTGGACATCCACGGCAAGGTTGGCCTGATTACCCTCAATCGCCCGCAGGCGCTCAACGCCCTGAACGCGCAGATCGTCGGTGAGATCAACAAGGCGTTGGACCAGCTCGAAGCTGACCCGAATATTGGTTGCGTGGTGCTGACGGGGTCAGCCAAGGCCTTTGCTGCCGGCGCGGACATCAAGGAGATGGCCGACCTGCGTTATCCGCAGATTTATGTTGATGACCTCTTCAGCGATGCCGATCGTATCGCCAACCGGCGTAAACCGATCATTGCTGCGGTCTCGGGCTTCGCCTTGGGTGGCGGTTGCGAGCTGGCGATGATGTGCGACTTCATTCTGGCTGCCGACAATGCCAAGTTTGGCCAGCCAGAAATCAATCTCGGCGTGTTGCCGGGCATGGGCGGTACCCAGCGTTTGACCCGTGCCGTTGGCAAGGCCAAGGCAATGGAGTTGTGCTTGAGTGGTCGTCTGATGGGTGCCGAAGAAGCCGAGCGCGCAGGCCTTGTAGCTCGAGTGGTCGCTCAGGACGAGCTGCTTGAGGAGGCGTTGAAGGTGGCAGCGTCGATCGCCAGCAAGTCGATTCCGATTAGCATGATGGTCAAGGAAAGTGTCAATCGGGCTTTCGAGGTTACCTTGAGTGAAGGGGTACGTTTCGAACGCCGGGTTTTCCATGCCGCCTTTGCCACCGAAGATCAGAAGGAAGGGATGGCTGCATTCGTCGCCAAGCGCGAGGCGCAGTTCAAGGATTGCTAGTAAACGGCGCTGCTTGGCAGCGCCGTGGTACCTGGTTAGACAGCGAAGAAGTATCTCTTCGCTGCTATGGTGCTAATGGGGGCTCGATGAACTTCGGTGGTTTGACCTGTCAGTGGGTCAACCGCCGTTCGTCCACGCAGGTAGCGCTGGGCGACGGTTTTCAAGTGCCCTGCGACAAAATCCAGCTTAGGCGTGGCGTGGCCTAAATAATGAAAGTGCGCAAACCAGATGGGACGACCGTTGTGGCGTATTTCGTACTCGTCGAAGTAGTCGTCCAGCCGACCCTTCACTTTGGGTAACAGTTTTCGAGCTCCGGTAAGCTTGATCTCTACCTCATTGTGCTCGATCAAATACTGCAATTCTCCCATCCGCGGCGCCTGCCTCAATGCGGCATTGATTCGCAACGTGCGCGCTTGCTCTTTAAGGATGCGCGCCTGATTGTCCAAGGTCGCCATTGCCTCTTGGGCCTTCCCATCGCTTGTGCCAGGGGCATCGCTCAGACGGCGGCGCAGGGTATCACGCAGCGCTTCGACTCGCTGGCGCTGTTGCGCAAGCATGTCTTCTATGTCAGCGGGGAGGTAATCCATGGCTGCACGGGATTCGAAAAATTTCAGGTCTTTATTGCTGTCCTGGATCAGCGACGTACTTTTCTTGATCAATTGCGACAGGCTTTGTTGGCTCGGAGCGGATGGGGTGAGGGGCGCCGGAGTTTCGGTGAGTTCCTCCCAGCTGTTTTGCCCTTTACGGTACGTCGCGATGGGTTGTACATCATCCGCATCAAAGATATCGACGAGCTCATCGTTTCCAGGTCGAAGCTTGCCAAGGAGCAATCCTTGGTCGTGGGTTTCAATCAGACCGGGCGTCTGGCGTTGCAGTTGCTCGATCGTCAACGTTGGTGGGTAGTCGGTGAGGGCAGACTTTATATTTCGAGTTGCAAACGCCAGATCCTTGCGGATCGCTTCGATAATCTTCTGTTGATTGGCATCACCAGGTTCTGCCGCGAAGTTATCCAGGCGTCGAAGAGCACCGGCAAGGATGCTGTCCATGTCGCTCAGCAACCGAGCCTTCAAATCTTCACTGGCGTTTGTCAATTGGTACAACCGCATGCGCTGGGACTTGAGAAGGTGCAAGTTGTTCCACAGGCGCCTGAGCAACATGTCTGAGCGCGGGTCCAGATTGGGTTTGAGTATTAGCTTTTGATAGTTGTTTTCAAGACGTAATAGGTGAGCAAAGAACACGACCTTTTCCGGGCTTTGAGTCAGGAGGCTGTCAGCCTTTTGATTCAGTAGCCGAATTTCGGGTTTGTAGCGGGTGTCCAGTTGTTGCAGTTGCTCGCGGCTCAAAGGTAGCTTTTCGCTCACGACAACCAGTTCGTCCAATTGCGGAGTGATGTCGTCAAGGATCTGTGTAGCGTGTTGCCAGCTTTCACCTGGAACAAGCTCGGTGCCTGCAGCGGTTGCAGCACGGAGTTCATCAGAGATCAGTTGGTAATACTCCGCTATTTTCTCCTTGCGCAATGTGATTCTCGCAATCAAGGCTTCCTTCAGCGCTGACTGAACGAATAATTTTTGAAATAGGGCGAAACACAGGGTGGATTTGTAATCTACTAGTGGCGCCACCTCGTTGCAGGCCTTGATCGTGTTTATGCGCTCATCCCAGAAGGCTTCCAACGTATACAGTTTCTCGGTAGCTCCCTTGAGTATCGTCAGCTCTTTGAACTTTTCGACCACGGAGAACAGCTTCTCAAGCTCTTGCAAGTGCTTTGGGACATGCGCGAGTTGCGCCTCATAGGTGGCGCGCAATGCTTCTTGGCGTTTCTCTGTCTCGGCTTTGCGTTGAGCGATGCGGCTGTTACGCGGCATGCCGCCACGCAGGCGCAAGCCGAGATCAAGCTGCCAGTTCCCTTGGGTATCTCTCTGCAACCAGGGGCCGAGTGTGCCGGAGTTATCTTCTGCGATTATGCGAGGCTGGCCACTTTGCAAGTCGAGTTGCACCCTATAAATATGATCACCCAGGCGGGCCCAAACCTGATTGTTGTAGTCGTAGAGTCCACGGTGAGCACCACTGCTCATTGGCATTCCCATGGTTGCCGGTGATTGCCTGGCTTGTAGCTGCTGCAGTACCAGGCGCTGAGCCTCGCTGAGTTGTTGGTTGGGGTGAGACCAGCTGTAGTCCAGTTCGAGGAAGTTCGCAGGGCTTGGCTGCACGGTGGGCGGGGTTGGGATTTCGTCCGATTGAGGCTTTTGCGAGCGCAGGCTGAGAGGTTGCTGCGCATGGCTCAATAGCAGCACTGCAAGACTGAATAGAAGATTTGACAAGGCGACGTGACGGCTTGGCTGGTCACTTTTTTCAGTCGATTTCACATAGGCGATCAAGGCCATATTTATTTGTACTAGCCAGGTTGCGCGCGTCAGCGTGGGGCCGGCCAACGGCAGAATGGAGTTGAACAACAGCCAGCCAAGCTCTTTCCAGCGCGCCCAATGAGACTCGCTGGTGGTACTGGAACGTGCCTTGAAATGGGTAATGCTTTCCTCGACGCAGGCGAGATAAAGCTCAGGGATAAAATCTGTCAACGGTGTTTGTACCGCCAGCCGTACCGGTGCTGGTGCGCCGAATGGGACAGAAAAGGAATCCTCCACCGAGAAGGGCAGGTGCGGCTCTTGGAAACCACCATGGTCATAGATGCTTTGACGCTCGGCAGGCAGGCGTTGGAGGATATCTTCTTGGAGTTTCCCAGGGGTACTGATAGCCGCAAGCAGTGCCAGGCGATCAATGAATTCCTGAAGCGGTTTGGCGTGCAAGGGGCGGTACAGCACGCAGGGACCGGAGGTGGCGCCGGCAGGCTCCAGTAGCCAGGTATTGTAAGGTTGGTCGGGCGCTGCGCCAGGTTCGCTGACAAAGCCCAATGGTCGCAACTCCCAATGGATGCCCGAGTTCCTGATGCTGTGCTGAAAAATTTGGCAAATACCGTCGACGGCCGCGATGCTCAAGTGGTTGCCATTGAGATGCAGCTCCATCGCCAGGGCAGGAATTTGCGTGGCCAATTGAGCCGCCAGTAATCCCTGGCGTTGCGTACGTTGGTACTGATCTTCTAACAATTTGTCGCGCAACATTTGGGGGTAGAGGGTGCCGATATCGAGCTCACTCACCACCGTGCGTAAATAGTCGATCGTCATCCATTCGGGCAAAGGATTTCCGGAGTGTGTCTTGAGCTCGATTTGCCCAGGCTTGAGCAGGTTCAGATTGCCTATCGCCAATTGTGCCAGGGAGAAATGGACAGGGCTGATGCTGCCCTCGGTTACCAAGCTGTCCTGACCGGGGATAGCGACAGCGTCGACCTGATAATTGACGACTTCGATGTCCCAGGGTTGCAGAGTGCTGTCCGGATGTTCAGCAAGCAGGTACGCATTGAGCTTCTTGTTGGCAAAGTGCTCGGCGTCATCTACGCCATCGAGCCAGAACTCACCATTGGCTTCGATATAACTTTGAGCTACGCCCGCAATCATCGAGCCATACCGCGTGAGTAACGCGCTGTCGGCATTTTGCAGCCATTGTGGTAACTGCTTTATCAGCTGTTGGCGGTGCAGTTGCTCGCTGCTGTTGCACAGTTCAATCATTGATGTCAGGCGGTCTACATCAAGGCTTAATTGCGCGGCATCGAACTGCGAGCGGCAGGTGTTGGCAAGTGAGTCGATAACCCGCAGTTGTTGGTCTATCAAGCCGCAAGCCTGCTTTTCGAACACGTGTTCCGATTCCGGCTCCAGATGATACTGCGGCTTCCATTCAGAGAGCTGCGGCCACAGTTCGGTGATTTTCTCGAGCACGGCATAGCGTGAAGAGAACGGGATAACCTGTCCGGTGAGGGTATAGAGCAGGCACGAGGTGTGTTCACTGGCATCGGCATTGGGTTCAATCAACACGGCGCTCGCCAGATCAGCGTCAAGCTTGCAACCTCTGGAAAGGTCGAGGGTCAGTAACGAGACTTTCGGCTGGGCAAGGTCAGCATGTCGCTCGTGAGCGTCAGGCGAGGTATGCAGTTTGACCAGGCTAGCCATATGGGTTGTGTCGGGGGTGAGTGCGCGCACCTTGGCATTGGCATCTATAGCGTCTTGAAATTGATTCGCAAGGTACTGTGCATACCATTGCCAAGGGGTCTGCTGCGAGTCGTCTGCCCTGTTCCAGTAGTTGACCAGATGTTGCTTGTAAATCTCTATCAGGAGCGGTCCGCAATCATTGATCGAGCAGCTCGAGCCGATGCAGATCTATTTCCAGGCCCCATTCGTTTTGAGGGTCCTCGATGACCAGATCCTGTTTGTCATCGAGGTTAAGGGTTGTACGTTTGCAGTAGCGCTCCAGCAGAACTGCGCGCAGGGGACGTACGAATTGCTTTCGGGAAAATGAAGCCTTGCTGGAAACGTAGAGTTTGAGTGGATCGTGATGACTGATGTTGCGACACTGCCATTGCTCGACCAGTATTTGCCCGGCAACGTCTAGCAGCGCCGGACGTTCGCTGAACGTGCGAGTCAATTGACATGCGAACATGCTCGACTGTGTCAGATCCTGGGATATAGAAGTCATCTTGGCGGGTGCTCTGTAGGGGGAGAGCGACAATCAAACGCCTTGAGTACACTCGGTGTGCGGTAGCTAATTAACACCATTCAGCCGTTGTCCGCCGCCCTTTACGGGGGATGAATGAGCGTGACGTGCAGGCCAATTGTTTCTGTATGTTTAGTCGTTACGCGGGGTGGCGATGCAAAGCGTGCGACTTTTAGAGGCGCTAGAGGCGATCAATGCAGCCGATTGGCGGAATCCAAGCCGATTCGGTCGTCTGCGATGTCATTTTTGTTGCCCAGTACGACGTGGCGCCTTAGACTGCCGCCCCTCGAAATAGAGTGCCGAAGGGTGCTTGAAGACTTCCGCTGTCGGCGAACTGTCGGCGATGGCAATCCAATCGCTTAAATGCACGTTATTTTCATAGAGAATTCGATGACCAAGGATAAGTTGCTGGCCATGCCGGCCGATGACTACATGAACGCCGAGCAACATGCGTTCTTCACCGAGTTGCTGCAGTCGATGAAAATCGAGACCCAAGAGCGCATCGAGCAGAGCCGCATTGCTATCGAGAGCCTGGATACTCCAGCTGATCCGGCAGATGCAGCCTCTGTCGAGGAAGAGCGTACTTGGTTGGTCAACGCGATTGACCGCGACCAGCGCCTTCTGCCACAGCTGGAAATGGCCCTGGAGCGAATCCGGGATGACAGCTTTGGTTGGTGCGACGACAGCGGTGAGCCGATCGGCCTCAAGCGCTTGTTGATCAGCCCGACTACCAAGTACTGCATCGAAGCTCAAGAGCGTCACGAGCAGATCGACAAGCATCAGCGACAAGCCTGATCGGCTCAGCGTACAAGGCCTCGCAGAGTAATCTTCGGGGCCTTGATGTTTTTGCCAGCGTCACCTTGGTTGCGCATTGGCCGGGGAAAGCTTTGTTGCTACTGATGTAATACAGCTATACCGGCAATAGCTTTTTCCGCCGACGTTGCGGGAGTATGATGGTCATATCGTTAGGTTGCTAACTAAATTCCGGAGGGAATGATGAATAGCCGAGTCGATGTCGCCGTCATGATAGGCAGTGGTGTACCTGCGTCCTTGCAAGTGCTTGGCAGGCGTGCGTGTTGGGTGGTGTTGGTAAACGGAGAACGCCGAGGCACGGCATTCGCTACGCGTGCTGAGGCGGTAGAGTGCCAGGTGGCATGGTTGGATCGATTGCAGGGTAATCAGCGGCCTGGGAAAGCTCGCCAGGCCGTTTGAAATGATTTCAGCGTTCAAGTGTGCGAGCCAGTTCGCATGCATCTACATGACGGCAGCGGAAGCCTTTTACCTGACCAGTCGCATGCTCGGTGATATGAAAGAAATTGACTCCGGCAGGTACCACGATGTGGCGCGTGCCAGATTGGGTTGAACTCAGGCAGTTATCGAAATAAGAATTGCAGACTGCCTCTCGACGAATTTCAGTGTTTTCGTGCATATTCCTTCCTTGTAATATGTAGATAAGATTCTGAGAGCCATTCTGTCGAAGGGCTTGGACCTATCTATCGCATTTTCCTGGCAGTTTTGATGTCAGAAAGTACATTTCCGATGACGGAAATTTGCTGAATGTCTGTCGTGAGGCCTTGGCTGGCGCACAGGGATGAACCTTCCTGCAAGTTGCAATGCTCGCCCGCACAGACGCTTCGCGCATTTGCCCAGTAGTCTTTCAGACTTCGACATTGAAGTGTCGCCACCTCTTTTTGATGACTTGATTGTCTTGTGGTGACGACGTGTAACCGTTTTGAGGAATTCTTCATTGGCAGTCAGTAATTTGGATATGCACGCCCTGTTTGTATTGGGCGATCTTCGGGCCAAGCTGGTCAAACAGTTCCAATCGCGATTTGTCTACGTCACCGAACAGAACGCGGAAGGCCTGTACATGGCCGAAATCGACACAGAGTCCGCGCTTGTTGTTGATGACAAGCCAAGGCTGGAACTCAAGGTCGGTGATCATTTTCGTGCTGCGGTGCTGCCCAGTCGTGAAGGTGGCAAAATGGAAGTTCGATTTCGAGACATCAAGCTTACTGTCTATGGGCTAGGCGACTATGCATTTGTCTCTGTACCTGACGGCGAGGGCATCGTCCTGCGGGAAGGCCAGGGGGTGGTGATGATTTTTGCCGCTCATCAGCAGATACAGGAAGGCCTGGGGAAAATTCTCAAGGCGGCCACTGGCAAAGTTGCCAAATGGCGAAAGGGCGAGTTGGCTACCTTCAAGGCCAGCGAGTGAAAGGCGCGGCTGATTCATCGCAGGGGCGTGCAGACTTTCACGCGCGTTACCAAGCCCAGGCGCGTGAGCAAGCCGAACAGTGGCTTGCGCAACGTAGCCGATTGCAGGGTGCCTGGTTCGATTGGGTAGCTGGCCAACTGTATCAACTTAGTCCTGCCGAGTACGCAGCAATGGTTCGCCGCGAGCTGCAAGCACTTAGCAGCTGAACCTTAGTTTCCTCGTTCCCCCCGGCTGCTGACTTCCTCAGGCACGTTGTCATTGGACATGCGCTTGCGAAACAGGGCTGCACGAGCCAGTAGGAGTGTGGTCACTGGCACAGTAATCGCCATCAGAATTGGAATCAGCCAGGCATGCAGTACTGGTCCTTGTTTTAGCGCTGAGAAATACAGGATCGAAGCCAGTGCAACGCACCAGGTGCCCATTGTAGAGGCCAGGGCGGGTGGGTGCATGCGCTGAAAAAACTCCTTCAAGCGCACCAGGCCCAATGCGCCACTCAAGGCGAACAGGCTGCTCAGCAACAATAGCGCTGCAACGCACAACTCGACCCAGAAGGGCAGTTGGTTCAAATTGATCATTCGATCACCTCGCCACGCAGCAGGAATTTGGCCAAGGCAAATGAGCCGACAAAGCCGAACAAGGCAATCAATAGTGCACCTTCGAAGTAGGTGTCGCTGGCATAACGAATACCCAGCACCAGCATCATCAGCATTGCTAGAATGTAGAGGTAGTCGAGCGCCAGAACCCGGTCCTGTGCGGACGGTCCGCGGAACAATCTGAACAGCGTCAGGGCCATGGCCAGAGAGAAGATGAACAGGCTGGCCAGAATGGCGTCGGCAAGCAGGCCGGTCATTCGAAAATCTCCATTAGCGGGCGCTCATAGGCTTGTTTGAAGTGCTCGATGAAGTGCGCTTCATCGTCCAGATCGAACACATGCAGTAGCAGGATACTGCGGTCCAGCGCCAGCTCCGACCAGATGGTTCCTGGAATGACAGTGGTAATCATCGACAATGCCGCCAGACCGTGAGCGTCGCGCAGGTCCAGTGGAATATGGACAAAGCGTGAGCGAGGCGGACGGCGTCTGGCGGTCCATACTCCGCGAGCCACCTCAAGATTGGATACAAGTACATCGATGCCCACCCGTGCGATCAGGCGCAAAATTGTCCAAGGGTGACTGATGCGTGCCGATAGCGGCCGCAGTGGCGCCATCAGCAGTGGCGCAAGTACACCCAGCAAGATTGCAAGCAACAGGTTTCCCGGGCTCAGCGAAAGGTTCAGTACCAGCCACAACAAACAAAGCGACAAGGACAGCAACGGAGCAGGAAACAGACGTCTCATGGTTGCACCTGCGCACTGGCGGCCTGAGTGGTAGGGCCGGGAATCGGTCGGGTTCCAAGCACTGCACTGATATATTGCTCGGGGTCCTGAAGGCTTGCAGCGGTGTCCTGGGTGTATCGCAGCAGAGGTTCTGCACGCACGCTCAGGAAGATACACAGTCCGAGCAGGGCCACAATGGGGATGCATTCGAACCGGCGCAACGCTGGTGATGGGCGTTCCTGCGGCGTCCAGAATCGCTGGATGCCGACCCTGGCCAGCGCAATCAGCGATGCCAGGCCGGAGAGAATAAGAAGCGCTACCAGTGTCCAGCCTTGAATCGAGAGTGGTTCTTCGCTGCTGACACCCAAGCCTTGGGGGTTAAACAGCGCGGTAATCAGACTGATCTTACCGATGAAGCCAGACAGGGGGGGCATTCCGATTATCAGCAACGCGCATGCGATGAAGCTCAAGCCCAGGAAGGCCATGGTCCAGGGAATTACCTGGCCGATAACAGCTTTCTGCTCATCATCAAGGTTGATGCCTTTGGGCGGATGCAGTGATTCGAGTGGTGAGGGAAGGCAGTCGTCATCGTCCAGAGATAGTTCATTGGCGGAACGTGAGCGCTCTATCAGCTCGGCGAGCAGGAACAGTGCGCACAGGGCCAGCGTTGAGCTGACCAGATAAAACAACGCGCCCGCCGTCAGTGTCGCTTGGCCAAAGCCGATGGCCGCCATCAGGGTGCCCGCCGAGGCCAGAATGCTCAGGCTTGCCATTCGCTCCAGGCGTTGGGCTGCAAGAATGGACAGCGCCGCGCAACCCAGTGTTGCCAGGCCGCCATATACCAGCCATTCGCCTCCAAAGAACGCTGATGCTCCGGCTTGGCCGGAAAACAGCAAGGTCCACAGGCGCAGCACGGTGTAGAAGCCGACCTTGGTCATGATTGCAAACAGTGCGGCCACCGGAGCGCTGGCTGCAGAGTAAGCCGGTACCAACCAGAAGTTCAGTGGCCAGATCCCGGCTTTGGCCAGGAATGCGATGGCCAGAATCGCGGCGCCGGCATGCAAAAGGCCGCGATCGGCTTCTGGTACCAGGGGGATTTTCAACGCCAGGTCAGCCATGTTCAGTGTGCCGGTGACGCCGTAGAGCATTGCAGCGCCAATCAGGAACAGGGATGAAGCGAACAGGTTGATGGCGATGTAATGCAAACCTGCTTTGACCCGTGCGCGGCCGGAGCCATGCAGCAGCAAACCATAGGAAGCCGCCAGCAACACTTCGAAGAATACAAAAAGGTTGAATAGATCAGCCGTCAGAAAAGCTCCATAGAGCCCCATCAACTGGATCTGGAACAGGGCGTGAAAGCTCGCGCCAGCACCGTCCCACCGGGCCATGGCGAAGAGCAGCGCGCTGACGCCAACGATTCCGGTCAATACCAGCATCAACGCGGACAACCGGTCGACCACCAGTGCAATACCGAACGGTGCAGGCCAGTTTCCAGGCAGGTAGACGCCTATCGAACTGGCTTGACCTTGTGCCTGGACCCACACCAGCAAGGTGACCGAAATTGCCAGTCCCAATAGGCTGGAAAAAAGATTCAGGCGAGCTTTTAACGGCCTGCGTTTTTCACCGAGCAGCAGCATTAAAGCCGCCGTGAGCAATGGCAGCAGGATCGGGGCGATTATCAGTTGGTTCATCAAGCTCATTCGTTGGACTCTCGGCCATCCACGTGGTCGGTGCCGGTCAGCCCGCGGGATGCCAGCAACACCACCAGAAACAGTGCTGTCATGGCAAAGCTGATGACGATTGCCGTGAGCACCAGGGCCTGGGGCAAGGGATCGGTGTAGTTGAGCAGGTCCTGGGGGACGCCATCCTTGATGATCGGTTCCTTGCCGATAAACAGGCTACCCATACTGAAAATGAACAGATTGACCCCATAGGACAGCAAGCACAGGCCCATTACCACCTGGAACGTTCGGGGGCGCAGGATCAGCCACACCCCGGAGGCCGCGAGTACGCCAATGGCAATAGCAATGACTTCTTCCATCAGGCGGCTCCGGTCTGGTTGGCTTTGGGTTGGCTGGCGGGGCGGTGTCCACGCACTGACTGGTGAGCCAGGGCTGTGAGGATCAACAGGGTCGAGCCGACGACAACAGTGAAGATGCCGACATCGAAGAACAACGCGCTAGCCACATGAATATCGCCGAGTACCGGCAGATGCAGATGGGCCGTATGAGTGGTCAGGAACGGGTAGCCAAGCAACATCGCGCCGCCGCCGGTCACTGTGGCGCAAAGCAAGCCGGTCCCCATCCAGCGCAAAGGGCGTAGACTCATTTGTGCTTCAACCCACTGGGTGCCGGCGACCATGTACTGGAGGATAAACGCCACCGACATCACCAAGCCTGCGACAAAGCCGCCACCGGGTTGGTTGTGGCCGCGCATGAACAAGTACATCGACACCACCAGGGCGATCGGCAATAGCAGGCGCACCAGCACCGCAGGAACCATCATGAAGCCCAATGCGGTGTCGGCTGCTTGGCGCGGGTTGACCAGGTCAGTTACCACGTCAGGTGCCAGTAGCCGTTGCTGGGCAGGCAGTTGCATGCTTTCGCGCGGTGGGCGGAAGCGGCGCAGCAGGGCAAACACTGCCAGAGCCACAGCGACCAGTACCGTTACTTCGCCCAGGGTATCGAAGCCGCGGAAGTCGACGAGCATGACATTGACTACGTTACTACCGCCGCCTTCGGGCAGGGCTCTGCTCAAATAGAACGTGGAAATGTCATTAGGTGTGGGTCGGGTCAACATTGCGTATGACAGCAGCGCCATGCCACCGCCAACTAGAATTGCCAGGATAAGGTCGCGCAGGCGCCGCAGACGGGCCTGTTCCTGGCTGCCAGGCAGTGGCGAAACACCCTCGATTCGTCGTGGCAGCCAGCGCAGCCCAAGGAGGATCAGTACGGTGGTAACCACCTCGACCGCAAGCTGAGTCAGGGCCAGGTCCGGGGCTGAAAACCAGACAAAGGTTATGCAGGTCATGAGGCCGCAGACACTCACCATGGTCAGTGCTGCCAGGCGATGATACTTGGCTTGCCAGGCAGCGCCCACGGCGCAGGTAATCGCTATTAGCCATAGAGCGACAAAGACGCCTGAACCTGGGATCTTCGGACGATCACCCCAGCTCAACCCACTTTGCAACATCGGCAGCATACCCGCCAAAAACGCTGCCAAAACCAGCATGAACAGCTGTTTCTGCAGGCGTCGAGTAGTCATGATCCGTTCGAAACGGCGCGCCATGCGCATCAGAAGCACCTGGGCATGTTCGAACAAACGCTTGCCGTTGAAACGCTCGATCAGCGGTGGGTTCGGGAAACGCCCCAGCTTGAGCTGATTGCGCAGCAACAGGTAAAGCAGGATGCCGCCGCTCATGGCAATCAGGCTCATGATCAAGGGCGCGTTCCAGCCATGCCAGATAGCCAGGCTGTATTGCGGTAGCGTGCCACCGACCACAGGCAGCGCTGCAGCCGCCAGCAAGGGCCCTACCGACTGGGCTGGGAACATGCCGACGACCAGACAAGTCAGCACCAGCAATTCGACCGGGGCGCGCATCCAGCGTGGAGGTTCATGGGGGGTATGCGGCAGGTCGGTGGCTGGCGGGCCGAAAAATACATCGACCGTAAAACGCAAGGCATAGGCCACGCTGAAGGTACCGGCCAACGTGGCTATTACCGGCAGGGCAGCTTCGATCCAGGCGCTGGAATTGATGAATACGGTTTCGGCGAAGAACATCTCCTTGGACAGGAATCCGTTCATCAACGGCACCCCAGCCATCGAGGCGCTGGCGACCATGGCCAGGGTTGCCGTGAAAGGTATCAACCGGAAAAGACCGCTGAGTCGGCGAATATCACGTGTGCCGCTTTCATGGTCGATGATTCCCGCCGCCATGAACAACGAAGCTTTGAACGTGGCGTGGTTGAGAATATGGAACACCGCTGCGACCGCTGCCAGCGGACTGTTCAGGCCCAGCAACAGGGTAATCAGCCCCAGGTGGCTGATGGTCGAATAGGCCAGCAAACCCTTGAGATCGTTCTGGAACATGGCGGCAAAAGCCCCCAGCAACAAGGTGCAAGCACCGGCCCCGCCCACTATCCAGAACCATTCTTCGCTGCCAGAGAGTACCGGCCATAGGCGTGCCAGGAGAAATACCCCGGCCTTGACCATGGTGGCCGAGTGTAGATAGGCCGAGACTGGCGTCGGCGCAGCCATGGCGTGGGGGAGCCAGAAGTGGAAGGGGAACTGTGCACTCTTGCTCAGTGCGCCGAGGAGAATCAGAGGAAGTAAGATGGGGTACAAGGCATGGTTGCGAACCAGCTCGCCGGCAGCGAGGACCTTGTCAAGGTCGTAGCTGCCGACCACATGGCCGAGCAGTAGTACCCCTGCCAACAGGCACAAACCACCAGCGCCAGTCACCATCAAGGCCATGTAGGCGCCACGTCGGGCATCGGCGCGGTGGTGCCAGTAACCGATCAACAGGAATGAGAACAGGCTGGTCAGCTCCCAGAAAAACACGATCTGGATGAGGTTGCCGGAGATTACCAGGCCTAGCATCGCGCCCATGAAGGCCAGGAAAAAGGCAAAGAAACGCGGTACCGGATCTTGAGGCGACATGTAGTAGCGCGCATACAGCGATACCAATGTGCCGATGCCCAGCACTAATAGGGAAAACAGCCAGGCGAAGCCGTCCATGCGCAGGACGAGATTGAGTCCCAGGCTTGGTAGCCAGAGAAACTCTTCGCGAATGATCCCACCATGGGCTACCTGCGGGTACATCAACGCGACCTGGACGGTCCCGACCAGGGCCACGAGCCCCGCAAGCAGCGACTCACTGTTACGTGCGTTGTGCGGCAAGACAGCCGCCAGGCAGCTGCCGATAAACGGCAGAAGCAGTAGCACTATCAAGGACATAGATTTCTAATCTGCAGAAGTTTGTAAGGGATCATACGTGGCGTACCGTCGATCACCAACACAGAAGCTGTCGCAGAAGCCTACAAGTACGGCGTATCAAACACTTTTTTTATAACAGTTCTTTTCAAGCGTAGACGGTTTCCCTGTCAGAGCCCGCTTTCCCGCTCGTGTCCTGACATTTGCAGTGTTTCCGGTTCTGGCTCTCGACGTTTGAGCTTGAGTTCACTGATCACTACAGCAATCACGATCAACAAACCGCCGATCAATGCGATGCCCGGCAAACGCTCACCTGCAACGCGTCCGACGATTCCGGCCCAAACGGGTTCGCCTGCGTAAATCAACGTCGCGCGTGTCGGCGAGACAGATTTTTGCGCCCAGTTCATTGCCATTTGAATGACCGCACTCATCGCTCCCAGTCCCAATGCGCTGAGTAGCAATAGCCAGGAAAAGTCCGGCAGCGGTTCTTGAGTGGGGACCACCATCAGAAAGGACAGTGCCGAAGCAGTTGCCAGTTGCACCACGGTTACCCGACGAACATCGACCTTTGGGGCGTAACGACTGATGAGAATGATTTCGGCGGCAATGGCTACAGCGCTGACCAGGGTCGCGATTTCGCCTGCACTGAACTGCAATGAACCTCCGTCAGGGCCGGCGAGCAGCATAAGTCCGACAAAGGCTAGTGCGATTCCAAGGCTCGGCATCAGGCCTGGGCGACGGCCCAGGACCAACCATTGCAGCAAAGGCACAAACGGTACGTACAACGCGGTGATGAATGCTGACTGGCTGCTGCTGATGGTTTGCAGACCGTAGGTTTGCAATCCGTAGCCGAGCATGATCGACACCCCAATCAGCACGCCAGCTTTCAGTTCTGTGGCCGTCAGTCCAGCTAAGGCTCGAGCTGAAATCAGTCCCACGAAGAGTGTCGCGGCAGCGAAGCGCAGACCGACAAAGAACATCGGACCGCTGACGGTCATGACGTTGTGCACCAGCAGAAAAGTCCCACCCCAAAGCATGGTGATGAAAACCAATACCAATTCGGCTCTGCTCAGTCGGAAGGAAACGGAAGGGCGTTCTGTGCTGTTGATTGAGTTCATGGTCTTGCACACGAAGAAAGGGCGACGCACAATTGCGGCGAAGTGGGCAGTATACTGCGCAAATACAATGGGTGAGCAATATAGTGCACAAAAATTCCGCTCAACGCGCCTCGGTGCTGCAGCACGTCAGCCAGAACATTCGTCGCCTGCGTCATGCTGCCGAGCTCAGTCAAACTGCGTTGGCAGAAAAATCCGCTGTCAGTCGGCGCATGTTGGTGGCCATAGAAGCCGGAGAGAATAATGTCAGCCTGACTACCTTGGACCGTCTGGCAGAGGCACTTGGGGTAGCGTTCACCGATCTCATCCAGGCGCCTGACAACCGTGATCCCGGTCGCATCAATGAACTGGCCTGGACCGGTGCTCACCCCGGCAGCAGAGCGGTTTTGCTGGCAAGTTCTGTCGCGACCCGTGAAGTGGAGTTGTGGGAGTGGCGGTTGGAACCGGGTGAGGTGTATCACTGCGAAGCCGATGCCGATGGCTGGAGTGAGCAGTTGTATGTAGCTGAAGGCTGTCTGACCTTGCACATCGGGGATCAATACCACCTACTGCAGTCCGGGGATTTTTTCAGTTATGCCAGCAATTGTGTCCACGCCTATCGCAATGATGGCGAAGTGGCCACGCGGTTCGTGCGCAACGTAGTGATCTAGCAACTCAAGCGTGGGGCGAGCGAGACTGCGCCCGTGGAGCTTGCCCCGCGCAAGGTTCAGCGGCTGATGGTGGTCAGGTATTGCTCGGTGGAAATCACCTGGGCATAGGCGAATGCCAGTGATGCCATGTAGGCCGCATGGACCTGGGCCGCCGGCACGGACACACCATTGAATTCTAGATCGCGCGTAGCGCAGGCGTCATGGATGACCGTGGTGGCATAGCCCAGGTCGGAGGCTGCGCGGGTGAAACCATCGATACACATATGGCTCATGCTGCCAATCACCGTTACGGCCTCGATCTGATGACTGTCCAATACCGCCTTGAGCTCAGTGTTCAGGAATGAGTTCACTTTGTGTTTGAGTACGACGGGTTCATTTCCCACCGGCGCCACTTTGGGATGGATCTGGGCGCCCTGCGAACCAGGGGTGAAAAAGGGGGCGTCAGCGGACTCGAACTCATGGCGTACATGCACCACCAGGTCACTCGCAGCCCTGGTTGCGGCAAGAATTCGAGCTGCGTTGTCGGCAGCGCGGTCGGCGCCTTCTAACGTCCATTTTCCGCCTGGGAAGTAGTCGTTTTGAATGTCGATGACGATCAGAGCGTGCTTGCTCATTTCAATAGCCTCTTTGGTAGTGGTTGTGATGTGGTAGTTATAGGCTTGAGCGGCGTACTTGCAGATTGGCGCGAACGACAAAAAGGCGGGAGAAACTGACAATGACCAAAGCGTGTGAGGTTTTGGAAATAGGTTTGCTGGTCTATCCCGGTGCCCAGGCTGCAGCTGTGCATGGTTTGACTGATTTGCTCACCATCGCCAATCGCCTGCGTCATGACCTGGGCGCGTTTGAACGGCCGATGCTGCGTATCAGTCATTGGTGCGAAGAGCAGAATCAGCAATTGGCGGTGGTGTTCGACAGCCATCCGGGTGGCCCCCACCAGCCTCGGGTCATGGTCATTCCGCCAAGCTTGACGCAAGAGCCATCGGTCGAGCTTCTTGAACGTTATCGCCAGCGTCTGCTTCAGTGGCACCGCGAAGGAGCCCTGCTGGTATCGGTGTGTGTCGGCGTGTTTTTTATTGCCGCAAGTGGGCTGCTGGATGGACGCCCTGCTACAACGCACTGGAATTTCGCCCAGTCCCTGGCTGATCGCTTTCCCTCGATCAAGGTCGAGGCCAATCTGCCGCTGCTGGATGATGGCGATATCATCACTTCGGCGGGGTTGATGGCTTGGACGGAGTTGGGGCTGAAGCTGATCGAGCGATATCAGGGGGAAACGCTGGCCGCCGAGACGGCGCGCTTTCTTGCAGTAGATCGCACAAGCGCCCGCGCTCAACCAGGCAGCGTATTCAGTCCGCGCCTGGATCATGGTGACGAAGCGGTACTCAAGGTCCAGCATTGGTTGCAAAGTAGTGGGGCGCGGGAAGTGAGTCTGAAGACGATGGCTGATTGTGCAGGGTTGGAATCACGCACTTTTCTACGCCGCTTTCGCAATGCTACAGGGCATAAGCCTACCGAGTACTGCCAGCAGGTGCGTGTGGGGCGTGCTTGTCGAATGCTCGAGTTCACCAATCGCAGTATCGATCAAATTGCCTGGGGTGTCGGATATCAGGACCCTGGCGCATTTCGTAAAGTGTTCCAGAAAGTTACTGGGCTGGTTCCCAGTGATTATCGACGCCGTGTTACGGAAAATCTCGGTTGATCGGGTATCTGTCGAGTTGAGTGAGGAAACGGCCGGCGCGAGTTGACCGATTGCCATTACCGCCAGGCAGTATAAGGCTCAGTCAGGCTTGAAACCTCTTGACCTTGAGTTAACTGGAGGTTTTACCCTGCCTGCCGTTGCATTGCATGTTAATGGCAGGGAGATAAGGTCCATGGCGGTTCCAGAGCGCAGTTTTTGCTTTACCCAAATGATTGAATTTGAAGTAGTGCCCATGCGCCAGTATGCCTTGGCCCAGGCATTGGCTGAGCGCAGTGAGGCGCTTGCTTTGCGTCACGCCGGCCTGATTGGCGCGAGTATTCAGGCCAGCGACGACGGCAGTCGGGTGTTGCAGTACCTGCAATGGCAGTCGCGCACCGCTTGGGAGGCTGCCGCGAGCAGTTTTGAACAGGAGCCCTTTCTGCAGTTGATTCAGCAGCACCAAGCCAAAGGGGTGAGTTTTGCTGCATTTCAAACGGTCAGCAGTCTGGCTCGAAGTGTGGCAGATGGTCTCTATTGCCATGTGCCCCTGGCTCAGGAATACCAGGGGGAGTGGTGAGGGTAGCGGTCGAGGCGGGCGCCGATGACCATCTCGGCTATCCAGGTACTGAGTATCGAGCTGTAGGCCTTCTGACTTCGGTCACTTGATAGCGCATGATCTGCGCCATCGACGATACGATGGGTCAATGAGTGGGCGCTGACGAACGCAGAGCGGTAGCTCATCAACGTGCTGTGGGGCACATAATCGTCCTGTTCCGACTCGACCAATAACACATCACCACCAAACTCGGCGCAAGCCCCCAGCGCTCGATTATCGGCCGGCCCCAATGGGCGATGGCGATAGGTGTTCAAGCGCTGGCGGTCCAGGCCCTGCTTGGGCATCGTCCATTCATCGTCCCAGTACAGTGCCGGTACTCGCAGTGCAAGCCATTTAATGGGTCGCAGTGCTGTGAGCAGCGTTGCCAGGTACCCGCCGTAACTGGTGCCGATGACTGCAATGGCACTGGTATCGACCGCAGGGTGACTGACCAATCTGTCGTAGGCTGCAACCAGGTCTGCCAGGTTTTGCTCGCGGGTAACGCTCAGACGCTGGCTTGCGGTTTTTTCATGACCGCGCAGGTCGAACGTCATGCACACACAGCCAAGACCTGTAATCTGCTTGGCGCGTGCCAGGTCACGTTGCTGGCTTCCTCCCCAGCCGTGGACAAATAGAATCCCGGGTACTTTGTCGCTGGGGCTTACGATAGTGGCGGCAATCGACTCATCATCGACATGGATCTCAATTGATTCGCTATGGATGGTCATAGTCGCGCAACCTTGCATATTTGCAGATTCTTCCGAGTTCACTGTCGTCCCCCTGATAGAAAATTGTCGCATCGGCGGGCACTAGGGGCTCGTCGAAGACTTCATGGGTAGAGGCGCGTACGCGCGTCAGTGACGCGTCCGAGGCGAATGCCTGGATTGCGAGAATTTCTGCACTGCTGGCGCCGCCTATGCGCCAGGATTGTTCGAGTACGCCGCTTTTGGGTTGGCCCTGGCTATTCAGGCCGCGAGCGACGTCATAGTTTCGGCGCGAAGCTATGAATCCTGGGAAATTACGTACTGCGGCCTGCTCGTAGGTCCGGGCTTGGGTAATGGCGAGCCGTATCGGCTGCTCGAGTTCCAGTTGCAGCAAGGTGTCGTAATTACCTCGCACCACCACCAGGTCGGACCCACCGTAGACTTCTTCTCCTGCATGGTCATGGGTCAGTTGTTGCGTGCCGTAGTAACTGCACTGAATGCCTGCCACCAGTGCCTGGCCAACGCTGAAGGTCTGGACCTGGGTCAGGTTTTCTTCCAGGACCAAGCCCCAAATGGCCAAGTCCTTCTCGCACTGGCTTATAAGCGCTTGTTCGACTTCGTGCAGGGTGCTTGCAACTATTTGCCCTCGTCCTGCCTTCGCGCGTACCGGTTTTATCCGCAAGGGACCAGTACGCAATAACAGTTCCGCAGCGCACATGGCGTCTGCCAGGCTGAAAACCGTGTAGCCGCGAAGCAGTGCATCGCTGGCTTGACGGGCAAAATCGTCGGTCCAGCCCAATGGGTAGCGGGCGTTGGCAGGGAGCGGGTGGGATATGGCCTTGGTGGCCATGTACGGCCGACTGACCAACCCGCCAAACAAATCCCGATCTGAGGTAATGCCGAGATGTTGATAACGGTCGGTATCAATCAGTGTTTCGGTGGGCAGGAAGTAGTAGTTGTCATCGGCACTAAGTGATTGCGCAGGCTTGATAACCTGAGTGTTGAGCAACTGAGCGAGGCGCTCGGCAATCGCTAGGTGAACACTGTGCTCGTGTTCAGGGGTCTGCTCGCGAGTATCGAGCAGCACCACACCTTGCTTGCGGTCTGTCGATCGGCGCATGGGCGTTTTCCTCGGCAACAAGTCTTCCAAGTGGGATCAACTGCCACACCGGACTGTATTTGTTGTGAAGGCCCAGAGGTCTGGAAGTTCAGCCCAATTGAAGTTTTTGCCCCGGCTTTGACTCATTTAACGCTTGGCAGCAATCGTTGTAGGCAGGTTGCAGGAGTCTTGTTACAGGGTTGAACCATAGCGCGGTTGCCGGACGCAGATGCCTGCTCCATTATTTATGTCTATACCAATGGATGTCGCAGTAGCAGGAGTCAGCATGAATAGTCAGCCCTCAACGCAGGGAGTGATCGTCGCTCGCCTGGCAGCTGTGCGTCAGGTGATGAAGCAGGAGGGGATCGATGCCCTGTTGGTGCCTTCGGCTGACCCGCATCTTTCGGAATACCTGCCAGGCTACTGGCAGGGGCGGGAGTGGTTGTCTGGATTTCAGGGGTCAGTGGGTACGCTGATCGTGACGTCGGAATTCGCCGGCCTGTGGGCCGATAGCCGCTACTGGGAACAAGCTGAAAAGGAATTGGCCGGTAGCAGTATCGAGCTGGTCAAGTTGCAGCCAGGCAAACCAGGGCCTATCGATTGGCTGGCAGATCAGACGTGCGAAGGGCAGGTTGTTGCAGTCGATGGTGCCGTCATGGCATTGGCGTCGGCGCGTCAATTGGAAGAGCGCTTGAAGGCGCGTAATGCGCGTTTGCATACCAGTACAGACCTGCTTGCTCGGGTCTGGTTAGATCGTCCGTCATTGCCAGGTAATGCGGTATTTGAGCATCTGCCCCCAGAAGCAACAGTCAGTCGCAGTGAAAAGCTCACGCAATTGCGTAAGGTGTTGCGCGAGCGTGGGGCCGACTGGCACTTCATTGCAACCCTCGACGATATTGCCTGGTTGTTCAATCTGCGTGGTAGCGATGTTTCCTATAACCCGGTTTTTGTCGCCTTTGCGCTGATCAGTCAGGAGCAGGCAATTCTTTTTGTTGCGCCTAGTAAGGTCGATGCGGGTATTCGTCAGACGCTCGCCGTGGACGGTGTTGAGTTACGCGATTATGCGCAAATTCACGCGGCATTGGCTGCAATTGCAGCAGACGGGCGTTTGTTGATTGATCCGGCCCGCGTCACGCGTGGCTTGATTGATAGTGTTTCGGCTCAGGTGCGATTGGTTGAGGGGCTAAACCCCACCACCCTGGCAAAATCGCAGAAAACCTGCGCAGATCTTCTGCATATCCGTAATGCCATGGAGCAGGACGGTGCAGCCTTGTGCAATTTCTTTAGCTGGTTGGATGGCGCCTGGGGGCGCCAGGCCGTCACTGAGCTGACAGTTGATGAGCAGCTCAGCGCGGCAAGAGCCCAGCGCCCGGGCTTTGTTTCGCTGAGCTTTTCCACCATTGCTGCATTCAATGCAAATGGAGCCATGCCGCACTATCGCGCCACCGAAGCGTCCCATGCGCGCATTGAGGGTGATGGGCTGTTGTTGATCGACTCTGGTGGTCAGTATCTGGGCGGCACTGCCGATATCACCCGCATGGTTGCGGTGGGTACTCCGAGCCTTGAGCAGAAGCAGGATTGCACGCGGGTGCTTAAAGGAGTGATCGCTTTGTCTCGAGCGCGGTTCCCGCGAGGCATTCTTTCGCCGCTGCTCGATGCGATTGCCCGTGCGCCGATCTGGGCGGATCAGGTCGATTATGGTCACGGAACCGGGCATGGCGTCGGTTATTTCTTGAATGTGCATGAAGGGCCTCAGGTAATTGCCTATCAGGCAGCGGCGGCGCCTCACACTGCGATGCAGGCCGGCATGATCACGTCTATAGAGCCAGGCACTTACCGACCTGGGCGTTGGGGTGTTCGCATCGAGAACCTGGTATTCAATCGAGAAGCGGGGCGCAATGAGTTTGGAGACTTTCTCGAGTTCGAAACCTTGACGTTGTGTCCTATCGATACGCGCTGCTTGCTGCCGGAAATGTTGAGCCAGTGCGAGCTCGATTGGCTCAATGGGTATCACCAGCAAGTATACGAGCGCCTAAAGCCGCTGCTTGAAGGGGATGCCCTGGCATGGTTGCGGGAGCGTACCCAGGCACTCTGATCTGTAATGCATAGCAAAAAGGGCAGCCGTTTGGCTGCCCTCTTTGTTGAATGTCCTTACTTGCAGATGACGATCATGCTGCGACTGGTATATCCGGCGGGATTGAGTCCGAAAAGGTAATCGCCAGGCTCTGCGTCGTCATCACCAGAGCGAGCGATCACTTTATAGCCTTTTGTACCGCAGGCTGTGGTCGCTTTGGTATAGCACTGGTCCCAGGAGGACGAGAGGCCGGAACAGTTGATATGCAACCCTCTCTTGCCGTGCTTGACTTCAGTTTTTGCAGTCGCCGCGCATCCGGCGATGGCCACCATGGCCAGGATGAGCAAAATTCGTTTCATTCCCGTCCTTAATACGTGCCGGCTCTACCGTCCGGATCTGTGTATGCAGCCTCTTCCTGATGCTCCTGTGCGTCCATGTCTTGTCAATTAGATAGCTTGCAGATTGACGTTCCATGACAGCTTAAAGATCGTGGCTGTTCGGCACAATGACCAGTTCCGATTTAAATGCAAATATTTCTCAAATCAGTCGGCAGGGATGAGGGGCGGACTTTCCTTTCGAATCGACAATGTCGCCCCGACGGAGGCGGTAATGATCGCTCCAATTGCCAGCCATTGACCAAGGCTCAACACCTCGCCTAGGAAGAGCAGGCCAGAGAGTGCGCCGAAAGCAGGTTCAATGCTCATCAGTGTGCCAAAGGTCCTTGCTGGCAGCCGTGTCAGTGCGACCATTTCCAGGCTGTAGGGTAGGGCGGTCGAGAGTATGGCAACGCCTAGGGCGATGGGCAGCAGGGCAGGAGTGAGCAGTGCACTTCCGGCATGGATGATACCCACAGGTGCGACAAACAAGGCGGCGATCATTACACCTAAGGCGGCGGTCTGAATGCCGTTCGCCGCTCCCGCCTTTTGGCCATAAAGGATGTATAAGGCCCAGCACACGCCAGCGCCCAGAGCATAGCCCGCGCCAACCAGATCGAGTTTGCCACCGGTTTGACCAATGGGAATCAGCAATAGTAGCCCTACCACCGCCAGGCCTATCCAGAGAAAGTCCACAGCGCGTCGGGATGCATACAGGGCTACTGCAAGGGGGCCGGTGAACTCCAGGGCTACAGCAATCCCCAAGGGAACAGTGCGCAGTGACATATAGAAGAGGAGATTCATGCCGCCTAGTGCCATGCCGTAGATAACCACGGTGCGCAAGGTGCTTGCGTTGAGTCGCGCTCGCCAGGGGCGCAGCAGTAGCAACATGATGATGCTGGCGAAAATCAGGCGCAGGGTGGTCGTGCCTTGTGCGCCCACAATGGGGAACATGCTCTTGGCCAGCGACGCACCGGATTGAATCGAAGCCATGGCAATGAGCAGTAGGCCGATGGGGAACAGTGTCGTGGCCAGGCTGCGGGGTTTAGCGTTCATTGGGGTGGGGTGTTCCTTATTAGAGAGGATAGAGCGCGCAGAGGAAGACAGCGTTCTATGATGCGCAATGCCAAAGATTTGAGCAATATAGTGCGCAATGTTCTTTTGCATAGTCTTTTTAGGATTAATGCTTGACCTCCGATCTAATCTCTCTATAATTCGCCCCACTTCTGGCGTAGTCGGAGCTGAAAACTTATTGAAATTCAATGAGTTAGATGTTTCAAATAGTGCTGGAAGGGCTTCGATCGAAAGATCGGCAGCGGTGAAAAAGGTGGTTGACAGCGAATTGAAACGCTGTAGAA